>LJHD01000038.1 GCA_001983475.1 Candidatus Epulonipiscium fishelsonii | reverse complement strand
CTTATAAGTCCGTCTTACAAAAAAATATTTACCTAGCATAACTGGTTATTCATGATAATAGAAAAAAACTTTGGTCTTTTCTCTCATTTGAAATGAGAATATATGTTGCAAACTTTTTTTTAAGTGAAACCAGTAATAATTATACAAGCTGTCAAAATATTATGTAATAGAGCCTAATAATACAGGCCTTTACAAAAAGTACATAAATGGAGGATTATATGTCTAGTAAATTAAAAAATTCAAGATTAGCAATGATTGTAGCAACAAGTTTAATTGCATCAAATATTTTTGCAGGACCAATAACAACCCCAATCTGGGTGGATGTTAAAGCTTGGGGGCCAAATCCTTGGAAAAACGAGCAAATTGTAAGTGGAAATCTTAATGAGCTAATAACAAAAGGAGAATTTGCAAGCTACTTAGTAGACATTTTTGAATACCAAGATGTATCAAAAGCAGTAACATATATAGATACTGCAGGAAATGTCAATGCAAAGGCAATATCTAAAGTTAGCAGTGCAAAAGTAATGTATGATCCAGATAAATTTTTTGAGCCAGACCGAGCAATAAGCCGTGAGGAGATGATATATGCACTAGCTCAAGCCTACAATATATCATCAGACTCAAACAATAAGCTTCCATATAGTGATGTAGATGCAATTTCAGGATGGGCAGAAGAAAGTATTGAAGCTATGTATTCACGGGGATATCTTGCTAAAGCCATTAAGCTTGGACCATCTGAAAAAGTTACAAAAACTGAATTTGCACAAATGATAGACAAACTTACAGCGGGAATGATTACACAATCGGGAGTATATTCAGATAATGTTCCTGGTAGCTTATTAATTAGTACAGAAGATGTTGTGTTAAATAATATGATTATCGCTGGGAATCTTTATATTACGGAAGGGATTGATAATGGCGACATAACACTAAATAATGTTGAAGTTATGGGGGAAGTAATTATCGAAGGAGGCGATACCATTAAAGTCAATGGAGGAAAGTATCGTAATCCAATTAAAATGAACACTATAAGTTCTGTTAGAATTGTAAATACAGGAAATATAGGAATTGATATTATAATTGAACCAGAATCTAAATCTATTTTACAAGGAGCATTTGGTAATGTAGAAATTTATCGTAGTGCTCAAGTGGAATTAGAACAAGCAGTGGTTACGGAGATGAAGATTAAAAATGTATCTAATTTATCAGAATTGGCTGCAGCTAGTATTAATATAGACTCTTCTTCTCAAGTTATAGGGATTATGGCTGAAGATAAAGTTAAAATCAATGGTGGAGGAAAGATTAGTACTCTTATGTCAAATGTAAAGGATGTAATATCTTTTATTATTCCAAATAAAGTTTACGTTAGTAGTAATAGTATAGATGTTGTAGTTGGTGGAATGGTTTTAGAAGGGGATAGGCTTGAAAAATATACAAATGACGACGATGACGACGATGATGACGATGATGACGATGACGATGATGACGATGACGATGATGACGATGATGACGACAATAATGATAGTGGAACAGATGAAGATGAAAGTACACCACCAACATTAACTTCTCCTACAGATGTAACAACAACATCAACATCAATAACTGTGGCATATACAGGAGGAACTTGGGATACTTCAGGAAACTATTCAGCAACCATAACTAAGGATGGCTCTAGTATTGCTGCTACTATTAGTGTAACTATGTCAACAGAAAGTTTTACTATAAATGTTCCTGAAGGGTCTTTAGCAACAACAGGTAGTTATACTCTTGTAATAACTAATACTGCTGAGAATAAAACAGTTTCAACAACATTTACTGTAAATGCAACAACAGATGTAACTCCTCCTACTGATGAAAGTACACCACCAACATTAACATCTCCTACAGATGTAACAACAACATCAACATCAATAACTGTGGCATATATAGGAGGGACTTGGGTTACTACAGGAAACTATTCGGCAAGCATAACTAAGCCTGATGGGTCCAATATTGTTGCTGATAGTGTAACTATGGACACTAGCACCTTTACTATAAATGTTCCTGCAGAGTCTTTAGTAACAACAGGTAGCTATACTCTTGTAATAACCAACGCTGCTGATAGTACAACAGCTTCAACAACATTTATTATAAGTGCAACATCAGGTGTAACTCCTCCTGCTGATGAAAGTACACCGCCGACATTAACATCTCCTACAGATGTAACAACAACATCAACATCAATAACTGTAGCATATACAGGAGGAACCTGGGTTACTACAGGAAACTATTCGGCAAGCATAACTAAGCCTGATGGGTCCAATATTGCTGCTGATAGTGTAACTATGGACACTAGCACCTTTACTATAAATGTTCCTGCGGGGTCTTTATTAACAACAGGTAGTTATACTCTTGTAATAACTAATACTGCTGATAGTACAACAGCTTCAACAACATTTGCTATAAGTGCAACATCAGGTGTAACTCCTAGTACACCACCGACTTTAGAGAGTCCTGACCCTGTAACAACAACTTCTGCTGCTATAGTACTTAATTTAACATATACAGGAGGAACCTGGGTTACTACAGGAAACTATTCAGCAAGTATAACTAAGCCTGATGGGTCCAATATTGCTGCTGATAGTGTAACTATGGACACTAGTACCTTTATTATAAATATTCCTGCGGGGTCTTTAGTAACAACAGGTAGCTATACTCTTGTAATAACTAATAATGATGATAGTACAATAGCTTCAACAACACTTATTGTAGATCTAGCCATGACTGCAAATATGATATTAGAACAAATGAATAAAGCACCTGAATATAACTTTGAATTAGTACCACAACCTAGTGGGCCAGACTATGGAATGGGTAATCCTGCAGATGGATATCTTCCAGAAATGGGTATATTTCCAGAAAATGAATATACTGTTGAAGAAGTGCCTCAATATGAAGGGCCAGACTATGGAATGGGTAATCCTGCAGATGGATATCTTCCAGAGATGGGAATATTCCCAGAATATACTGTTGAACAAGTACCACAACCTGAAGGGCCAGATTCTGGAATGGGCAACCCTGCAGATGGATATCTTCCAGAGATGGGAGTATTCCCAGACTACACTGTTGAACAGGTACCACAACCTTAAGGGCCAGATTCTGGCATGTGGAGCGTCAATCGTAACCAATAAATAATGTTTATTTTCAGTATTAATAAACACATAATAATAGGCATTCTTACTGATATAAAAATCAATATGAATGCCTAAAAATATCGATATTTAAAATTCAATTTATACATTCGCAGCTTTTTGCATGTCTAAGTAAGTTGTCCTAAGTTCTTTTACTTCTCTTAAATTTATATATGGTTTTACACTTTCTGCTGCATCCAACATGGTTAATGCTTCATCTAAGTATTTAATGCTTCCTTTAACTTTTCCTGTTACTTTGATGTTCAAACTAGCAAGAGTTAGTAAAAATTGAACTTTCTCTTCAATATAAGTTTCATATGCACCATGTATGTCTTTATGATATCTAAAAGTATTTTCCTCGTAAATATCTTTTAAAATATTATAAATTTTATTGCACTCAGTTTCTTGATTTAATAAACTTGCTAAGTATACTCTTGATGTCCAATGCAATGGTCTGCTTAAAATATATGTTGGTAAAGTTTTGCCATTTTGTTGTATTTCTTTCATAACTTGATAAATAAGTTCAGTATTCATATGCTTAACCCCCCTTTTCTTAATACAATATCTAATTGCTCTATTTTACATTTTTTAGTTGAATTTGTCAAGTATTTTTTTGAAAATAAAAAGAGCATTGTAAAATTATTAACTAATTTTATTATATGCTCTTTTTACAATATTAGTTTTATACAAATTTAATAGATTTTATTATACAAATTTATATAAATTGAACTTCACATATTATAATAGTAGTTAAATTTTATTATAGAGGTGTGGAAGCAAAGCTCCCAAACCTTTAAACTTATAAGTACGTCTATTATAATTTATATTAAACCTAAGACTCTGCTCTTAAATAAGAAATTATTAATTTCGTTGTATTCTCAAACCCTCTTATGTTTGTGCGTTCAACTCCATGTGTATTATACACTGCCATTCCACAAACTGCTCCAGCAACATTATGCCCACTTTTAATAGCAGCACCTGCATCTGTTCCATATCTGTAATATGTATCAACCACATAGTCACAGTTTGCTTTTTTTGCATATTCAATTAATCTATTTGTTAAATCCCAATCATAAAAAACAGTTGCATCTTGAGCACATATAGATACACTAAATTCATTTCCCTCATAATCTGGGCCAATTAATCCAATGTCTATTGCTAAAAATTCCTCCACTTCACTTGGAATATACGAACCTCCATATCCTATCTCCTCATAGTGAGGAAGTGCTATCAAAGTTCTATATTTTGGTTTTAAATTATTATCAACAAGATATTTTAATGATGTAAAAATTGTAGCTACTGCTCCTTTGTCATCTATAAATCTTGACTTAATATATCCATTTGGAGTAATGCTAAAATGTGGATCAATAGATATTATATCTCCATTACGGATACCTAAATTATACACATCTTCTTTTGTTTTTACTGGCATATCAATTAGTATCATCATACTTTCTATACTTCTTTCCAAGCTTCTTGCATCATCAAAAACATGGACAGAATGAGATTTACAAGTATACACCCCTGTATATTCTTTTCCGCAACGTGTATGAATTGTTACAGTTTCTCCTTCAATACTTGCATGATTTAATCCACCTAATTGGCGAACTAAAATTGTCCCATCTTTTTCTACTCTACGTACAGTCATTCCCAGTGTATCAAGATGGCCACCTACCAATACAGTCTTTGAATTATCTTCACCTTCAACCTCAATATAAGCAGTATGTCTTCTATCATATGTAACTTGAAATCCTAATTCTTTAGCAAGTTTTTTAACAATTGGATTAATTTGAATAAAATATCCAACTGGACTCGGTGTTTTTATAAGTTCTTCGAAACACCTTAACATATAACTACTATCGATTTGCATTTTTTTACTCCTTTAAAATAATGATCAAATAATTATTAAAATACCTGTCTATTTTATTATACCAAATTTTTAAAGTACTTGCTACTAAAATAATAAAATTATTATATTAAACCGAAATAATTTTGCATACTTTAATTTTGTTCATTTATACAAAGCAAGTATTTTTAGATTTATAATGCTTTTCGTATGTTATGTAATAATAAAAGTAATTTTATGCTTAATTTTTTTGTTAATTAAATTGTATCTTAAGTTCAAGTTTATTTCAAGTATAAATAACAGATTTAGTCAGGTCGTGACTAAATCTGTTATTTGCTTTTAGGATATTTAACAACCTGGTTTTATATTTTTTAATTTTTATAAGAAAAATAATATATTAGATTACTCTTTTAACTCCTATAATTGGTTTACCCATATTATATGCAGACCCAACTATGACATCGGTTCCATAATCACTACAATGGACTACTTGACCACCGCCCATATAAATTGCCACATGTGAAACAGATCCATTTCCATAAAAAATTAAATCTCCTGGCATCATATTTGATTGACTGACGTTATACCCGTTATTTGCATATTGTGCAGCAGAATTTCTTGATAAATTAATTCCATGCATTTTATAAATTTGTTGAACGAAACCTGAACAATCTGCTCCATATTTTAAACTGGTTCCCCCATATTTGTAAGGAGTTATCCCTCTATAACTTAAAGCGGTATTAACTATTTGTTGCCCTAGATAAGTATTGGAAGTTTTAAATTCTGATGTTTTTAATTCTACCGTTTTTGGGCTTGCAAAGGTTCTTGCTTGTGGACTGTATACAACGTTGTTTATAGAACTTTCTACTGCATTCACATATCCAATACTTTGTGAATCCACATCTCTTAAATTTGGTGCTGTTATGTAATTTTCTTGAATAAATCCTTCTGTATTATTATATCTAACTTTATACCAATCATTTACTTTATACTCAATTACTACATCTGCACCTTTATGTAATTCTAATAAAATTAAAGAATTGTTTTCATCTGGATAGTTTCTTAATCGCACCCCATTACTTATAACTTCTGCGATGACATTGGTTACATTTAAGAAATTACTTTTAACATAAGCTTCGTCATTATTTACTCGTATTTTAACCCATTCTCCAATTTGCTCAAGTATTTCAACTTTGTCATATTTATCTAGTTGAGCTATAATTTTGCTATTTACAGAGATACTTTCTCTAGCATTTAAAGTATTAACATTTACTTCTCCATAAACATCACCATAAATTGTTGCTGGAAATAACATCGCCATTGCCATAGTAATTGATGCAATTTTTTTTCTCATTATAATCTTCTCCCTTTCCAATGTTTTATTTCAATTATTAATTGTTTTAATGCTAACCTTAACTTTTTATATTGTAGGTTAGGCTTGCTATATTGATAATGTTCTTATTATATATTTATAATAAAAGAGCTTGTTTAATAACTAATTTTTAAATTTTTATGTTTATATTACTGTTTTGATTTAAAAATTAGTTAATATCTAATTAATAAATGTGAATAAAACGAAAAAAAAGTGCTATATTTATATAGCACTTTTTAAAATTTTCACAATATATTAAAAAATTTTATTTATGTTTAGTTAAATCAGTGATTCATGAACTAAAAAAACTATTTTGTGTTTTTACAAAATAATTTAATTCATATATATCTTTAGGGCTCGTTTCATAAACACAAAATTTAGGGTCAACTAAATTTACAATGTCATTAATAAATGGACTATCAAAAGGTAAATGAGGATCCATTTTTTTTATATGACTCAATAAGATTTTCTTCTTTATAGATTCATCTTTAGCTAAATTATAACTCTCCAACTTATACATATGATTCTGTTTCATATAGTGTTTTGGTAGAGTCTTATTTATATGAATAACTTTAAAATATGATTTAAACGTTTCTAAATTACTCATAACTTTTTTTATAAAATTATAAGCTTTATCATCACTATCAATACTTTTATTCATCAAGATTAAATGAGATATATCAAGAACAAATCCTTTATTTTTATACTTAACTTTATCCAGTAATTTTCGACATATATTTTTATCTAAAAATGTTAATCCAGGCCACCATAAATTTTCAAACAATAACATGGGCCCGTCTTCGTCTTGAGGAAAAATACAATTTAATAGATCTATGGTAGCATCAACTACTACTTCATCAGTATAATCAAATTTCCATGTAAATGTATCAACAGGTCTAACATGACTCACATGAAATACCATATATTTTGCTCCAAGTTGCTTTGCTTTCTGATATTGCAACTTATATGAAGCTATCATAGGTTCTTTATCAAATTCCAGCCATTCTGGATAAAATGAAAGATGAATTCCCGTTGCAACATGTTTTGGTATGTGTTTTATAGGATAATCTGGGAATAATCCCAGCTCAATCCCGTTTAAATTATGTTTCTGTAAAAAATCTTCAATTTCTGTCCAATCATTATTAAACCATTGTAAACATCTAGTTGAAGTTGTAAAATGAAATAGTTTTTCCATATATTTATCCTTTTAGTATATAAATTTCTTTCGGGTTTGCTTGTTTTATTATTTCTCTCAATTTGCTAATTTGATCAGAATTCATAAGATGTTTCGGGATTATCTGCGCTTGTACATGATTTACAAATAATCTAAAGTCTTTTTTTGTTTCAATTATTTTACTGTATGTTTCCCAAGGTACAGTATCTTTTAAATCTCCAACTTCAATATAAATAGATTCTTTTTTAAATATATATGTTGAAATACCTGAAAACACTGGTAATTGCATTTGTATAGCAGTAATTTTCCAAATTTTAAGTGGTTTTCCAATTAACATAAATACACTAAGAACAATCCATACTATATTTTGAGAAGCAAATACTGCAACACTTGTTTGTCTAATTCCAAATTTGTATATAATATACCCAGCTAATACAAATCCTATAGCTAAAAAAATCTTGTTTAATAATCCTCTATATCCAATGTACATATTATATCTAAATACATCTGCTACCTTTAACTTTACTTTTACTTCTAATTGATCTGTTTCTCCCATGTTTTTACTTTCCTTTCATCTTATATTGAGCAAAATATTTGCTTATATTACATTATACCAAAATTAGTTACTTTTTAAAAGATGTTCAGGCATTCTTTTTTTCTTGTTTATAATGATTTGGAATTAACGTAAAAAATTTAAATGCTATAACTCCAATTATAGATGTTGCCATATAAATTTGTATCCCTAGAATTTCAGTGATAATTTGTGCTATAAAATATTGTCCTTGTTCATAAAAGTAATCTATCATTTTAGTAGAAGCTAAACAGGCAATTGCCAATGGAAAAGTTAAAGATGCAAACGAAGGATTAAAACCAAGGGTTAGAAATTTACTTAGCATAAATATTATGTATACTAAAACTGTTAAAATAATCCCATATACGATGTAGATAACTATATGTACGGGTTCTTCAACTATATTTAAATAGCTAACTAAGAATAAACTAGGTGGTGCTGCTAAAATAGCTTTTGACATTACTATAGAACCGGTTCTAATAGGATTTTTTATTAGTCTAAATACCATAAGTGGCCACACGATTCCAATAGGCACTATAAGTCCATACCATACAATAGCAGTGCATACTTCTGGTTCGTTCATTGATGTTCCAGCTACCGTCGCTGTCATAAGTCCAGCAAAAGTTACAAGCCATGTTGGCACAAAATTATTAGCTTCAAAATTCTTTATTATATGAAGATACACAAATAAACTTAAATGAATAATATGTAAAAATATACCAAAAAACCAAATAGTCTTTCCAAAGACAGGAAAATAATCAACAAAATATCCTCCTGTTATCATTATTAACATAGTAAAACCTGCATGTAAGCTTGAAATTTTTCCATCTAGATATTCAGATTTTGCTACATCAAAGTATAAAATTAATTTTCCAGTATATAAACATAAAATTATAATTCCAGCCCAAACACTTATATGCCGAATTAATGAAAATTCTTCTAATATCCATACATTTGAAAGAGTATCCACCCCTACCATAGTTGGTAAAATAGGTACAGGAATATTTTTTAAACTTTTTTTAATACTAAACATTTTAACCGCCTCCTTATTAAAATTGATAATTTAGCTAAATATAGTAATATCACTTTTAAATAGTAGTAACTAAATTTGATTATACTGGTGCAGGGGCATCAATCCTGGACCTCTTATGTTTATATTTATTTGTTATATTCTTTGAGTTTTACGTACGACCACTATTACAATATTACTTTACATTTCATAATTATAATGTTTCCTTAATTTGATCAGTATCACCTAAATTAAGAACATTTAAATGCAACAAAATTTTTTTATATTTATAGAAAATAATTTACAAATTCAAGCTATACATTTTTAATTATATGTATAATTTTAGAATTCTATTAGCAAAATATAATTCTTTATTATATATAATAATTTAAAACATAATGGGTAATATTAATTTAAGTAGCAAGTATTACTACTGTACTTGACAAAAATTAAGGGATTAGCATACTTATTTATAATTATCTTGGGATAACATCAGTTCTATCTACTTAATATTTAATTACTCTACACTATATAAAAGGATAGTACTCTACTTTTTTATAAGTAAATTGCCAATTGTGCTAGTTAAATATTTTATTATATTATATGTACTTATAAGCTGAAGTATTTTTTGGATGGGTTGAGAGCTCCTCTCCTGCACTACTATAATCAAATTTAGTTGCTACTATTTTAAATACCTTTACTATAACGTAGCACATTTTATAACAGCACAGATTTTAAATAGTTCATGTTTAAATTAGGTTTAACTTGGTAATAATTAATGTTAATCAAAGAAAAAAGATCTTTGTTTTTATTTCCTTAGTTATAAATAACGGATAGTATTCTCTCTAATTATAAAAAAAATATTTTAATAAGGAGAACTTAGTATGGACAGAAGTGCACCAGTAGGCTTTTTATTAGGCATAGTTTTTATCTCATCAGCTATATTTTTGGAAGGAAGGCTTGAAAATTTTTACAACTTTCCATCGATATTAATTGTTGTAGGAGGAATTACAAGTTCATTGATTACTTCCTATTCAATTGAAGACTGTTTAGAAGGTATAAGGGCAATAAAAATAGTATTTTCAAAAACTAATAAAGATATATCACATTATATTTTGGAATTAGAAGATTTATCTTTAATATCAAGAAAAGAAGGACTTTTGGCTTTGGAAGATAGAATGGCTGGCATTGATGACAGGTTTTTAAAAAAAGGCATTATGATGATTGTTGACGGTACAGATTATGCTCTTGTGAGAGATATCTTACAAAATGATTTATTATTAATTAAAGAACGTCATTCTAAACCACAAAAATTTTGGCAAACTGTAGCAGATTTAGGCCCTGCTTGGGGAATGATTGGTACACTGATTGGTCTTATAAACATGTTAATTGGACTTTCTGAACCTACAACATTGGGGCCAAGTATGGCAATGGCATTAATAACTACATTCTATGGGACTATAATTGCAAACTTTTTTGCCTTACCTATTGCAAATAACCTTAGAAAGAAAACTGCCGAAGAAATATTGCTTAGAGAAATGATAATGGAAGGAATTCTTTCTATTCAAGCAGGAGAAAATCCAATTATAATAAGAGAAAAATTAAGAACATATCTTGTTCCTTCATATAGAGCTTTTCTTGAAAGAACAGAAAGTATAGAAATTTAGAGGAGACATACAATAGATGAAAACAACAGAGTTTTATTTTGATTTACCCTCAGAGTTAATTGCCCAAGCTCCTTTAAAAGATAGAACAGCATCAAAACTTATGGTTATTAATAATAAAAATGGCAAAATTGAACACAGGCAATTTTCGAACATAATAGATTATTTAAACAAAGGGGATTGCTTAGTATTAAATGACACACGTGTTATTCCAGCTAGATTATTTGGAGAAAAAAAAGATACAGGTGGAAAAATAGAATTTTTATTACTAAATAGATTTGATGAAAACCACTGGGAAGTTTTAGTTAAGCCTGGAAAAAAAGTAAGAGAAGAAGATATAATTGTATTTGGAAATGGAATTTTAACAGCCCAGATAGAAACAATTATTGATGATGGAAAACGTATAGTTAAATTTGAATACGATGGAATTTGGGAGGAAATTTTAGACAAACTTGGCGAAATGCCCTTGCCTCCCTATATACATGAAAAATTGGAAGACAAAGAAAGATATCAGACAGTATATTCTAAACACAATGGAAGTGCAGCTGCACCAACAGCAGGTTTACATTTTAACAAAGAATTATTGAAAAAAATTAAGCAAAAAGGGGTAGACATTGCTTATGTAACTCTTCATGTTGGGCTTGGTACATTCAGACCTGTAAAAGTTGAAGATATTACAAATCATACAATGCACTCAGAATGTTATAGTGTAACACAAGAAAATGCAGATATAATAAACAATGCGAAAAATAGTGGTGGACGAATTATTTCTGTTGGAACAACTTCAACAAGAACACTTGAAGCTTGTTCAGACGAAAATGGTTATATTGTAGCTTGTGCTGGAAAAACTGATATTTTTATCTATCCTGGTTACAAATTTAAATGTGTAGACGGTATTATAACAAATTTTCATCTACCTGAGTCAACTCTGATTATTTTAGTTAGTGCTTTTTGTACAAAAGAAACTATACTGCAAGCATATAAAACTGCAATTAAAAATGAATATCGATTTTTTAGTTTTGGTGATGCAATGTTAATCTTATAACTAAAAAATTTAAAAAAGGTAATGTCTCCAAAAAGATATTACCTTTTTTGTGCAAATAATATTTCTTTAACAAAAATTTATTTCTATAATATTTAGTGATTTTTTATTTTAATAGGTTGTTTAGCCTTATTTTTCAATAAAAGGTAGAGTACTATCCTTTATATAGTGTTGTAACCATAAACAACTTATTTAACTTAACAGCTCCAGCAGATTATTTTACTACTCTAAAAAGTTTATTTACTTTAATGTTATGGCAATAATATAAATATAATTATTAATTCAAAATACAACAAGGAGAAAAAATGTTCAAATTACAATCAAATTATAAACCAATGGGTGACCAACCTCAAGCAATTACCGAATTAACTAGCAGTCTTACAGAAGGAAATAAATTTCAAACATTATTAGGAGTTACAGGCTCGGGTAAAACATTTACAATGGCAAACATAATTCAAAATATACAAAAGCCAACCTTAATAATTGCACATAATAAAACTTTAGCAGCTCAACTATATAGTGAGTTTAAAGAATTTTTTCCAGATAATGCTGTAGAATATTTTGTGTCATATTATGATTATTATCAGCCAGAAGCATACGTTGCCCATAGTGATACTTACATCGAAAAAGATGCGAGTATCAACGAAGAAATCGAAAAGTTGCGACATTCAGCAACAACAGCTTTGATGGAAAGAAAAGATGTAATAGTAATTTCAAGTGTATCTTGTATCTATGGCTTAGGAGACCCAGAGGAATATGCCAATCAAGTTGTTTCTTTAAGAGAAGGAATGATTATAGAAAGAGATGACGTATTGAAAAAGCTAGTTAGCATTCAATATGATAGAAACGATCACGATTTTTCAAGAGGTACATTTAGAGTAAGAGGAGATACAGTCGAAATTATTCCTGTTGAAGGTGGCGGGCAAGCTATGCGAATTGAGTTTTTTGGAGATGAAATTGAACGAATTTCAGAAATAGATATCGTTACAGGAACTATAATTGGGTATCGTAAGCATGTTGCAATTTTTCCAGCATCTCATTATTCTGTTTCACAAGAAAAACTTAACCTAGCTATTAAAAAAATAGAATTGGAATTGGAAGAACAACTTAAAGAACTAAGACAACAAGATAAGCTCCTTGAAGCACAAAGACTAGAACAACGTACAAATTTCGATATAGAGATGCTTAGAGAAATGGGCTATTGTTCTGGAGTTGAAAACTATTCACGTCATCTTGCAGATAGAGAAGAAGGCAGCACACCATTTACATTACTAGACTATTTCCCAGATGATTTTTTAATTATTGTGGATGAATCACATATTACAATCCCTCAAATTAGAGGCATGTATAATGGAGATAGAGCAAGGAAAACTGTGTTGGTTGATTATGGATTTAGATTGCCTTCTGCATTAGACAATAGACCTCTTCGCTTTGATGAGTTTGAACAACAAATACATCAAATGCTTTTTGTATCTGCAACCCCTGCTCAATACGAACTGGAACATTCTGTCACTATTGCAGAACAACTAATACGTCCAACTGGGCTACTTGACCCCATAATAGATGTTCGCCCCATAAAAGGCCAAATAGATAATTTATTGCACGAAATTTATTTGACAGCTCAGAAAGGGGATAAAGTATTAATTACCACTCTAACAAAAAGAATGTCTGAAGACCTAACTGACTATATGGCTGAAATGGGCGTAAAAGTAAAATATTTACACTCAGATATAAATACATTAGAAAGAGTTGAAATTGTTAGAGATTTAAGGCTAGGTGTATTTGATGTGCTAGTTGGAATAAATTTATTAAGAGAAGGTCTTGATATTCCCGAAGTTTCTTTAGTTTCAATTCTTGATGCTGATAAAGAAGGTTTTTTAAGATCAGAAACTTCTTTAATTCAAACTATTGGTCGCTGTGCAAGAAATGCCAATGGGAAAGTTATTATAGGATAAGGGCAGGAAAAGCCTCCTCAATCCAGTAAGCGTATTGGGAAACTAGTACGTAGACAACGGCTTGACCGTTGCAATATACCACTTGAATTGCTTGAAACCCCTAAAGCCAATCAAACTACAACGCAAGTATGAAATATAACTAAACGTGAATGTTGCGAAAGCAGAAAAAATTGATTGGATGGTATATGGTTAAATCCTAAGTACTATAGCAATGGGTAATGAGCAGGTAAGCTCCAAACAGGAGAAACTTCAACGACTAGACCTCTTGAGGGTCGTACACCATAAGTGATTGATGGTGGAAGTGGGTGGCTCTTAACACGTAATGGTGAAGAAGAAGATATAGTCTGTGCTTTAGTGAAAGCTAAAGAAGTTCTAAGAGAACTGCAATAGGAGTAGCGTCTTATTGTGAACGACAACCTCCACATCTTTATGGGTAGGAGGTTCAGGTATGCAGATAAGATAACTAGATCAATGAATGCTGCAATTGAAGAAACTAAAAGAAGGCGTGAAATTCAAAATCAATATAACATTAAACATGATATTATCCCTAAGACTATAAAAAAAGATATACGGGACTTAATTGTAGCTACAAAATCTATTAAAGAAACAAATAAAGATTTATTTGAACAAAAAGACCCTGAATCTATGTCTAAATCAGAATTAGAAAAATCTATTAAAACTTTAGAAAAACGAATGAAAAAATTTGCGGTGGAACTACGTTTTGAAGATGCAGCTCAAACAAGAGATACTATTATAACTTTAAAACAAATATATAATTCAATATAAGGGTGAACAGTATTCACCCTTAATTTTTATATTGTTATTGATTTAAGTGCTTCATCAGTATTAAAGTCATAAATAGTTAAGTTCCTATTTTCATAGATAGCATAAGTTGGTGGATTTCCACCACGAGGTAGGGTAATTGACCCTGGATTACACAAAATAGTATCATCTTTTTTACTAATTTCATAAACATGAGTGTGTCCGTATAATAATAAGTCAATAGAAGTAAATGTTGGTAAATTACTTGGGCCATATATATGGCCATGGGTTGCAAAAATATTTACTCCATTATCACAAATTAAAGCATAATCATTTCCACAAGGAAAGTCTAGTACCATTTGATCCACTTCAGAATCACAATTTCCTCTTACACCTATAATTTTATCTTTATAAGCGTTTAATAATTCTGCAACCTTCATTGCATTATATTGTTGAGTTAAAGGATTTCTTGGTCCATGGTAAATATAGTCTCCTAATATTATCATCTGATCACATTTTTTTTCCTTAAAAATATTAAGTATTTGTTCAGTTGTTTCAGCTGAACCATGTATATCAGAAAAAATAAGATATTTCATAGTTACCTCCATTAATTAAATTATTCATTTTCTATTTTAGCATATCTAGACATTTTTGGGTACAACGGTTTACAGAACGAATTACAGTTCCCCTAAAACCATCTTCCTCCAGAGCAACAACTGCTTCAATAGTTATTCCCGCTGGCGTACAAACTTGGTCTTTTAAAATAGCAGGGTGTGTTTTAGTTTCCAAAACCATTTTTGCAGTACCCATAACAGTTTGAGCAGCAATTTGTAGAGCAAAATCTCTGCTTAATCCATTAGATACTCCAGCATCTGTTAATGCCTCTATATACATGGCTACACAAGCAGGCATTGTCCCGCTAATCCCTGTCGTAGCTGCCATTTTTTCTTCCTCAACCATCACTACTAATCCATTCCCTTTTAATAACGCTTTTACCTCTTCTAACTCTGATATATCTAAATCATGGTCTTTACTTAAAGCTATAACCCCAGCTCCCACTATAGCAGGTGTGTTTGGCATAACACTTATTACTTTCCCTTTATGTTCAAGTGCTACTCGCAATTTTGCTGTTGACCATCCTGCTGCAATGGATATCAAAATTTGTTTTGGCTTAATACATTGTTTAATCTCACCTAAAACTTTTTCACAAATATGTGGTTTAACAGCTAAAATCATAATGTTGCATGTTTCTACTAGTTTTGAAGTGTTTTCTATCATGTTTATATTGTATTCTTTTTTTAAATCTTCCATCTTAGTTTTATCAACATCAAAAACATATATATTTGAAGCTTGCACTGTGTTTGAATTAATCATTCCTTTCAAAATAGCACCACCCATGTTTCCAATACCAATAAATCCAATCATCTAAATCCCTCCTTAAATTTCATCTAAATTATATTTTTGTTAAGTTGTTGGAAAATTCATTTTCACTTAGTACAACTATTAAGGCTGATTTCTTTATAATGCAATATTTGTTTATAACAAAAGATTAAGAATTGGGTTGAGGAGCGATCCCAACCCCACGCTTTAAAAGTTATTTACTTTATTTAATACCTTGTTTTGTTATGTTTTTAATATTGTTGAGTTATAAAATATCCATGTTCTTCAAGTGTTTGTTTAACTTGTTGAATATGTTCAAAACCATTGGTTTCTATGGTAAATTCCACTTGTACATTTTGAACTTTATTTTTAGCTTTAAATTGATTATGATCAAGATTAATAATGTTAACCCCTAGTTCGGTTAAATATGATATAACTTTTACTAGTTGTCCTGGAGTATTTGGAATTTCCACATTAAAACAAAACATTCGTCCCCTAGAGACCAATCCACTGTTAACTAAAGAAGAAATTTTAATCATATCAATATTTCCACCACTGACAATACACACAATGTTCTTATCACTATAATTTATCTTTTTTAAGGCCGCAATAGAAGTAGCTCCAGATGTTTCCGCCACAATTTTATGCTTTTCCATTAAAGTCAATAAACTTTCCACAATGCTATGGTCTGTTACTGTTACTATATCATCCACAAATTGACTAATAAACGAAAAATTTAACATCCCTGGATTTTTAACAGCAATTCCCTCTGCAATAGTATTTACAGAGTCAGTACCCATTAGTTTTTTAGCTTTAAAACTTTTTTCCATAGCATTTGCTCCAGCAGCTTGAACACCAATTATTTTTATATTTGGATTTACGGATTTAGCGTATAAGCTTATTCCGCTAATAAGTCCACCACCTCCAATTGGGCACACAATTACATCAATGTCTTGAAGCTGCTCAAATAGTTCAAGAGCCACTGTTCCTTGGCCTCTAATAATATCCATATCATCAAATGGATGAACAAATGTTATTCCTTCTTCTTTTTCAATTTGCTTTGCTTTTTGATACGCATCATCAAAACAATCTCCATATAACACAACCTGTCCTCCAAAATCACGTGTAGATTGAACTTTTAAAAATGGAGTTGTTTTTGGCATAACTATAATAGATTTTATTTTTTCAGATGAAGCAGCATAGGCAACTCCTTGTGCATGGTTTCCAGCTGATGCACACACCACTCCTTTTTTCTTTTCCTCTGGAGTAAGATTGCGAATTTTATTTAATGCGCCTCTTAATTTATACGCTCCAGTAATTTGTAAATTTTCACATTTTAGGTAAATTTTATTTTTATACGTTTTTGACAAAAATTGGCTATAAAGTAGTGGAGTTTGCACAACAACATCTTTTATATTTTCATATGCTTGCTCAATTTGTTCATTCATAATGTTACCTCCAGTTAAAATATTTTGATACAATTTCATAATAACAATTTTTTTTATTTTTCACAAGGTATTAAGAAATAATAAAAAAATATTATTAAAATGTTAAACATGCGTTGAAAAATTATAAAAAATGCACTATACTATCATTAAAATAAAATATACGAATGCAAAAAAATGATATTTTATTTTTTATAATAATTATTAAAACAAGGGGGAAATAGTGTGGTAATTTCAAAACTTAAAAAAGGTAATAAATTTGGTTTTAGTGATAAATCAGGGAAAACATTAATTTCTTGTATATATGATGATGTAAGAGATTTCAGTGAAGGTTTAGCGGGTGTTAACAAAAGAGAAGGTTTAAGTGATTGGGATGCTCTATTTGGTAAGGGAGGATTTATTGATAAAGATGGCAATGAAGTTATACCTTTTATCTATGAGTGGGATGGCTCGTATGGATATTCTTTCAAAAACGGTATTGCAATAGTAAAGAAAGGTGGTAAATTTGGTTATATTAATAAAAAAGGTGAAGAAATAATTTCTTGTATTTACGATTGGGTATTTAATTTTACCAAAAAATTCATATTAGTCCAAAAAGGTGAAAAATATGGAATTATCGATAACGAGGGGAAAGAAATACTTCCTTGTACATATGAAAGTATTTGTTATTCTGGAGTTAAAGAGCTCATTTCAGTTAAATTAAATGGTAAGCATGGTTTTATTAATAAAGCTGGAAAGGAAATATTACCTTGTGTTTATGATAAAATAGGGACATTCACCGACGACCACGCAATAGTAAAAAAAGATAATAAATATGGCTATATTGATAGAGCAGCAAATCATGTAATACCTTGTAATTATGATAAAATTTCTATCAGTGAAAAACTTTTTAAAGTTGAAAAAGATGGCAAATGTGGTTATTTTGATGCTACAGGAACAAAAGTTATACCTTTAATTTATGATAGTATTCAACCTTTTAACGGACTTTTTAAAGTTGAAAAAGATGGTAAATTTGGTTTTATTGATGTAACAGGAACAGAAATTATCCCTGTAATTTATGATGCTGCGTATATTCCAAATAATAAAGTTGAAATAGATACAGAGCAGGCATGGGGTATTACTAAAAAAATTGAAAGCATTGAAGACATTTGTTTTAAAACTGTTGATGATTTAGAAAACTGGAGTATTAGAGTAAAAAAAGATGGTAAGTATGGTTTTGTTAATGAAATAGGAAATGAAATTGTACCAATAATCTATGACCATGCATGGGATTTTAATGGCGATGTTGCTAGAGTAAAAAAAGATGGTAAATATGGTTATTTTAATAAATCTGGTAAAGCAGTAGCTCCTATAGAATATGAATACGCATGGGACTTCAGTGATGGTGTTGGCAAAATTCAAAAAAATGGTAAATATGGTTTTGTTGACAAAGATGGTAAGGAAGTAGCACCAGCAATATATGATTATGCATGGGATTTTAAAGATGGAGCTGGTAGAGTAAAAAAAGATGGTAAATACGGCTTTGTTAACAAAGATTGTATAACAAATGTAATTTATGATGATGCTAATAACTTTAGTAATGGACTTGGCAGAGTTGAAAAAAATGGCAAATATGGATTTGTTGATGCTACAGGTAAAGAAGTTGTTCCAGTAAAATATGACTATGCTAATAACTTTATAAACGGTTTCGCTAGAGTAAAAAAAGATGGTAAATATGGCTTTGTTGATAAAACAGGCAAAGAAATTATTTCAATAATATATAACTATGCATGGAATTTTTATGATGGGGTTGCTAGAGTTGAAAAAAACAAGAAATATGGATTTATTAATCCAATGGGCAAAGAAGTTATTTCTTTAGACTATGATTATGTTGGTGATTTCTTTAATGGAGTTGCTAAAGTAAATAAACAAGATGAAACATACTATATCAATAAAGCGGAAGAAGCTCAAAGTATAGAAGGAAAGAAATTATATGACGAGTTTGTTAGTAACTTAATGATTGAACTTTCTGACATGTAAATTTCTGACATATAAATATATAACATAAGGAAAAAAGATTTTTTACCTTTTCTCCTTACCACGAATAACAGATTTAGTCACGTTGTTCCTATATCCGTAATTCCTGAATAAAGGGAAGCATACTAGCTTCTCTTTTTATTGGTTAACAACTCTTAACATACTAAATAAGGTTATTTATTAGATTATTGGTTAACAACTCTTAACATACTAAATAAGGTTATTTATTAGATTTAAAGATTTTAAAATTTTGTGTGGGGGGTGTGGGGCCGTTATCCCTGAACTCCAACGCAAGATAAAATACTTTTGCTAGCAATTAACTTAACAAGACTTTAAACTTTAATTGGAGGATTAATTATGAATGAAAATGAAAAAGAATTATTTGTAAAGAGTGCAACAGATTATTTTAGAGAAGGTTTAAATTGTGCAGAATGTACATTAAAAGCCTATTTAGATTTACATCCAGAACTTGACAGTAATTTGGTAACTATATCTTCAGGATTTGGTGGTGGAATTGGAAGAACCAGAAAAAACACCTGTGGAGCATTATCAGCAGCATGTATAGTAGCGGGTTTTAACTATGGAAGAAAAGATCCTTTTGAAAAAGATACTGTACGTGATAGAGCAGTTCAATTAAATAAAGATGTTTATCCAATATTTAAAAACATCTCAGATGATTTTGAAAAGGTATTTGGCTCAACAATATGCTTTGATATGTGCAACAACTATAAAAATTTTGACGGTGTTGAAAGAAAACGTAATTGTGAAAGAGCTGTAGAAGTAGCATGTGAAGTTGTATCTAAATATATTTAGATTAATACATTGTGCAATTTGAGTATAGTGGGAAACTCCTGTAGGGAGTGTCAATCAGATAACTTTGAAAACGGCTACCCTATAAATATAATACTCATATTTAAATTTTTATTATTAAAATATAAACGATTTAATGTTACTATAAATTAATATCATATTTATAATATATTACGGGCTAGAATTTTATTTAAAATTCTAGCTTTTAATTTTTTCTGCTGATTTACATCAATGGGCGTAAAGTCCACTCCTTTAGTGAACTGTCTACTTTCTTCTGTCTAACTTTATGGGTGCAACTCATTTAGGGGTGGCAGTTTCAGCTTATAAAAAGCTCATTTCTATGCTTGCTAATCCAATTTCTTAGTTCCTTTTTCTTAGTTCCTTCTTACGGGTGTTTTGCTTTTTAAACGTTTGAATGCTAAAATTTCATACTTTTTTCTTTAATAATTTATTTAAATTGAATACGAAGGAAGCTTCTTTTCAAGGTTATCTGTGAGTTGCTATTAGTGCATCAGTTAAGTGAATGTATTGATACATGCAAATATTTTGCGTAGGTAATGTATAAGGAATGAATATTTATACAAAAAAAAGCTGAAAAATCTTTGGATTTTCATTCTTGAATTAATCTGAAGAAACTTATTAAGGTACAATTTGTACAAAGAAATGTTATCTATTTATAAATTATTAGTTATACTTCAGGAACAATTTGATTAAACCTGTTATTTATGATAACGGATTTAGGAACGGAATGATGGAGGAAAACCCTGAATTTTATTTAGGAACAGAATGCTAGATGAAAAAGTTGAATTTATTTAGGAAGTAGAGTATTGGAGGAAAACCCTGAATTTTATTTAGGGAGTGTAGTATGGGATGAAAAAGCTGAATTCTATTTAGGGAGTGGGTATGGGATGAAAAAGCTGAATTCTATTTAGGGAGTGGGTATGAGATGAAAAAGCTGAATTCTATTTAGGAACGGAATGATGAATGAAAAGTTGAATTCTATTTAGGGAGTGGGTATGGGATGAAAAAGCTGAATTTTATTTTGGTTAGGGAGTGGAGTGCTAGTTAAAAAGTTTATTGTTAACTTGCACAATCCATTTCAAAATATTTTTCCATACTAGAAATAGGCCCATTAGTCTTAGGTCACCAGTGATATTCTTAAATAAAAATTCATTTGGTCTTTTTCTAGTGTCATGAATATCAGATTCAGTCATGTTATTCATAACTCCGTGATGCAGGAATGATTCCACTTATCGTGAGCAATTATACTTATAATTTAATTCCTTTACTAGCATTTACATAACCTGTTTATAATCTCAAATGTACAATTATTATAAGATGACACTATGTTAGGATAAATTAACAATACTTTATGTTTATTATCCAAGATTTAAGTTTTTTAAAGAGATTATAAACAGTATTATATATTGATTTAAACTAAGGTCCATGGCCATGGTTTTCCATTAATGTTAATGTTTGAAGTATATCTTACTTAATTTTAGTTTTGTTGTCAATCAGTTACTACTTATTCTTTCGCGTCTGCTCTACTACTTATTTTTTCGCCTAATTGCTACTTATTTTTTCGCGATTACTCTGCTAATTGTTTTTTTCGCACGGGTTAACTATTAAAGTATACACCTATATCTAACAAAATACAACTGACAAAATACCCTAATATATTTCTTCCCACTAGCACATGTTGTCCAATACAATTGGTATTACTCCAACATGCATATTTATGCAAACTCGTGCATATTTTATCAGGTAATTATCTTAAGCATCTTTAGATGTTTGTAATTTTTTCATCCCATTTGTTTTCCTAGATCTTTCTATTTTTTCAAATTCATGATATAAATCATAACCTTCAGCCTGAACTTCTTCTCTAATTTGCTTCATCACTTCTTTTGTTAACCCTAATTCATCTAGTTTTTCCTCGAAATTATCTTTTCCTTCTTTCTTAGCTGCTTGTAATTGATCAAAATTTTCCTCAGTTACATTATATTTGGATAGAATATTTAATAATCGTTCTTTTCTTTCTGCAGCATTTTCATCTAATTCTTCTTGAGTATATCCTAATTCAATTAATTTTGCGTACACTCTTTCTTTTCTTTCTTCATCAGAAAATTTCATTTTACTACCTTTTTGCATATCTTCTTTAAGTACAAATTCTTCTCGCTTATTTTGTCTTTGGACTTCACGTTCTGCTTTTATATTTTCTAACTCTTCAGCAGAAAAGTTTTTAATTTGTCCTCTTTCAGGAATTTCTTTTGTTTCAGTGGCATATACCACTCCTGTTGACATCATTACTGATATCCCTATTAATATTAATTTTTTCATAATTGCCTCCATTTAACATATGTGCATTTAGTATGGTCTTTTTAGTATAGGTTTTTGAAATTTTGAGGGAAGTATCAATAACCTGTTTCCTATATTACTTTATAAATATGGGAAAATTATGGTTAAAATATGTTTTTTTTGTGTAAATATTGTAATTAAACTTTATCTAGTTTACTAAACAAGCCGTAACTTTTAGCTATGGGGATATAAGGCTATTAAATCTTTATTTAAAGCTCTTGTTATATTTTAATATTTATTGTATAATCCGGATACAACTGAATACATGGGAACAATTCTTTGAATTATGATATAGGTGGTTGCTAGAAGTAGTCATTTCTAGTGTAAAACTTTTGAGCAATTTTTAATTGCGAATATTCAATGCATCGAAAATGTTTCTAAAGTAAAGTGAAACACGACAAGAACAAGTCGTAAAAACATCGTAAAGACTAAATGTCTTTGATATAAGGCAAAATTATATCAGCCAACTATAATGGCATGCCCTAAACCAAAGGTCATACTGGAGTAGCAGAAATGAATTTGTCCTTTAATCACCTTAGAATCCCCTGCCTTTAGGTATGGGGAGTGCCAAGTATTCTGAACAAAATATAACTAAAGCAAATTAGATCAACACACATTAATATTTAAATTAATTTTTTAGATGGATATTTTATGAATAATTTCTAATTGCGTATATTATATTGATAAACTAGTCTTTTTAAAATTTTATAAAAATTTTTTAAAAAAGTGTTGACATAAAAAGATATCTTTTGTATAATACATTTTGTCAGCTAGGGGAAACATATGGCGGAACATAAAAGATACTTGCGGGTGTAGTTCAATGGTAGAACACCAGCCTTCCAAGCTGGTTACGTGGGTTCGATTCCCATCACCCGCTTATGTTTGGTATAGAAAAGGAATTCTATATGAGGATACTGAAAAAAGTACCTGTATAGAAATAACAGATTTAGTTACGTTGTGCTTAAATTTGTTATAATAACTAAAAAAAAGATAAGATAATTACCTGTATTGGAAATTATCTTATCTTTTTTTTAGCTTTTTCCCTTAGCATGAATTAATAGCATTATATCCAAATAGCTAAAGTAAGAGGATTTACGGCTTGTTTGATAAAATAGATTTATAATACAAATTACTCTTTTCAACTATCAATTTTTTTGATATAATATACTAAAATATATTTATTGGGAGGAGTATAATATGATAAAAAAACTAAAAAATATACCTGTTCCATTGTTACCAACTATGGTTGGTTTAGCAACGCTATCCAATGTTTGGACAATTATGGGTTATTCTATAATTAGACACATTTGTATGTGGGCAAGTATAATAGTATTACTTTTTTATATTGCAAAAGTTATTTGTCACTTTAAAACTATACAAACTGAGTATTCTGCAGTTGTACCAGCAAGTTTATATGCGGGATTTACCATGTTAACTATGATTGTTGGGAGTTATATTTTTGAATTTTACCCAACTGTAGGAAAAGCCATATGGGCAACTGGATTAGCTCTACATACAATACATTTAATTTATTTTGTATATAAAAATGTATATAAAAATTTTAATATAGATAATTTTGTACCAAGTTGGTTTGTAACTCTTGCGGGCATTATGGTAGCAACAGTTGTAGGTGGACCAATGAATGAACCATTTATTAGTGTTCTTGTAGTATGTTATGGGTTTATTCCTGCGTTTATTGTTTTACCAATGATGGTATATCGTTTAAAAAATTATCCAATCACAACTGGTCCGCTGTTTATGACAAAAGCAATTTTGGCAGCACCATCGAGCCTTTTTATTGTAAGTTGTATAAATGTATTTAAAAATCCTTGGTCGCTTTTACTTTATATTATGTATGTGGTACTTTTAATTACATTGATATATATTTTAATTAACTTACCAAAGTTCTTTTCTTTTGAATTTCATCCTGGATTTGCTGGACTTACATTCCCGCTAGCAATTGCTTGTGTTGCCTCTAATAAAATGGCTGGATTTTTGATGACAAAAGGATATGAAGACTTAAGTGAGATTGTAACACAAATCTTTGGAATACAAATTTATTTTACAACAGCAATAATTGGATTTGTAGTGTTTAAATTTGCATCTCTTCTATTAAATAGCATAAAAAATAGTAGAACCTCATCGCTTTAGTTGGGAGGCTTAGAGTATTAAACAAAGTATTACAGGAGTTTATTTAAAAAAATGTTGAGTAATATCATGTAATTTTATATGATATTACTTTTTTTGTTATATCATTTTATATAATATTATTTTTTTTGTTATATCGTTTTATATAATATTATTTTTACATGATATTACTTTTTTTTATATAATAAAAATGTACAACTAATCTAATTAAAAATATAAAAATATAAGACAAACTTATAAAGATTGGTATTAAAGCATGAATTTAAACATTAAACCAAAAATAAATTTGTGAAAAATATAATATAAAATAATAAAAAAAAATGACGATATACTTCTTGTTAAGAAATTATTATGGAAGAAATTACTATCAGGGGGAAGATAAAATGGCAAACAAAAAATTTAGTAGAAGATTGTCACTAGCTATGGCAATGATAACTAGTGCAACACCGATAATGGTGTCGGCTGAACAATTTAATCATGATTTTAATATTACTCAGGAACATACAGATATAACAGATATAACGGAGATTACTACTTATGATTTTGGCCACTTAGAAGATGCAATTATTAATGCACATAATTTGGTAGGAGGTACAATTGCAAGTGATAGCGATGGTTCAGATGTTGATGGAAAAGCAACAGATCAAGCATATCATTGGACCACTACAGAAATGAAAACTACATATGATTCAAAAGTTACAGAACTTTTAGCTATCATTGAAGCTGCTCAAAATGCATTGATTAAATTAAATAATAACTATGCAGATTCAGACGTAAGTACAACAAGAGCTTCTATTGTTCAAGGATCAGATGAAACAATAGGAATGGATATGACAGCAGTAAATGCAGCAATTACTCCAATTACCACTGAATTAAGTCGTACAACAGGTATCTCTGTATCATATCAAGGACATGTTGATGGATTATATAGAGCTATACTTGCAGCAGAAGAACTTATTGCAACAACAGAATCAGCTATTACACAAGCAACAACAAATGGCGAATATATGATAAGTTCAACTGATGGAAAAGATGTTGAAAAAGGTAAAGGTTGGATAAGCAAAGCAGATTATGATGCATTTAAAGTGGCAATTGATGAAGCAAAAGACTATTTAACTAAAGTATATAGGTCAACTTCACCTGGATTAATAGCAAGAAGCATACCTGTAGCGAATCCTGATATCTCTAGAGAAAAAATTCTTGAAATGGCTAATAATTTATATGGAGTCCAAACATCTGGTGATACATATGTAGCAAACACAGTGGATACTGCAATTGGTGCTGCTTTGGCATTTAAAGATGCATTTGCTGGACAAATGCAAGATGGTGAAATTGTTATTGCAAGAGAAGGACTTGAAAGTTTAATAGACGTTTCAAATATACACTTAAATGTTACAACAGCTAATAAAGAATGGATAGATAATGTTACAACTGCGGATCTTACTATTACCGAGGATACTGATGAAGATAATACAAGATTTTTATATAACACAAGTGGCCATCCTTATTATATTGATCCAAACAATGAATATTATTTGGCTAAAGAAGAAGACGATACTTTCCCTGAAGGTGTTACAACAGCAACTGTTACTCATGTTTTAGTAAGTGATATTGAAGGAAGAGATTTGTGGGCTTCTTGGGTAACTACAGCAGATGTAGATATTTTAACGGCCGCTGTAGCTATAGCTGAAGCTGCTTTTGAGGCTAATGACGGTATAGTTGATGGAGTTTTTGCTCCAACTGATGAAAGTGAAACAAGTCATGAAACAACCGAGACTATTGATAAAGCAATTAATATTCTTAAAAGAGCATTAAATAAATTTATTGATTCTTATGAAGAAGGGCAAATGCCTGAAATTATTGAAGAAAAAGAAAAATTACAAAAAGCTATCTTTGAGGCTCAACTGGAAAGAGGATACACAACTAGTGGAGTTGCAAATGCTGATATAAGTCTTGTAGTACAACAAGATGATAAGCATGGTACACAAACTTCAGAAGCTTATATGTGGGTATCAACAATAGATTGGACTAAATTGGATACAGCTATTACATCAGCTAAAACTCTTTATGATGCAACAACTGGTGCACATGATTTATTAGATTATGAAAATGGTGTTATAGCTATTGAAAATGCAACACTAGAGTTCGCGACTAAAATAGAAGAAGGCTTTAAAGAAGATTATGCAGAAGTAATGGGTGTAGAGACGGATTTAAAATCTAAAGGCTTGTTAAGCGTAGTTGCTGCAGCAAGAGCTGAAATTGGTGATGCTAAAGTTGAAAATGGTGTATTATCTGGACCAACAGATGATTCAACATTTACAGTAAAACCAAGCTCAATTGAAGGTGCAGATGTAACGTCTCCATCACAATGGGTGGCTACAGAAACTTATAAAGCTTATGTTGAAATAGTTCAAGCAATTGAAGAGATTAAAGACCAAGAAGTTACAACTCCACTTTACATTGAAAATCAAATTTTACCATCAGGGGAACCTTTTGAGTATAAAGACAGATTAAAATATATTGAACAAAAAGCAAAAGAATTATATGCTGCAACTAGCGAATTTAAACAATCTTATATGAGTTCAGGCTCAGAAGGAAAAGAGGAAGATACAACTGAATTTAATGCTTTACTTGAGAAAGCAATGGCTCTAACAACAACAGCTTCAATTAGCATATATGAAGGTCTGGACCTACTTACAACAACAACAACAGTAACTAATATTGACGGAACAACAACAGGTTCAATAAAAACTTATGAGGTAACAACAGATTCAGTGAAATATATTTCTAAAGACAATATGCAAGCTTTAATTGATGCTATATTTGTTGCACAAGAATTTAAAAATGAAAAACTTGGAGTAGGAAATACTACTTTACCAAGTGAAGTTGAAAGAGCAATGGAAGCATTAAATGCAGCAGTTATTGCCTTTAACAGTGCAGCAAAAACTCCAACTGATGTTAAATCTAGATTATTTAACTTAATTTATGGAGAAGATGGAAATAGTGGATATGCTAGTGAATTAAGAAATACTAAAGTAAGTAATGTAGGTGGAGTTGAAGTTAAACCTGATGAATTTTGGGCAACACCTGCAGTTAAAGCTGCATTTGACTCAGCAGTTGATAAAGCTATTGTTGCATTAAACAATCAAAAAATATATCCTGGTCCAGCTGAAAAAAGTGGAACTGTTGAAAAAGCAATTATAGATCTTGAATTAGCAAAATCTAAATTTATAACTGCACCTGGTGTTGGTACACTTGTTCCAAAAATGAATGAATTATCAGATAAAGTAAATGAAGCAAAAGCTCTTATTATAGGAAATACTCATTTAGATGTTGAATATATTGATGATAAAACTCCAGAAGTAACAACTTCTGTTTATACAAGTATAGACAATGGTAAAAATAAACTTGCAGTTACCACTGATTCTAATGGTGTAGAAATTACTACTCAAGAACCTTTAAATGCAGGAGATAAATGGGTAACAGAAGCTGAAATGAGAACATTCATATCAAAAATTGCAGTTGCAGAAACTGCTTGGAAATCTACAAGACCAACAGATGCGACTATATCAAAAGCAATTGTTACTTTACAAACAGAGATTACTAAGTTCTTAGATTTAACAGCTAAGACAGCTGTTGGAGCAACATCTGCAGCAACATTAAGAACAGAATTTGAAACTTTATATAATACTGCAGCAACAGCTGTATATAATGATCCAGCTAACATTATTTGGGGTAAAGGATACAAAATTTTAATATCAAGATACTACGGAGCAGATATTGAGAACACTGTGGATTGGACTGATGCAGCTTCAATTGGTGCTATAAATAACGCAATTAAAGCCGCTGACCTTGCACTTAAAAATGAAGCAATAAATAAATTAACTCATGATCAATTTAAAGCAGCATATGATACTTTCAAAGCAGCATATGATATTTTCTTTGGAGTACCAGCTTCAGGTGACACACCAGAGGTTGTAGGAAAACTTCAAAAAGGATTTAAAGAAAGAGAAGACGATGCACTAGTGTTAGACGTTGAAGCTGCAAATGCACTTCTTTTAACTGTTAAACGTAGTGCAATAAACGGTCAAGATGTTGCCGCAGGAGATAAATGGGTTGATGCTAAGTATTATGATGCATTCAAAAAAGCAATTGAAACAGCAGAAGCTTTATTGCTTAGATATACAGGAAGTACAACTGGTGGATTATTACTTCCAACATATGTACCAGCAGGAATGTTCAATATGTCATACTTTAACACAGCTCAAGTAAACTTACAAAAAGCTGTAGACGTGTTCAAACAATATATTGATATTGCTATGAATGGATCAGATTTACTTGCACCAGTGAAAACAGAGTATATTACGTTAATGAACTTTGTGAATGATATTGTTGGATTACCAAATTATGATGTAATTGATTCTTCTACAGACTTTACCACTGTAGCTGGAACAGCAATTACAGATTTACAATTAGCATTTGCTGATAAAGACTTTATTACACAGGAAATTAAAGATAAAATACCTGCTGCAATGGAAGGTATTAGAAAAAGTGTTTATAACAACGGAGTTGACGTTGAAGGTAAGTATTTATGGATGAGTGCTGCGGTATTTAGTGGAATGGAAAATACTCTTAAATTACACAGAGGATATTACTCAAATCCAAGTTATGATTTAACTGTTATGGGTAAATATATTGAAACTCTTGAAAAGAACATTGCAACTTGGCTTGCAGCAGGGATAAAATCTGGAGCAGGAACTAAAGATAATCTTGATGGTTTAAGAACTACTATTAGTACTTTAATTATAGATTCACATGCATTAATTGGAAAAATAGCAGCTATTAATGCAGATGGTACTGGGTTTGACATTAGTGATGGTGGAACAACATTCCAAATTAGTGATCTAAAAGGAACTGATGTAGATGCTGGAACAGCTTGGGCATCTAAATCTAACACTGCTACATTTACAAATGCAATTAATGCTGCAATGAAAGCATTTTCAGATATTGATATTACACAAATTAACTTAGAAAAAGCAATTACTGCTTTAAAATTAGCAAACGACAAATTTGTTGGTCTTGATGCAAATGCTGATGGAGACTATGCAGATAGGGGAGATTATGCACCACAATATTATACTGCTGGAGCAACAGATATAGATGGAACTATAGCAGCATTAAATAGCTTGGTAGCAAGGGCAAAAAACACTATGGCTATGATAAAAATAACACCACTAGGGACTGGATCAGATGTTTCAAATACTCATACCTTGGTAAGTAGTTTAGATAGAGCAAGTGGAAAAACAATAATAGAAGAAATCAGTGCGGCATATAACATAGCAAATTCAATGAGCAGAGCTAGAAAGGGAGCTTATGCTGAACAAGAATTGCTAAAAGTAACAAATGATTTAAAACTTTTAATAGACGAAGTTGATGCCTATGCTTATAAAGGAAATAAAGAAGACACACTTTTAGCAAAAGCTGATTTGAAAAAAGAAATGGATGCAGCTAAGTTATTGTTACGTTACACTATTTCAAGCACAAGTATTAGTGGTAAAGAAGATGGCAAATATTATCTATCTCCGTTTGCAATTAGAGACTTTGAAGAAATAATTGATCAAGCAAATGCTGTTTATATCAATAGATATGCATCTGTAGAAGGAACAATGTATACTCCTAATAATGATGGTACTGTGACAGAAAGCAAACCAACAGCAGCTGTACTTGGCAAAAGATATGAGGCTATTGGTTCAACAACTACTACTGCTGGGATAAGAAGTGTTCTTTATAATGCAACTCAATGGTTTGAATATCACTCTGGAAGAACTGATACGGAACCTACGTCAGGAAATGATCCGTTTGAAGATTCAATCTTAGATATTTCTGCATTAATAATGGATGGAGAGCCTATTGGAGATAGTTCTATATTTGCAATAACATCTGAAGAAGAACGAGAACGTGAAGAAGAGGAACGAGAAGAAGAGGAACGAGAAGAAGAGGAACGTGAAGAAGAGGAACGTGAACGAGAAGAGCAAGAACGAGAAGAGCAAGAACGAGAAGAACAAGAGCGAGAAGAACAAGAACGAGAAGAGCAAGAACGAGAAGAACAAGAGCGAGAAGAGCAAGAACGAGAAGAACAAGAGCGAGAAGAACAAGAACGAGAAGAGCAAGAACGAGAAGAACAAGAACGAGAAGAGCAAGAACGAGAAGAACAAGAACGAGAAGAACAAGAGCGAGAAGAGCAAGAACGAGAAGAACAAGAACGTGAAGAGGCTGAAGAAGAGGAAGAAGTAGAAGAGGAAGATGAACCTGAAGAAGAGGAAGAAGAAGAGGAGGAAGAACCTGAAGTAGAAGAAGAAGAAGAGGAGGAAGAACCTGTAGTATAAGAAGAGGAAGAAGAGGAAGATGATGGGCCTCAATTTGAAATGGCAGGAAATTAAATTTATTTTAATCTAAATATTGAATTAATACTAGGGATTTTTTAAAAATCTCTAGTATTTTTTTTCATTTTTTTATAGAGTTGCAATTGAGCCATTATTTTCTTTTATAAAAGCATTTAGGTGTAGGGAAACCATTAAAAGTTGTGTTTATAAATTATGAGAAATTAGAGATTTATCTATTTAACAATTTAGTAGAGATTTAATTTTTATTGATTAAAACATTTTGCTCGATATAAATTTTTTTTATATCCTAAAAATATATAATTAATTTGACTAATTTATAGCAAAATATGAAACTAATTTATATATATCAGGATATAAATCCAAAAACAACTATTAATGCAAAAAAAAATATATGAAAAATGTTATATAAATGTTATTAAAAATTAAACGATATATATATTGTAGAGTAAAAAATTTGAAAAACAGGGGGAAGTTGAATGGCTATTAACAAATTCAGAAAAAGATTAGCATTAGCATTGGCAACAATTGCTACTACAACACCAATTATAACATCTGCAGCAGAGTATGGGATGTATAGTATGCAACGAAATGGGGGAGCGACATCATATATGTCGCCAATGGGAAATTATGATATTGCAACAGTATCATCAGCAGCGGTAGAAATTGATGCCTTGCTTGTGACAGCAATTGAATTAAGAGACCAAGTTTTGGGCAGTGATGAAAAAGGAGCAGATATAAATAATACTAATTTTTGGGTTCCAATGGATGACAAAGAAGATTATGATGATTCAGTAAATGAAATTGTAGAAATGATTGAAGATGCAATCACTGAACTAACAGATTTAACTGCAAAATATGAGGCTTTAAAGAAAGCTGGAATAAATGATGTATACCAAAACGCAGTGAATCAGTTATATGAAAAAATAACAGAGGCTAAAGGATTACTTGGTATTGGTGAAGGAGCTCCAGTAGCACCAAACATAAGTGAAATTGGCGGTATTGAAATTACTACTAGTGAAACATGGGTAACTCAAGACGCATGGGATACATTTGAAGAAGCAATTGAAGAAGCTCAAGATGTATACGATGAAAAGTCTAAAAAAATAAATTATGGAGATGCCCCAGTTAATCCAGTATCATTTGCTTCAATATCAACGGTTGCTGATGTTCCAGCAGAACAATTTTTAGTAGATGCTTATAATGAATTAAGTGCAGCAACTTCACATTTTGCAATTGAAATAACATCTGGCCAAGGAACTTTGGTAGTGGCTCAAGATGGTATGTTTAATTTAATATCAGAGGTTAAAGCTTACTTAACGGAAATTCCACAAACTGAACGTACTTCCGCTCCAGCAGTTGAAGCTCCTCAAAGAGCAAATGGTGTTGAAACTGATCCAATAGAAGTAAATCCTCCAATGGTAAGTGAAGATGGAATGGATGCATGGACTACTTGGGTAACAGAAGAACAGTATAAGGCATTAGAATCAGCACTTAAAGTAGCAGAAAGCGTATATTCAAAACATGATACAGTTAAAGAAGCAAAAGCAAACTCTGTAGATATTACATCAGGAGCGACTTTAGCTTTAGAAACTGCACTTACTGCTTTTACAGATGCAATTGCTGCAAATGGAACTGGAGCAGCTTCAGATATTAAAACCGCTAAAGCAGAATTAGAAACCGAACTTGATGAGACTAGAGACATATTTGAAGGGGTAAAATTAAGTGCAAATGGTGCAGATGTAAGTTCTAGCGATAAGTGGACGACAAAAGGACCATATGAGATTTATAAAGGAATAATTGAAACAGCTCAAGATGTTTATGATGATAAAGAAGCAACAACAACCCAAATTTCTATTGAAATAGCTAATTTAACAGCTTTACAAACAACATTGGCTGGTTTATCAACTGGTCTTAAAGATACATTTGGTGCCGAAGGGGATGCTTTGGAAGCTGCAATTGAGGCAGCAAAAGAAAATTTAACAAATAAGAAAATTTTAGTTAGTGAATATGATGGATTAGACTTGCTAACAGATCCAAAAGTTGATCCACCAGCAGAAGATGTATTAAAATGGGTAACTGAAGAAGAGCAAGAAATGTTTGAAGAAGCAATTGAAGTAGCAACAGAAGCATTAAAATCAATAGCTATAATGCCATTAGAGGATATTCAAGCAGCAAAAGCAGAAATAGAAAATGCAACAACTACCTTTACAACTATTAGCGCTGAACCAATAAGTAATATAAAAAAAGTTTTACATGATCAAATAGTTGCAGCTACTGATTCTACCACTTCTGTAGTAGTAAGTGTAAATGGAGCTGAACTTGATACAAATATAGAATGGGTAACTAAATTCACTATGGATAGTTATAAAAAAGCAATCGAAGATGCTATAGACGTAAGAGATCACAAAGCATCAACCAAAGCTATTGTAGAGAGAACAACAAATTCTTTAACTTTAGCAACATCAGCATTTACACTTGGCATTCAAGAAACAACTACTAAAGGTGAGCTTTTAACTAGCAAAGATACTTTACTTAACAATATTAATGCTGAAAAAGATGCAATTGGAAGACCACAAATAACTTCAACAGGAAGTTATGCAACTACAGTTTCTGGTACTCAACTTTATTTTGAAAATGAACACTTTGGATTTGACGTGGAAAATTCCAAAAAATGGGCAGAACCAGATGATATTGAAGATTATAACGATGTAATTGAAGATGCAATTGAAGTATATACAAATCCTAAAGCAAATTTAACATCAATAAAATCTGCAATTTCAACATTAGCAACTAAAAAAATTGCCTTTGAAAAATTAGTAACAAGTGGGCAACAAACAGAATTTGAAGCACTAGTAAGTACTTCAGGAAGCTTTTCAACATTAATAAAAAATATTGAAACTAATGTAACTAGTGTTGCAGCGAATTCCTTGGGTGGAGTCGGTGTAGCAGAGGCTGAATATTGGGCACTTTCATCTGATATAGGTAAAGTAAAATCTGCGGTAGCTACAGCTAAAAAAGAAGAAGCTACAGCTAAATTATATAAATTAGAACTAGATGAAATTAAAGATGCAGAAAAAGAATTACAAGCAGCAAGTAAAGTGTTTTTTGGAACAACTGATGGATCACTTTCAACAGACGTAGTTATTCTAGAAACTGCAAAAGTTAAATTAGGTCTAGGCGATGGTACTACAGATATAACTGCAACTATTACTTCAGCTCAAGCATATGTTACTAGTGGAAGTTCTTATACTACAGTAAGTGCACTAAAAGGTGAAGATGTAGAAACAGGTGCATTCTGGGTAGATGAAGATATGATGGAAGAATTAGAAGCGGGAATCAAAGCAGCACAAGCGGTTGCAGACTTGGCTGCAGAAGGTAAAACAACAAAAGAAAAAATTGATGAAGCTAATGAAGAGCTAAAAGAAATACTTAGAGATTTTGAAGCAGTAAGAAAAGCGGGATTGGGAACATTTATACCTGCAGAAACAGCATTAAGCGAAGCAGTTAATACAGCTTACGCATTAATTAATGTATCTAAAACAGTGGGAACTGGTGCTGCTACAAGTCCATCTGCAATTATTTCCGAAAGTGAACTTGGAACAGGAACAGATGTAGTTGAGGCAAACCTATGGGTAACACCATCTCAATTTAGTTCATATGAAAAAGCTATTGATACAGCTGCAAAAGCATATATCAGTTCCTCTAAAAATGCTGCTTCTTTAACCAAAGCAACAGCAACTTTAGCTACAGCGACAGCAACAATAAACGCTGCTGCTACCAGAAACGGTCACGGAACAAAAGAAACCTTTGACCAATTATATACAGATTTAGGTACCTTGATTACAAGTTCAAAAGCTCTTATAGCTCCAACTGCGTTTAGAGAAAGCTCTGTAAATGGTACAGATGTGGATGCGTCTTTACAATGGAGTACATCAAAAGATCTTGATAAATTTGAAGATTCACTTGATGTTGCAATGGAAGTATGGGAAGAAGAAGAATCAACAGTAGCAGACTTAACAGCTTCTAAAGATTCTTTAACAAGTGCTCAAGCTTTATTTGTAGCAGCATGTGCACCTGGATTAAAAGGTGAGACAGTAAGTGCAAAAGTTGATTTGTTAGCTCAAATAAATTTAGTTAAACCATTGCTTTCTACAAAAACAAGTAGATATGGTGGAACAGATATTTCAAGCAGATACAAATGGGTACCTTATTCAACTACTGATGGATCAATAGCTCCTTTGAAGGCTTTAGATATGGCTTATGATAAAGCATATGATCTATATAAAGAACAATCAGTTACACCAGGGGCAATTATTGCTGAAACATCTGCATTAGAGGCAGCAATAACCGCATTTAACGACATAGCACAAGAGGGAACTAAAGAAGATGTAGATGCAGCAAGAGCTGATTTAGAAGATGCAATTGATGACGCAGGAGACGCAACAAGAGGTATTATAAGAAGTATAGATGGGGCAAATGTTGACCCACGTGATGATTGGGCTCCAGACAGTGCCTTTACAGCATTGAGTACTGCTATTAGTAATGCTAAAAAAGTTTTAGCTGATAAAAATAAAACTGCTGATGAGTTAGATGCTGCGGTAATAGCTTTAGAAAGTGCTATTGGTGATTTTGAAAATGCTATTCAAGCTGGAACAAAAGGTAGAAGTGCACAATCAATAAATGCTGGATGGAATATGCAAGTACCTGCAATACCTTCTATTTCAATGATGTCTGAAGAAGAACGCGAAAGAGAAGAAGAGGAAGAACGTGAAAGAGAAGAAGAGGAAGAACGTGAAAGAGAAGAAGAGGAAGAACGTGAAAGAGAAGAAGAAGAGGAACGTGAAAGAGAAGAAGAAGAGGAACGTGAAAGAGAAGAGCAAGAACGTGAAGAAGAAGAACGTGAAGAGGAAGAAGAGGAACCTGAAGTAGAAGAAGAGGAAGAAGAAGAACCTGAAGTAGAAGAAGAGGAAGAAGAAGAACCTGAAGTAGAAGAAGAGGAAGAAGAGGAACCTGAAGTAGAAGAAGAGGAAGAAGAGGAACCTGAAGTAGAAGAAGAAGAAGAGGAAGAAGATGACGGTCCACAATTTGAAGTGGCTGGAAAATAAGACGGAATATATGAAATAAGAAAAAATTTAACTTTATATAGTTTAAGCCCTCCATTATAATAATTAATAAGGAGGGCTTTTTTATGCTGTGTTGTTATATATTAAAACGGTAATACTCCAAATGTCTAAAGTTGAATATGGAGGGTTTAAAGGGGTATTTGGTAGAGGTTTGTTTATAGTCTGTATGTCAACATTTAACAAATTTGGTATATGGTATTTTTTTTGTAAATAATACCGCTTTTCAAACTGCATAAACAATATATAAAAAGGAAACTTTAAAGATAAGCAAGTTAAAAGAATAGACAGGATGTGATTATGTGCAGAAATTAGTAAAAATTCTTTGGTATTGCTTAACCTTAATGATTATAATATTACCAATTGGATTGTTGGGGATATCCTATTCAAATGTACCAGACGAGATTAAACTTATAGTTGGAGAAGAACAAACTTTAGATTTAAATTTACCCTTGCCAGTGCAGGTAACATCAAAAAAAAATATAAAAATTAAGGAACCGATGTCTGTAATTTTAGAACAAGAAGGAAAAGCGGAACTTGAGGTGTCTGTTCTTGGAGGCATTCCCCTTAAAACAGTGGCTGTTTCTTCAATGCCATACAAAGAAGTTATCCCTGGTGGACAAATTATTGGTATTGAAGTGCATTCCGAAGGAATATGTGTTGTTGGAACAGGTGGCTTTAATTCAAATGGAAAGGAAGTTAATCCTTGTAAAGATAGTTTAAAAAAAGGAGATCGAATTATAGAAGTAAATGGAATAAAAATAAATTCAAAAGAAGAATTTAAAAAAGTGATTGAAGTAGATGAAGAAAAATTTATTAATTTAAAAGTGAAGCGTAATGACAAGACAATTGAGGCAAAAATTTTACCCCGATATTGTGACGAAGAAAACACGTATAAAATTGGTGCTTGGATAAAGGATACAATTCAAGGTTTAGGAACATTGACATATATTGATCCAGAAAGTAGCACTTTTGGAGCTTTGGGACATGGCATTACAGATTCTGAATTTGAAAAAATTATTCCAATATCAACAGGTAGTATTATGACAGCTAAAATTGATAGTATAAGAAAAGGAAAAGCTGGAGACCCTGGAGAACTTAGTGGAGTAATTAATACTAACGAAAGAGAACATGTTGGAGATATTGAAGAAAATAATGCAAGAGGTATTTTTGGAACGATTGATAAGGAAGATTTAGATAAAATGAAAAAAGAAGCAATACCCATTGCTTGCCAAAATGAAGTTAAAGAAGGAGATGCCCTTATTTTAGCTGATTTAGAAGGAGATGGTGTCGCTTCGTATAAAGTTAAAATTCAAAAAGTAGCAAAATACACTTCTGAGCCCTCTAAAGGAATGGTTATTAAAATTGTTGATCAAGAATTGTTAAATCTTACCGAAGGAATTGTTCAAGGAATGAGCGGAAGTCCTATAATCCAAAACGATAAACTCATTGGTGCAGTAAGTCATGTGTTTGTTCAAGACCCCACAAAAGGATATGGAATATTTGTAGAAAATATGATCAATCTTGATATAAAATAGAGTCAATTGTAAATTTACAGAAAAGTTACAAAAAATACATTGCGTTTTATCCGAAAATTAAGTATAATAATATTATATTTTGGAATAAATTTGAAAATGATTGTGGGGGAATTTAAATGGAGTCAAAAATTAAGATAGGATTGGCAGATGACAATAGAGATTTTAGAGATATTTTAAAGGTGTTTATTGATAAGCAAGGTGATATGGAAGTTGTAGGTATTGCCTCAAACGGAAAAGAAGCTGTAGAGTTAATATTAGAAAAACAACCTGATGTTATGATTTTAGATGTGATTATGCCACATTTAGATGGAATAGCTGTATTAGAAAAATTAAAAACAATAAATCTTGAAAAAAGACCAATGGTAATTATGCTTTCTGCAGTTGGTCAAGATAGAATTACTGAACAAGCTTTAAGTTTGGGAGCAGAGTATTATATTGTTAAACCTTTCGATATGGAAACTTTAGTAATGCGTATAAGACATTTGAAAAATGACTTTAATAGTTCAAGACTTTCACCCAGCCAAAATATATTAAATCATGAATCAATTCTTACACATTATAAATCTCCAATGACTAAACATACATTAGAAACAGAAGTTACCAGTGTAATTCATGAAATTGGGGTTCCAGCTCATATTAAAGGATATCAATATTTAAGAGATGCAATTATTATGGCAATAAATGATATGGATATTTTAAATTCTATTACAAAACAACTTTATCCTTCTATTGCAAAACAATATAACACCACACCAAGTAGAGTTGAAAGAGCGATTAGACATGCAATTGAAGTTGCTTGGAGTCGAGGAAAGATGGACACAATAGATAAACTATTTGGATACACTGTAAATAACGGAAAAGGAAAACCAACAAATAGTGAATTTATAGCGTTAATTGCAGACAAATTAAGATTAGAAATGCAAGTATCATAATATGTATTGTTAAATAAATTTGGTATAAAAATCTTCTACTTTATTATATAATAATAGAGCAGAAGATTTTTTCGTTATTTAAACAAAAATTTTTGGAAACTGTGAATGGACTTTAGGCATAATTTAAGATTTACAAGGAAATATATATAGTAGTAACTAAAATTAATAAAGTTAATTATGGAGGAAAAATGTATATTCAATTTGAAAATGTAAGTAAAAAATTTAGTAATGAAGAAGTTTTAAAAAATATAGACTTTGAAATTGATAAAGGAAAAACATACGGATTTGTGGGGAGGAATGGATCTGGAAAAACAGTTATTTTTAAGTTACTGTCTGGGCTCATTTTACCTACTACGGGAAATATTTATATTAATAAAGTTAATTTAACAAAAACAAAGCAATTTCCACAGAATATGGGAATACTTATTGAAACACCAGGATTTATACCTCATTATAGCGGTCTAAAAAACTTAAAGATTTTAAATAGCCTATCTAGTTTTAAAGTTTCTACTAAAAAAATAAAAGAAAGTATGTCTATTGTTGGGCTTAACCCTGAAAGTAAAAAACATACACGTACATATTCTTTGGGAATGAAACAGAAACTAGGAATTGCCCAAGCGATTATGAATGATCCAGAACTACTTATTTTAGATGAACCAATGAATGGCTTGGATGAAGATAGCGTTTTAAAAATGCGAGAATTTTTTAATTCACTTAAGCAAAAACAAGTTACCATTCTTTTAGCTAGTCATAATAAAGATGACATAGTATCTTTGTGTGATAAAATTTTTTATATTAAATCTGGAAATATAAGCGAGAGTTGTATATGAGAAAAGTATTAAGTGATATAAAAAGAGGACTTACTGAACCAACATTTTTTCATTCAATTTTGATTTTGTTATGTATTATGATAATATCAGGAATATATTATTTTACAACAAATAAAATGTATATTGCAGATGAAGCCTTTATCACAATACAATCATTAATTATTCCGTTTGTTGCACCACTTTTAGTTTGCTTGCCTTATAGTAGCATGAATATGTTAGAACAAGATAGTGGTTATAGGAAATTGATAGTATATCGAACTGGATATACTAAATATGTGGTTATGAGATTTATAAGCAATGGAGTTGTTGGTGGAATTACTTTAACTTTTCCTTTGCTTATTTTATTAGTAGTGTGTAGATTTATTTCGCCTTATGTACAAGTAAATGAAATAATAAAGGTCATATGTCTAGATTTTGGATTTGGGCTGAGCTATGCAACAGCTGCTTATGGCTTAACATTTTTTAATAATAAAAGATATATACCCAATGTTGCTCCACAAGTAGTATATTTACTTCTAACTTATTCTTTGCCATATTTAAATTTGGACAAATTTTATCCGCCTTTATCGTATGCTCCTTGGCTTTTAGTTCATCAAACTGATATAGCAGCTATTATAATACAATTTGTAATTTTGATTGGATTTGGTATATTAGGGATGGTTTATGGAGTATTGTATAATTTATATAGTATATTAAAATAGAAATACTTTTGCTTGATGTTAATAGGAAATTGATAATATTTTTCCTATAATTGAATATGAGGTGATAAAATGATAAAATATAATATCTGGGAACATTTTAACTTGTTAAGATGGTGCACATTTATTATAACGATTGCATATGTTGCAATTGTGAGTGTTGCAAAATTTATTCAAATAGCAGATACAACTTCAATTACTTTTTCGGCCTTAGAAAATTTATATCTTATTTTAAAAGATCAAACCAATATAACATATATATACTTGCCATTGTATCTGTTTTTAATATGTGGAATTATGTTTGATGATAATTTTGGTGGAATAGAAATTGTTAAATGTGAAACACGTACAAAATGGTTAGTAAAAAAAATGATTACATTGGCAATTTACACAATAGTATACTTTATAGTTTTAATATGGATTAACTTTTCAATAAGTTTGGATGGGTTTAACTACAGTAAAAATTGGAGTTCAGATTTTATTAACATACAGGTAATGAATGGCCAAAGTGTAGTAAGTTTTGCTAACTCTCCTATAATAACTATAGGTTTAGAAATAATTTCACTTTTTATAATATACTTAGTTCTTGGAATATTAACTATATTTATTGCGTTATTAACAAATAAAGAAGCTATAACATTATTTGTAACGTTACTTGCTGGAATTGTTATTAACTTGCTATTAAATAAAAGACCTTTGGAATTTATGTTATTACAAAATATAATTTTTATAATTATATTAATTTGGCAGATCAAGCTTTGTTTGATGTTAGTTCGGAAAAAAGACTTTATATTAAATAAAAAGATATAGTAATAACTAAATTTGAATGTCGTGGTGCAGGAGTGAAGTTATAAAACCTTCAAACTTATAAGTCCGGTTACTATTTTGAAGGTAGTTTTTCAATTAGCGTTAAATTTTTTTGATAAGTATCAAACAGTATTAAAGACACAAAATTTATAAGAATGGGGGACTTTTTTGATAAACATATTAAAACTTGGAATTTTATTAATAGTGACAATTGTATCTCTTGAAATTGCAGGTTCATCCATAAAGCATATGGTTGATCAAGTGAATTTAAGAGAGCAAACCATTGTGGATGCACTTATAAAACAACAAGTTGAACAAAAAATGTATGAAATTGAGCAAGAAATACAAGTTGCTTTGGAGCAAGAAGAAATTGATATTCAGACAGAAGACGTGGAATTGAAGCAAGAGACTGATATTCAAACAGAGGATGCAGAGGAAGAGATTGCTAAAATAGAAGACATAGAGCAAGAGATTGCTAAAGTAGAACCAAATGCATCTTCTGCAGAAGCAGAGATTATTTTTGAATCATCACCAATAAGACCGCAAAATGTAGAGATACAAAAATCAGATGTAGAAGTAATAGAAAATAATTCAGAGCTAGTGGAAAATGATAGTTTAGTTATAGAAGAGCAAACTTTAGAAGTTGAAAACTTAGAATCATTATTTAAAGAAGATGATTCATCGAAATATAATATTGCTAAATATTTAGTTGATAATTACTTTCTGGATGGATATGTATATTATATGAAAGAACAAGACCCTATTTTAAAGGAACAAAAAAGATGTGCTCATCAAATGGAAGTATATATTATTGATAGTTTACGTCCGCTAATTGAACCTTTAAAAAATTTAAGCAATATTAAAAACTATGATTTTGAACCTTTAAAAAATAATGTGATACAAATAGCTGGTGAGTTTGACAACACATATGGAACAATTGCGTCTGGAGATGAAATAATGGAACCAATTTTTAAAGGCACACAACAATTTTTTGACAAGTATGTGGAACTTGTTACAGTTGTACAAGATTTAATTATAAGCCTTGAAAAAACTTCAAATCCAGCATTAGTGTTTCCAGTGCTTATTAAACAATTAAATAAAAATATCTTACCAAACACAAAAGAAATCTTAGACATAGCTTTTGAAGTAAAAGATTTAACCAATCAAATTTATCTTCAAAATGTTGAAGACGTGGAGCTTCTTTCAACAGATCAAGTTGTAAAAATTGTATTTGATTCTACAAAATCAATGCAACAAGATGTTTTAACTGAATTTTCATCTCGAAAACAATCAATTACAACAGAACAAGCCTTAAATATTGATGATATACTTAATGATATGTAAATTTGAAAGTGAGTACTATATGTTCCTTTACAATCTAAAAAATGGCTCTGTTAAGTTAAAATAAAAATTTGTTTTACGATTATAGAAATAAATTTTTATGGGGTATGGGGTCTGGGACCCTGAACCCAAAAGCAAGACAAAGGACATTTCTTAACAACACCAATAATAAGGAGGCTAAGATGTTAAAGATTTTAAGATATTTGAACACAAGAGAAAAGAGATTTGTTGGTATAATATTTATGATAGTATCTGTTCAAGTATGGTTTGACTTAAAATTGCCAGATTATATGAGTAACATAACAATGTTATTACAAACACCAAATTCTGCAATTAAAGATATTTCCATAGCAGGAATGGGTATGTTGGGATGTGCACTAGGAAGTTTAAGCATGGCATTTATATCAGAATATTTTGTAGCTCAAGTTGTTGCAACTCTCTCAAGAAACCTAAGAACCGAAGTATATAATAAAACATTAGGATTTTCTATGGAAGAAATAAATCAGTTTTCAACGGCAAGCTTAATTACACGTTCAACAAATGATATTAATCAAGTGCAAATGTTTATTATGTTTGGAATGATTGCTTTTATTAGAGCGCCACTTTCAGCTGCTTGGGCAATAATAAAAATTTCAGGAAAAAACATGTCTTTTACTTTAGCGACGGCTGGAGCAGTATTATGTTTATTTATAGCAATTGTAATTGTTTTAGTTTTAGCATTACCAAAATCTCAAAAAATTCAAGAACTTACTGATAAATTAAATTTAGTTACAAGAGAACACTTAAATGGAGTCCGTGTTGTTCGAGCATATAATGCTGAAGGGTATCAACAAGATAAGTTTGATGAAGCAAATAATGATGTGACTTCTGCTACTTTGTTTGTAAATAGAGTAACAGCTTTCATTCAACCATATATGATGTTTTTAATGACAACATTAACACTAGCTATATATTGGATTGGTGCTTTCCTTATAAATGGAGTTGCTGGAGAAGAGAAGATGCTAATATTTTCGGAAATGGTTGTATTTACTTCATACGCTATGCATATAATAATGGCATTCATGATATTAACTATGACACTTACAATATTGCCACGTTCATCGGTTGCAGCTAAGCGAATTTTAGAAGTTTTAAATAAGAAAAATAAAATTATTGATGGAGAAGGAAGTGAAATACCAACTCAAAATGGGACTGTAGAATTTAAAAATGTAAGTTTTTCTTATAATAACGGAGAAGAGCCAGTGTTAAAAGATATTTCGTTTAAAGTAGATCAAGGGCAAACTGTAGCCTTTATTGGAGCAACGGGAAGTGGAAAAACTTCAATAATAAATCTTATTCCTAGATTTTATGATGTTCAAAGTGGTCAAATTTTAGTTGATGGAATTGATGTAAAAAACTATAAACAGGCAGATTTAAGAGCAAAGATTGGTTTAGTTACACAAAAAGCAACTTTATTTAGTGGAACCATAACTTCAAATGTTACATATGGGGCTCAAAATGATCCACAAAGTCACCATATAGATAATGCAATTGAAACTGCACAAGCAAAAGAATTTATTGAACATATTGGACTTGAAGGAGCAGTTTCTCAAGGAGGAGCTAATTTGTCTGGTGGACAAAAACAACGATTGAGCATTGCTAGAGCAATATATCGAAACCCAGAAATATATATTTTTGATGATTCATTTTCAGCCTTAGATTATAAGACTGATCAGATGTTACGAAAAGCATTGGAAGAAAAAACAAATGATGCTACAAAACTTATTGTTGCACAAAGAATTAGTACTGTTAAAAATGCTGACCAAATTATAGTTTTAGATAAAGGAAAAATTGTTGCTAATGGTACTCATATAGATTTACTAAATAATTGTGATATATATCGTGAAATAGCTGAATCACAATTGTCTAAAGATGAATTATCTGCGTAAAAGCTTTAGGTGTTATTTCCTCAATCATTGGAGCAATAAATGAATGCTTTAAAAGAAATTATAAACCTGAAGAAGAGTTAGACATGTCACAGAAGTAATAAAAAGTTTATATAGGGGGTATAAATTACTCCCTTATAAAATTCAGTTGCATGATTTATGATAATTATGAAAAATTTTTATATCATAATTTGTTACATAAAAAGGAGGCATTTATGAGCAAGTTAAATGAAGCTAAACAAAAACCACCACAAAATATGGGTGGCGGACCAGGAAGAATTGCTATAGGGGAAAAGCCAAAAGATTTTAAAAAAGGTTTAAATAAACTGGTTATATATTCAAGAAAATACATTCCTGCAGTAATTATAGCTTTAATATTGTCAAGTATAGCAGTAATATTTTCTCTCATTGGCCCAAATAAATTAAGTGAGATGACAAATCTGATTACACATGGAATGAATAGTACCATTGATACACAAGAAATAGTACAAATATCAAAATTTTTACTTACCATATATGTATTAAGTTTAGTATTTGGGTATGCCCAAGCATTTATTATGACAACAATTTCTCAAAGAATATCTAAGAGATTAAGGAAAGATATTGTACTTAAACTAAATAAGTTACCACTTTCATATTTTGACACTAAAACATATGGTGATATACTAAGCCGAGTAACAAATGATGTTGATACAATTGGAACTAGTTTAAATCAAAGTCTATCTTCAGTTTTAAGTGGTCTATTGACTTTTATAGGTTCATTAGTACTTATGCTTTGGACCAACTGGACTATGGCTATAGGAGGATTTGTAGCAACATGGGCAGGATTTATGTTGATGGGAATAATAATAAAAAATTCTCAAAAATTTTTCAGGCAGCAACAAGCTCAATTAGGAGTCTTAAATGGCCATATTGAAGAGACATTTACAGGACACACTGTAATAAAGGCTTATAATGCAGAAATTCAAGAAATAAAAACATTTGAAGAAATGAATAATAAGTTATTTTTAAATTCTTGGAAAGCTCAATATATTTCAAGACTTATGATGCCTGTTATGGGATTTGTAGGAAATTTATCTTATGTTGTAGTTTGTATAATAGGAGCATTTTTGGTAATTGAAGGCAAAACTGAGTTTGGGACAATTGTTGCATTTATGGTATATATTCGTCTGTTTACACAACCACTATCAACTTTAGCACAAGCTGCAACAACTTTACAATCTGCAGTGGCAGCAAGTGAACGAGTGTTTGCTATTTTAGAAGAGGAAGAACTTTCACCAGAAATATCTGATGAAAAACTATCAAAGGAGATGTAACATTTAAAAATGTTGAGTTTGGTTATAATAAAGATAAAATTATTATTAAAAATTTTAGTATAGAGATAAAAGCAGGACAAAAAGTTGCTATTGTTGGACCAACAGGAGCAGGAAAAACAACTTTAGTAAATTTGCTTATGCGTTTTTATGAGCTAAATGGTGGTGAAATCCTTCTTGATGGAATTCCAATTTCTAAGATTACAAGAGAACAGCTTCATAATATATTTGCTATGGTATTACAAGATACATGGCTTTTTGAGGGAACTATAAAGCAAAATATAGCTTATAATAAAGTTGATATTACTGATGAACAAATTGTAAATGCTTGTAAATCTGTTGGAATACACCATATGATTAAAACACTTCCGAATGGATATGATACTATTTTAAGTCAAGCTACTATGTCTGTGGGAGAAAAGCAACTTCTTACAATTGCTAGAGCTATGGTGAAAAATGCAGAGTTACTTATTTTGGATGAGGCAACAAGCTCAGTGGACACTAGAACAGAAATTTTAATACAAAAAGCTATGGACAGTTTATCTAAAGGAAAGACTTCTTTTATAATTGCTCATAGACTATCTACAATTCGTAATGCAGATTTAATTTTAGTTATGAAAGATGGGAATATAATTGAAAATGGAACTCATGTTGAATTATTAAAGCAAAATGGATTTTATGCAGACTTGTATAACAGTCAATTTGAGGAAGTATAATAATGAGCTGTTTATAAATGTACTCAAGATGAAACAAGAGGTTGGGAGCTCCAACAGGAGCTTCGCAACACATCAAATTTAATTACAACTATTTCAGAGTACTTTTTTAATTTATTATAAACTATATAAAAGGATAGTACTCTATGTTTCAAAAAAATAATCACATCAAAATAGACCACAGATAAATAATGTGGTCTGTGATAAAAAATATTATTTTTACCAAAAACGCCGTAAAGCCCCTAGCTTTAGCTATGTGGATATAAGGCGATATTTTTTTATAAAAAGTTGTATTGGTTGTAAGTATAAAGTATAATATTCATATGGAAGAATTATACAAATCAAATAGAAAAAGTTATTATAGTCTCAGAAATATGAGTATAAAATAATTATTCAATTTAAGTTATGATAAATTTAAGTGTACTTACTATTAACATTTAGACATATAATTATTAGTAAGCCATATCAGATTTATTGAATATTTCTGGTAAATACATATTAATAAAGAAAAGAGGAGAGAGTTAAATATGAGTTTTAAAAAATTGCCAGTTACGGAAAAGTTAAAAGATTTAATAGAAAACGAGTATAGAAGTGAGACGTTTTTAATAATACCAGAAAAAGATTATTGGGGTGGTTTTTTTTGTGAATATAAGATAATTTTAACCAATTGTATAGGGAAAATTTTGTTTGAAGGTAATGCTGCAAAAATAGTTGAAATTGATAAAAAATTCTATTTTATCGAAGGTTCAAGCAATGAATATTATCCTGACCCAATGAGTATAATTGAAATCCCTAAAAGTAATATAATATCTTGTTTTGTTAAAAAAAGCTCAGAAGAAAGCTCATTTAAAGGTTATAAGTATGGAATAGTTTTTATAGAGGTTACAATTATATTAGATGTTATTACAGAAGAAGATGCGACTGAAATTAAAAACGAATTAAAAAGCTATATGGATGAATCTATGAATGGGGAGTTAACAAACAATCCTTTTAATACTGAAAATATATCTAACTTAGATCCTAAAAAAATAAGAATGAAAGAAAATCTGCTTTATAATATTAGTTTAAAAGCAAACAATTTTGAATCAACATATATTGCTCTATACCTTAATAAGATTGATGAAGAAACAACAGAATTTATAACTACTGATTTAAGACATATAACAGTGAAAAACAAACATATTGTTAGAGTGTTATAAATGAAAGCTTAATATAGGGGACGAAAAGTATTCGCCCCTCCAATTTATAATTTAGAAATATCTCTTAGAAAATTAATTTTTATCTAATATAAACTTATCAAAATTTTTACTATGCATTTTAAATGAATCTTCCATACTTTGCATATAAAATGCACTATTATGCCCACCATATCATAAACTATATGTACTTGTAAGATATTCATGTGTATTTACATTGGTCGTTTAAAAAATCTTCTATTTTATCCACATTTATAAAATTCTTTGGCAATCCAAGCTTCAGACCAATTTGAAAATAGAGGACTGCCATCTTTTTTTATCAAAGGTAATAGGCCTCCATCAGGTCTTAGTGCTGGCATTTCAATAGTTTACCAACTTTTAAAGGTTTTGCTATTTTGTAGTAATGCTAAGTCTAGATTTTCTGTTACAACTTTACCAAACACGCCGTAAAGCCCCTAGCTTTAGTTATGGGGAGTGTCAAATTGTTCATAAGGTAGGTATTAAAAGATCTAATCATATGTACGATATTCTTTATATGGTGGAAAGCTCCTATGGGGCTAGCAAACGGATGTTATAAGTACGCTTAATATACATTCAATAGTTCAGGAATATTCCTAATATTATTTGATGAATAACAAAAAGGAGCACATTGTGCCCCTTTTTCAACTTTTAATTATAACAGATTTAAAATCAACCACAACATCCGCCTCTTGCGTTATCTCTGGAGTGGCTATTTTGTGAAGGATCTTTCATACATAAATGAACAGACGCTGTTTTAAATGTTAGTGGCAATGCTAATATATTTGGATTATCACCAACATATTTTTGCTTAGCATCTTCTAAGGCTTCTTCAAAAGTAGCTCTAGTTTTCAATCCCATCCCTCGTGCAATTCCTGGTTTTTTAGCACCAACCATATATATAGCTGAAGTGTGTTTTTCGGCCAAATGTCCACAGCTCATCATGCTAAATGCATGGAATGGATGGAAAGCATTTGCAAAACGATATTTTCTTATATATTCTGCGTTAGTTGCAAAATATTCACCATATCTATTTACATCAGGTAAAATATTGTTTGAGTCATTTTGAAAAATTTCATATATTTCTTGTGCATATGGCCAAACTTCATCATGGAACCAACCATCACATATAGAAGAAACAATAAAAACACAATTATCACTTAAAACACGTTTATGTCTGATAACTTGAGCAGAAAGAGCTTGCATAAATTGAATTGGATTAGTCCCCATACCGTCTCCATAGTGGAATCCTGTAGGCATACCAAATACAACTACATCATACTTTTTCTCAGCCCAATGAACATAAGTTCTTTTATCAGCAACTTCCCAAGATTTTGGTTGCATTTCTTTTGCCCATCCGCTAAATATTGCAATTTGTCTTGCTTTTGTGTCAAGGACAGCATCAACACAGAAGAATTTTTTACCCATTTTTTCTTCCATAAACATACTTTGAGTATCAAATTTACTTCTCATAGTATTGTTGGTAGAGACAGGAACAAACTCATCTTTGTGCATAACTTTTGGCACATGGTGTGTTGCAATGCTTCTCCAATGAGTAATACCTGTGGCTGAATGTTTGTATCCACCAGAGTATCCGCCATAAGGATTTCCTTGAGTATGGCCAACCATAATAGCGATATCTGCATCATAAACATACTTATTTATATACACAGGGTCGCTATTTGGAGCAAGCCCCAAATATACTAAGTGGTCATAATCTTCACTATCATGAGAAGTAATTCTATCATCTACATAAAATTCTTCAAATATATCTCCTAAAATAGTTCTCATCTCTGGAATAGTAGCACGTGAATGTAGTCCATTAGAAATAAGAATCATAATATTTTCTTTTTTTACACCTTTTGAATATAATTCATCAAGACAAACACGTATTGTCATTCTTCTATGGCTAGTTTCTTGATTTCCACCTTTTACAATATCTGGGACAACAAAAACAACAGTACTATCTGGATTTGCCAATTCTGTAAGCGGAGGCATTCCTATAGGATTTCTTACACTTTCCAATGTAGCTTTATATAAGTTATCATAAGATTGTTCCAGGCAATCAGGGTCTTTTACTGTTTCGCCAGGAATAAATACATCAGTTGTATCAGGTAATTCTGCTGTCATTGTTCCAGTTCCATATTCAAAATTAAGTTTCATTATTTTCCTCCTGTTATACATAGGTCTTGTTAAGTTAATTTATCAAAGATACTTTATCGGAGACTTCTCGTAAAATTTTATTTCTATAATCTCAAATTAATTTTTTGTTTTAACTTAACAGTGCAACATATGTTTAATTTAAATTTTTACAACTTTGTCTAATTTGAAGCTTATAAGGAAATTCTATTTTAATGGGTAAATTATATTCGTTATTGATTTTATCAAATAAAAGTTTTGCTGCTATTTTACCCATTTCATCCTTGGGAACACTTATAGTAGTTAAAGAAGGTTCAATATAAGATGCTATTTCTATATCATCAATCCCCATAATAGATATATCTTGGGGCACTTTGATGGATGCATCTTTACTAGCTTTTATAGCTCCAATTGCAGTAAGGTCGTTACAACAAACTATAGCTGTTGGCAAAATATTAATTTTAATTAAATCTTGCATAGCTTTATATCCACATTCTGCACTAAGATTTGAATTTATGCAAAAAAAAGGATTTATGTCAAGATTTAAGCTACTTAACTCATCACAAAATCCTTTATAACGAATTTCGTCATTTTGCTCTCCAATATAGCCAATTTTAGTGTGTCCAAGAAAATTTAAATAATTTACAGCGGTTCTTGCAATTTTATAACCATCACAAATAATTTGGTCAATAGGAGCCTCGGCTTCCGCTAGACTTATATAAATAATATTTTTAAAATTATTACATAAATACTTTAAATGTTTGTTATCACACTTACCTAAAATAATTAGCCCATCTAAACCGCTGTTTAAAAGTAATTCTTTAGTAGGAGAATTATTTAACTGATTAAAAGATAATGAACATTTAATAAAATATCCAAGTTTAAATGCCTCTTTTTCTATTGAACGATAAATATAGTTAAAAAATGGATCACTATTAACATCTGGGGTACGAGCAAAAAAACATGCAATATTTTTATTTTTAACAAATTCTTTTATCTTTGTACCCGAGGCAGTTTGTCTTAATGCCTGGGCTTCCTTATTTGGAGTATACTCAGAGGCACTAACAACATCCCAAATCCTATCTCTAACTTCTTTAGAAGCACATTTTGTATCATTTTTGTTAATGACTCTAGACACAGTTGTTATAGATACTCCAACTTTATTCGCTATTTCTTTAAGAGTCATGTTTTATCCACCTTTAGTTAAATCATTGTATAGACATCGTTTACTCATACATTTAAATATAAATCGATGATTTCAAGATATTCTTCAGGGTAAAATCCAATTTCACCACTAAATCTTGTTAAAGCAATAAGCCCACCATCAATTTCATCAATACTTGCTAACATTTTAGCGTTGTCAGATTTTAAGCCACCACCATAAACAACGTCTATACCACCAGTTTTTTCTTTTACAAATTTAGCAACCTTAGTTATATAATCTTTACCAGCAGGAGTTTTTCCAGGGCCAATGCTCCATATTGGTTCATATGCAATCACAATGGTGTTTTTATCAACTCCATCAAGACCAATTTCTAATTGTTCTCCAAGAACACTATCCCAAGTTTCAAGTTCTTCGCTTTTTTCACCAATACAGTACAACACTTTAAGTCCTGCTTTTTGAGCAACTTTAATTTCTTGATTTAAAATGCGATTTACCACTTTTGTAGCTTCTTTTCCAACAACTCCAGCTTCTGCTAAAAGTCCCATTTTATCATTTCGTTCTTCACAATGCCCAATTATAACTCCTTGACAACCAATTTCTTTTGCAACATTTGCAGTTCTATTTGTTGTGAATGCTCCAAAATTTCCTCCAACAGAAGTATCTGCTCGATATACTCCTTGACAACCAATTTCTAGTGTAGTTCCTTCTGCTAAAGTATTTACTGCTTCAATCAAATGAGCTTCAGGCATAAACGTTACAAATTCACAA
>LJHD01000037.1 GCA_001983475.1 Candidatus Epulonipiscium fishelsonii | reverse complement strand
TTCTTCCTGAAGTTTAGTGGAAACAACACATTAATGTATAAAAAATCTATAATGTTAAAGACAAGATTAAAGTTATATTAAAAGGAGTGGAGAAAATATTCTCTGACTTCATAGAGGTATACAGTACGCCAGTGTTAATAAATTTTTAACATAAATAGGATTTCACATTTTTCGTAAAATCCTGAACTGTTGATTAGTCTAAATGATAGTGGTTTGCTACCTTAAATTCACAAATTTAAGGGTTAATAAAAACAACATTAGAAAAGGAGTGAATAATGTTAGAGCTAGGGAAAATACAAAACTTAATTGTAATTCAAGAATCAGATTTTGGGTTATATTTAGCTGAAGACCAAGATGAATTACAAGATAAAGTTTTATTACCGAACGCAGAAATACCTGACAATTTAAAGTTAGGGGATAGGATAGATGTATTTTTATATAAAGATACTCAAGATAGAATAGTAGCTACTTGTAAAGAGCCTTTGTTAAAGCTTGGAGAAATTTCTTGCTTAGAAGTTGCCGATGTAACAAATATAGGAGCTTTTTTAAAGTGGGGACTTATTAAAGATTTATTGTTGCCATTTAAAGAACAATTAGTTAAAGCTGAAGTTGGTAAGTCATATGTTGTAGGACTGTATATTGATAAAACTGATAGATTATGTGCTACAATGAAAGTTTATAATTTATTAAGTTCTGAAAGTCCATATACAATAAACAAAATGACTAGAGGATTAGTATATCGTCAAACACCAGAACATGGAGTATTTGTTGCAGTGGATGGAAAATATCATGGATTGATTATAAATAAAGAAATTTACAAAGAATATAACTTGGGCGAATGGATTGATGTTAGAATTAAAAATGTAAGGTCAGATGGGAAATTAGAACTTACAGAACGTAAACAAGTGAACTCTCAGATGGAAATTGATGCTAATCAAATAATGGTTATACTAAAAAAAGAAAATGGATTTTTGCCATTAAATGACAAAAGTAATCCTAATATTATAAAAGAAAAGCTCCAAATGAGCAAAGCTTCATTTAAGCGTGCAGTTGGTCGATTGCTGAAAGAAGGAGCAATTGAATTTGATAATAACGGAATTAAAAGTAGATTTTAGGTATGAAAAATTAATTTAGGAAACATAATAATATTAATTCAAAATATTTAAAAAAATCTAGGAGGTAGATGCTATGAGATTTTTTACAGGAATTGTTGTTGGTAGTATGGCAATAGGAGCAAGATACTTTTTATCACCAAAAAAAGGGCCAAAGGTTTATTCTAAAAAAATAGGTAAAAAATGGGCGACATGTCCAAATAAAATAAATGATGATATTGAGCTTTAATTTTTATAAAAAGAAAAAGTTTCAGGTCTTATGATAATTGAATATAATTTGGTTGAATAGGACGAATATAACTAAATATATAATTTAACAATAGTGTGGGTGATAAAAAGCCTCGTTTTTTATCAATTAAAACAAGGTTTTTTATTTATAAAGGGAAAGATTATGGTCTTTCTCTTTAAAATTACCCAAAACGAGGTGTAATTATATGGAAATTTTAAAATTAGTCAACCAGTCCTATCCAATATCAAATACTTATCGACCAACTAATTTGGTTCAAGACCCTATTACAAAAATATGGCTTGTAAGAGAAGCATTTGAACAATTTTACAAAATGAATAATGCTTTACAAAAAGAAGGATTATCTTCATTGTATATGATAAGTGGATATAGATCTTATGCATATCAGCAATCTCTATGTGCAAAAAAAGAAGAATTAGGATTTACTAATATAGCAAAAGAAGGATATAGTGAACACCAATTAGGAATAGCACTGGACTTGGTAACAAGTTCTGTTATAAATAATAATAGAGATAGTATTTTATCTTTTGCTAATTTTAATAGTAAAAGTTTGCAAGCATTTGATGTTACGTTTCATAAGCAATGGCTAGATATGAAAAGTGCAGACTTTGGTTTTATATTAAGATATCCATTTGATAAATTTTACATTACAGGCGTGTCTTATAAACCATATCATTATAGATATGTAGGAGTAAATCATGCTAAAAAGATTGTTAAAAATGATTTATGTCTTGAAGAATATATAAAATTGTATAGTAATATGAGATATTTTTAAAAAGGAGTATTAAAGATGTACGGATTAAATGAATTAAGAGAAATGTACTTAAGTTTTTTTCAAAGCAAAGA
>LJHD01000036.1 GCA_001983475.1 Candidatus Epulonipiscium fishelsonii | reverse complement strand
AATTCAATTAAATGACACTCACCCTACTCTTGCAATACCAGAATATATCAGACTTATGGTCGATCATGAAGGTATGGGCTTTAGTGAAGCTTTAGCTAATGCTAAAAAAATATTTGCTTACACAAACCATACTATTCTTAAAGAAGCTTTAGAAAAATGGAATATGGATTTAATTAAAAAACTAATTCCAAGAATAGCAAAAATAATCGAAAAAATAAATTGGGAATTTATTGAAGAACTTAAAGAAAAAGGGTATAGTGCAAGTCAAATAGATCACTATAGTATAATTCAATATAATACTGTGCATATGGCAAATCTTGCAATTGCAGTGGGTTATGCAGTAAATGGTGTAGCTCAATTACACAGTGATTTATTAAAATATGTTGAATTAAATAGTTGGTTTAAATTATTCCCAGAGAAATTCCAAAACAAAACAAACGGAATTACTCCAAGAAGATGGTTAAATTACTCAAATAGACGTTTAACTGCTTATATTAGTGAGCTTCTTGGAAATGAAGACTGGGTAAGAGATTTATCTAAACTTAAAGAGCTAGAAAAATATGTAAATGATGACGCAGTTTTAAAGAACATTATGGATATTAAATATAAAAACAAAGAATCACTAGTTAACTATATAAAAGAAGTAGAAGGTGTAAGATTAGACCCAGAATCAATCTTTGATATTCAAGTTAAACGTTTACATGAATATAAACGCCAATTATTAAATGCCTTCTATATTCTAGATTTATATTACAGGTTGAAAGAAAATCCTGACATGGATATACCAAAAGTTACATTTATTTTTGGTGGTAAAGCTTTCCCTGGTTATGCACGTGCAAAAGCTATAATTAAATATATTGGTCAAATAAGTAATCTTATTAACAATGATGAAACTATAAACGGAAAAATTAAAGTTCTATACATTCAAAACTATAGAGTAACTTATGCTGAAAAATTAATGCCAGCAGCTGATGTGTCAAAGCAAATTTCAACAGCAGGAAAAGAAGCATCTGGAACAGGAAATATGAAATTTATGCTTAATGGAGCTGTTACATTTGGAACATATGATGGGGCAAATGTTGAGATTGTTCAAGCAGCAGGTGAAGAAAATAACTTTATATTTGGATTACGTGTAGAAGACATTGATAAATTGTCTGGAAAATATAATTCAAGAGAATACTATGAAAAAAATCCTGACATAAAAAAAGTGGTTGATAGCTTAGTAGATGGTACAGTAAGTGATGGTGGTAGTGGTGAATTCCAAGACCTATGGAACTCTTTACTTGTAGGTTCAAGCTGGGAAGCTCCAGACACTTACTATCTGCTAGCTGATTTTAAAGCATTTAAACAAACTGAAGAAAAAGTATTTGTAGCATATAAAAATAAAAAACATTGGGCTCAAATGTGTTTAATGAATATTGCAAATGCAGGAGAGTTTTCAAGTGATAGAACTATTTTAGAGTATGCAAAAGATATATGGAATATCAAACCTGCTACTTTAAGTTTATAATTTTTTAGGGGATGTATTTATCCCCTATTTTTGTACGTAAAAAAAAATACTTAATAATATAATAAAGGATAGTACTCGTGTAAAATATTTTTTTGCAAGATAGCATAATGTATGTAATGTATGGAAACACCATATACTATATAGTTTTAAATGTGCAATAAGCTTTTTTCTTGCAACATAATAACGAATAAAGGA
>LJHD01000035.1 GCA_001983475.1 Candidatus Epulonipiscium fishelsonii | reverse complement strand
ACTTATGGTGTACGACCCTCAAGAGGTCTAGTCGTTGAAGTTTCTCCTATGATGAAGCGATTCTTCATTATCATGTATTGGAGCTTACCTGCTTATTGCCCATTGCTGTAGTACTTAGGATTTAACCATATACTATCCAACCAATTTTTTCTGCTTTCGCAACCAAAATATTTATCCTCTTTATTAAAATAGGCAATATTATTTCACGTTTAGTTATGTTTCATACTTGCGTTGTAGTTTGATTGGCTTTAGGGGTTCCAAGCAATTCAAGTGGTATATTGCAACGGTTAAGCCGTTGTCTACGTACTAGTTTCCCAATACGCTTACTGGATTGAGGAGACTTTCCTGCCATTATCCTATAATTTCTTGTTTTGTTGATTTTAAAGTTACTTTTGACACTTTAAAATACCTCCTTAAATAAAAAAATTAAATCTATTAAATTATTTCCTAAATCTATTAAATATATACCTAGATAGTTTGTTGAATAATAAAAGAATAATTAGATGTATGTAGGGTGTTGAATAAATGATGGATGATAAATTAAAGATTTATCATCCATCATTTATTCAACAAACTGGTTTTAGTTTTTATTTATGTCAATATGTGCAGTTAAATGCAATACTCACCACTAAAGTAGAATTTAAATAAAAAAAGGATATATTTGCAAGCTATATAATTTAAAGAAATACCTAGAAAAAATATTTATATGTGATAACAGGTAAGAATTTACAAATTTTAAAGTAATAGAAAAGGAATTAAAAAATGAAGTATATTTGATAACTCATATCATTCTTGAGAAAGAAATACAAACCAAAACACAAAAGGGCTACTACACCAATATTTCATAAAATGATATCATTTTACAAAAATTAGCGTAGAAGACCTTGTATTAGCTGTACAAATAATAAATAACTAAGAAAAGTGTTGGACTACCAAACACCAATGGAAGTTTTTTTGAATGGAATAAAAAAGTATTGCAATAAACTTAGTTTCAAGTTTTAATAAAATTAAGGAGCTAAAGACATATCATTATCTACACTATATTCTGGCAATGGAGCAACTGGCATATTATGATTGGGAAGTAAAGACATATCATTATCTACACTATATCCTGGAGGTGTAACCACTGGCAGACTGTAATTAGGAAATAAAGACATATCATTATCTACACTATATTCTGGCAATGGAGCAACTGGTAAATTATGATTGGGAGGAAAAGACATGTCATTATCTACACTATATTCTGGCAATGGAGCAACTGGTAAATTATGATTGGGAGGAAAAGACATATCATTATCTACACTATATTCTGGTAATGGAGCAACTGGCATATTTGGAGCTGCTAAAACTGGACTTATTCCTACGGTAATTGCTAATAAACTAAATACTAAATTTTTCATAAATCAATTCCTTTCAAATATGTTGTAATATAAATTATATACTATCATATGCAATTTGCAATTTGTTTATCAATAAAAATTTTTAAAAAAAATAGTGCTATTAAACTTCATAGATAAAACTATGAGCTTTATAGCACTATTTTTTATCATATTTTTTATATTAAATGTACTTATATTGGTTAGTATCTAGCAGTTATTATTATTTTTCTCTATAACTAGTGTATTAAAATCTGTACATTTAAATAAATGATGACATTCTTTTAGAGTTCCCCTTAGATGTTGTTATCATGGGACCTCCACTTCTCCAACAATAAAATAGAAGTACCTTAATTATATAAATTAATTAACCACCAAGATATGCTTCTTTAACAGCAGAATTATTTAGTAAATCCAATCCAGTTCCAGAAAGCACAACCTTTCCAGTTTCAAGGACATAACCTCTATTAGCTATTTTAAGAGCCATATTAGCATTTTGTTCAACCAAAACAATAGTAACTCCTTGCTTATTAATATCTTGTATAATTTTAAATATTTCGTGAACTAAAACAGGAGCAAGCCCCATAGAAGGTTCATCCATTAAAAGTAGCTTTGGACGTGACATTAAAGCTCTGGCAATTGCTAACATTTGTTGCTCTCCACCACTCATTGTTCCTGCTATTTGAGTTTTTCTTTCTTCAAGACGAGGGAAACTTTTAAACATCTTTTCCATATCTTCACTAATTTGATTTTTATCATTAACTTTATATGCGCCAAGTTCTAAATTTTCTATAACTGTCATTTTAGAAAAAATTCGCCGACCTTCAGGAACATGAGCAATTCCTAAATTAATAAGTTCGTGTGCTTCAATATTTGTAAGTGGCTTATCTTCAAAAATAATTTCACCTGATCTAACAGGTACCATACCACTTAAAGCTTGCAAAGTAGTAGTTTTACCAGCTCCATTTGCACCAATCAAAGTAACTATTTCACCTTGATTTATATTAAAGTTAACATCTTTTAAAGCCTGTATATTTTCATAGTAAACATTTATGTTTTTAACTTCTAGCATTTTATGCCCCCTGCCCAAGATACGCATTTATAACTCGTTCGTTATGTTTAATTTCATTTGGTGTTCCCTTTGCAATTATTTTACCATATTCAATAACAACTAGTCTTTCACATATATCCATAACAAAATTCATATCATGTTCAATTAAAAGAATAGTTATATCGAATTGCTTTCTTATTAATTTAATGGTCTCTCTAAGTTCCAAAGTTTCTTGAGGGTTCATTCCTGCTACGGGTTCATCAAGGAGAAGTATTTTCGGATCACCAGCTAGTGCTCTAGCAATTTCAAGTTTTCTTTGTTTTCCATAAGGCAAATTCATGCTCTGTTCTTCTGAATATTCCCCTAAACCAAAGACATCAAGAATTTTCATAGATTCTTCTTGTAACCATTTTTCTTGTTCTTTATATTTTCTAGTATCAAATAACCTATCAAGAATAGTATAATTAATACGATTGTCAAAGGCTACTTTAACATTTTCAATAACAGTCATAGATTTAAATAATCTGATATTTTGAAATGTCCTAGTAATTCCCTTTTTTGCAATTTGAAAAGGTTTTAAGTTACTTATTATTTGATTTTCCAAAGTAATTTTGCCTTCAGTAGGAGTGTATACACCTGTAAGTAAGTTGAAAACAGTAGTTTTACCAGCACCATTTGGACCAATTAATCCTACCAGTTCTCCTTTTTTTAAGCTTAAATCAAATTGATCAACTGGTTTAATTCCACCAAAGTTTACACTTATTTTTTCTACTTCTAACATTTTTTATGCCTCCTTTGGTTCAACTTCTCGGGATTGTTTTTTTTGGATACATTAATTTTTGATATAATTATTTGCATAGTAATCCCTTTTGAACGACAAATCATTATAGTAATTAGTACTAGTGAATATATTATAGTTCTATATTCGGAAAAGCTTCTTAGTGCCTCATTTAATATGCCTAGAATAATTCCTGCTAAAACTGTTCCAAATAAATTTCCCATGCCTCCAAGAACTACTATAATTAAATATTCTATAGAAAGAGCAAATCCAAAACTTGTTGGATTTATTACTGTATGATAATGTGCATACAATCCTCCTCCTATTCCTGCAAATAATGCTGCTATACTAAATGCCATTGTTTTATAATAAAATGTTGAAACGCCAACACAATCTGCTGCTATTTCATTTTCACGTATTGCAATAACAACTCTTCCTTGTCTTGAATTGATAATCTTATATAAAATAACAATAGTTAAAATAACTATTAAAAATGTAATTGTAAAGTTGCTATAACTTGGCACTCCTGAAAGTCCTTGTGCACCATTTGTAATTTTTAAATTATTTAAAACTATTCGAATAATCTCTCCGAATCCTAGAGTGATTATTCCTAAATAATCCCCTCTTAAACGCAGAGCAGGTATTCCAATTAAAATTCCAATAAGAGCTGCAAATATTCCTCCACATATTACAGCAAAAGGAAATTCAATAAACATAGGTAAATCAATATTCATTGTAATAATAGCTGACACATATGCTCCAATTCCCATAAATCCAGCATGCCCTAAAACTAATTCTCCTAAATATCCAGTAACAAAAGCCAATGATACTGCCATAATTATATTAATCAAAATTGATACTATTATTCCGCTAATATATCCATTAATAACCCCTGTTGCCATACACACTGCTAAAATTGCATATGTTACAATAGAAATAGCTAAAAATTTAGTTGTAGTATTAGATTTCATAAATTACACCTTCTCCCTAATATTTTTACCTAAAATCCCAGTTGGTTTTATTAATAATACAATAATTAATACACTAAATAATACTGCATCTGCCCATAAAGTTGCTGGTGGCCAAAATGATGAAACAAATCCTTTTGTAAAACTTTCAATAAACCCTAAAGTAAATCCTCCAAGCATAGCTCCAGGAATTATTCCTATTCCGCCAAGAACTGCTGCAATGAATGCTTTTAATCCTGGCATTACTCCCATCATAGGTTTTACTTGTGGATATGCCACTACAAATAAAACTCCCCCTATCGCAGCAAGTGCTGATCCAATGAAAAATGCTAGTGAAATTGTTTTGTTTACTGATATTCCCATTAAAGATGCTGCCTGGGCATCTTCTGAAGATGCTCTCATAGCCTTACCTAGTTTAGTTTTCTTAATAAATAGTTCTAAACAGATCATAAGAATTACAGCAACCACAACAGATACTATTGTTATTTGACTAATTTGTAGACTTCCTATTTTTATAGGGTTTGATGGAAATGATGGAAAGGGTTTAGTACTTGCTCCAAATAAAATCATTATTAGTGATTGTAGAAAAAAACTTACTCCTATTGCTGTAATTAATGCCCACATTCTTGGTGCATTTCTAAGTGGTTTATATGCTATTTTTTCAATAGTTACGCCAAGTATGCTACAAACTAAAACAGAAAGAAGTAGTGCCATAAGGATAGATAAATCAAAGATAGTTATTCCCACAAATGCTGTATATGCACCAACCATCATAATATCTCCATGTGCAAAATTTATTAGCTTCACAATACCATAAACCATAGTGTATCCTAAAGCAATTAAAGCATAAATGCTACCTATATGTAGTCCGTTAATAATTTGTTGAATAAATAATTCCATAATGTTTCCTCCTTTTCTATAATAGAGGGTAGTTGTTGAATAAATTCATTTTCATTTAGTACATTTAACTAATAAAGCTAATTTCTTTATAGTGTAATAATATTTGTTTACAACAAAAGATTAAGGAATAAAGTAATGTGGATTTATGGCAAAGCCCGGATTGTGGGCTGCGATCCCAACTCCCTGTTTTAAAAGTTGTTTACTTTTTTACTTATTCAACACCCTAAGAGGTCATAAAACCATTTTTTTACAACATTAAAAATTACACTAGAATTAGCTCATTAAAATTTAAATGTGCTTAGTATATTGTGATTTTAAAACACTATAACTATATTTAAATTTTAACAAGTTTACAAAGTATGATATTCCTCTATTATTATGAAAAATTAAGCAATCAAAAGAATATTCTTTTGATTTTAAGTTTAGTATTGAGATGGATCTAACTTTTTATATAAAGTATTTTCTCCATTAGTGATTTGTATAACAGATACTGTTTTAACTGGGTTTCTATTTTCATCAAATGTTATTGTTCCTGTTACTCCTTCGAATGTTCCTGTTACTAGTGCATTAATAACAGCTGTGTCATCAGTTGAATCAGCTATGTCAATTGCTTCAATTAACATTTTTGCTGCATCATATCCTAATGCTGCAAATGCGTTTGGTGTTTCTCCATATTTCTCTGTATAGTTTGTAATAAAATCTTGAACAATTTCACTTTCATCTTGAACTGTGTAATGGTTTACAAAATAGCTTCCTTCAACAGCTTCAGGATTATTTTTGGTTTGTTCAGTAACTCCGTCCCATCCATCTCCACCAATAAGTGTAGTTGTAATACCTAGTTCTCTAATTTGTGGTGCAATCATTCCTATTGTTTCATAATAATCTGGAATTACAATAACATCTGCTTCGACTCCTTGAATTGTCCCCAAAATTGGTCTAAAGTCTACATCAGCTGAACCATAGTTTATTTGTTTTATAATTTTTCCACCATTTGCCTCAAACTCTTTAATAAAGGCATCTGATATTCCTGTAGAATATGCATTTTCTGAATTTACCATGATAATAGCTTTTTTTGCTCCTAAATCTTCTGTAGAAAATTGTGCTAATAATTCTCCTTGAGTGGGATCAATATAACAAGCTCTAAAAATATGGTCTCCAATTGATGTAATATTTTCTTTTGTTGCAGTTGGTGTTATCATAGGTATTTCTTTTTCTTGTGCAAGATTTGCAATTGTTTCACTATTTGAACTTACATCTGCCCCAATAAATACATCTATTTTTTTACTATCTGATAATTTTTTAAATGTATTTGCTGCCTCAATTTGTGTCCCTTTATTATCTTCAACAAGATATTCAAGAACTTTTTCATCAACAATTCCTGCTTCTTCAATTGCCATTTGTACTCCATTGTTTGCAGCATTTCCGTATTGTGCATATGG
>LJHD01000034.1 GCA_001983475.1 Candidatus Epulonipiscium fishelsonii | reverse complement strand
CATGGATAACCCATATATAACCTATGATAATAAATATATCGAGTCTGTTTGGTGGTCACTTCGTCAAATTTGGGACAAAGATTTAATTTATAAAGGTCATAAAATCGTACCTTATTGCCCACGTTGTGGAACTTCACTATCATCTCATGAAGTAGCACAAGGATATAAAGATGTAAAAGATATGACTGCAATTGTAAAATTTAAAGTAATAGGTCAAGATAACACTTATATTTTAGCTTGGACCACCACTCCTTGGACACTTCCTTCAAATGTAGCGTTATGTGTAAATCCTACAGCATCATATGTAAAAGCAAAGCTTGGAGATGAATTTTATATTTTGGCCGAAAGCTTAGTCCCTAGGGTTTTGGGTGAAGAAGCTAAAATAGTTAAAACTTATATTGGAAAAGACCTAGTTAAAACTAAATACAAACCGTTATTTGATTTTGCTACTTTAAAAGAAGATGAAGAAGCTTGGTTTGTTGTTGCGGATGATTATGTAACTCTTTCTGATGGTACAGGAGTTGTTCATATTGCACCTGCATTTGGAGAAGATGACGCAAGGATTGGTCGTGAATATGGACTACCTTTTATCCAACTAGTAAACGAACAAGGATTTTTCACTCCTGAAGTTACTCCTTGGCAAGATATTTTTGTTAAAGATGCAGATAAACTTATTATTAGATGGCTAAAACGAGATAATGCACTATTTAAATCACTTCCACATGAGCACAGTTATCCTCATTGCTGGAGATGCGATACACCACTTTTATACTATGCACGTGATACTTGGTTTATAGCTATGTCAAAAGTACGAGACAAACTGGTTGCAAATAATAAAACTGTAAATTGGTATCCACCATCAATTGGAGAGGGACGTTTTGGCAACTTTTTAGAAAATGTTATAGATTGGGGACTTTCTCGTTCAAGATACTGGGGAACTCCACTGCCAATTTGGGAATGTAACGAATGTGGATATAAGCATCTTATAGGAAGTATAGAAGAATTAAACAAAATGAGTAGTGACTGTCCAGAAAAAATTGAGCTTCACAAGCCAAATATCGATAGAGTACATTTAGATTGTCCAAACTGCTCTGCTAAAATGAAAAGGGTGGATGATGTAATTGACTGCTGGTATGATAGCGGTTCAATGCCTTTTGCACAATTCCACTATCCTTTTGAAAACAAAAAACTCTTTGAAGAACATTTTCCAGCAGATTTTATTTCGGAAGGAGTTGACCAAACTCGTGGATGGTTTTATACTTTGATGGCAATTTCAACTTTGATATTCGATAAAGCACCATATAAAAATGTTATAGTCTTGGGACATATATGTGACAAAGATGGAGCAAAGATGAGTAAATCTAAAGGAAATGTAATTGCACCAAATGAAATTTTAGATATTCAAGGAGCAGATGCTGCAAGATGGTATTTTTATTCAACTAGTGCATCTTGGATGCCAAACCGATTAAGCATTGATGCAGTTAGTGAAAACCAACGCAAATTTATAGGGACATTCTGGAACACATATGCATTCTATATATTATATGCAAATATAGATAAATTTGATCCTACAAAATATACACTAGATAAAGCTACTCTATCTATGATGGATAAATGGGTACTTTCTAAACTTAATACTCTAGTAAAAGAGGTAGACGAAAATTTAGCAAACTATCATATTTATGAAAGTGCCAGAGCAATGCAAGATTTTATTGATGGCGTTTCAAATTGGTATGTAAGAAGAAGCAGAGAAAGATTTTGGCAAAGTGGAATGCCTCAAGACAAAATCAATGCCTATATGACATTGTATACTGTTTTGGATACACTTACAAAAATTTCAGCACCATTTGTTCCTTTTATGAGCGAAGAAATTTACCAAAACTTAGTTCGTACTAATAATAAATCTGCTCCACAAAGTGTTCACTTATGTGATTTCCCTAGTGTTGATGAAAGTCTTATTAACACTAAATTGGAAGAACATATGGAAAGTGTATTGCAAATTGTAGCTCTTGGCCGTGCTTGCCGAAATGAATCAAACATTAAAAATCGTCAGCCCCTTGGAAAAATCTATGTTGGTTCAACAACAAAATTACCAAGCGAATTTATTAATATTATCGCAGATGAACTTAATGTTAAGCAAGTAGAATTTACTGAAGATGCTAACGACCTTATAGACTATACTTTTAAACCACAAATGCGTACTCTTGGTCCAAAATATGGCAAATTACTAAATGCAATTCGCACTAAGCTTACAACTTTAAATGGTGTTGAAACTATGGCAAAATTAAATTCTGTTGGTTTAATTACTTTAGATATTGATGGGCAAAATATAGAACTTACTAAAGATGATTTATTAATTTCTACTACTCAACGTGAAGGTTATGTTTCTCAAAGTGAAAATGGATTTACGGTAGTTATTGATACTACTCTTTCAGATGAACTTATTGAAGAAGGTTTTGTCCGTGAAATTATTTCTAAAATTCAAACCATGCGTAAAGAAGCAGATTTTGAGGTACAAAATAATATTAATATTGGATGTACTGATAACAAACGTATTCAAGCTATTTGTAAAAGAAATAAAGAAATTATAACTTCAGAAACACTTGCAAAAGATATAGTTTACAACAAAATTGATGGTTATTCAAAAGAGTGGAATGTTAATGGTGAAAATGTAACATTTACTGTAGTTCGTGTATAGTTCAAACACTGTCAAATATTAAAATAAATCTGGAGCCTAATGTGCTCCTTTATGCCTTTTTATTATGTACGGGCGAACACCGTTCGCCCTCATATTTATATAGAACATGTTGTTCTTAATCATTTTCTTAAAAAAATTTATGCATAATATGATTTTAAAATTGATTCAAGTTGTCGAGGGTCATTAATTGCAGTGTGCATAGCACTAGAAAGAAGATTAGCATTATCGAAATTTGATTGCCAGCTAAACATTCCTCCTAAACATTTATCAAAAACATATTGTCCTTTAAAGTATATAGATAATTCATTGTCAAACGAAAATGCAAAGCTTCCATTTGAATCTATAATATAAGGTGCTTTTGCTTCATCATCCCATTTTACTGCATAACCATTTTTGTTTAAATAAAATCCACGAATTTCATCATACGTTTTAGTATTTGTTGCTCCACGCCTTCCATAAAAAGGAACTCCAATTAACAGCTTTTCTGAAGGCATACCTGCATCAATTAAATTATTTACATACACATCAGTACTTATCCCACGCAATCCAAGGTCCGATTCAAACAAGTTTGATTGATGGTTATTTGCACTTATTCCTGTTTCACCAGCATTAAAATCGTAGCTCATAATGTTAAAGTAATCAATAAATTTAGCAATTTCTTTAATTTGAACTTTACTTATATAACTCTTTGAACCTGTACCCGCAACAGTAATAAGCTTATTTGGACCAAGAACTTGCCTTAAAGCATCAAGAAGAAGAGTAAAATTTTCTGTGTCTTGTGGACGTGATTTAATTCCTGATACACTGCTTCCAGGATATTCCCAATCTAAATCAATTCCATCAAGGTTATATTCTTTAACCCACTTTTGTACTTCTCGTGCAAAATCAAATCTAGAAGTAGGAGTTAGTGCAGCATCTGAAAATCCTTCTGCAGCCCATCCACCGATTGCTAAAAGCACTTTTAAGTTAGGATTTGCAAATCTAAGGTCTGCTAGTTGTTGAAGATGTTTTTTCGAATAAACTTCGAATTCGCCATTAGGTTTAATTAGTGCAAAAGCATAAATTGCAAAATTAAGCAAAATAACATCCACATTGCTAGGGTCTCCAAGAACATATTCGCCAACTACTCTATTTAAACTTGGACAGTTTACATTTAATGGTTGATTGTCAAGATAATGTATTTCTGTACGACTCATATCAGTCTCAGCAATTTCTGGTACTACTATGTTTTCTGGAATAATTTCTGTTCCTTCAGTTTTATCAAAATTATCTTTATGCTTTAATGCATTTATTACATTTATTAAATCTTGTGGCTCAATAGGTTCTGCTTTAGTTGGATAAAGTATTGCTCGAACTGAATTGCTTGGATCAAGAATAAAAAATGAAGCTTCTTTAGTATTTGATTCAAGAGGCAAAAATCTAATGCTATGTTCAAATAAATCTTTGTTATATGTTGCTAAAGAACGTGATGGGTAATTATTTTTTTCAAAGCCTGTCAAAACAACAGACCAAGCAAGTTGATCTGGATCAACAGTATTTCTATTTTGGCGGAAAAAATGTTCCAATGAATAATTTTTCATTTTATTTTCATCTCCTTAAATAAAAGTATATAAAGAATAAAAGTTTCACAATTACTATGATATGGTAATTTTGGAAAAATGTTACAACTTTTTAGGAAAAATTTTTTCATCAAATTCATTAAGGAATCCCTCGCCTTTAGTCTTAAACGTGTAGATTAGATACAAGCGCTCTCATTTATGTATGGGGGAACTGACTGTACAAGTTCCTGCAGTTTCTCTCCCCAGCAATTTATACTGTTGGAGAGAGAAAACCATTGACATTGTCAAAATAAAAGATAGAGTACTATCCTTTTATATGGTACATATTATTAAATTTTTATAAATTTTAAGGCATAAAACCACTATTACTTTAGGGTGTAGCTGTAAATCATACTCCACAACTATCTATTATTAACGAATTATAATGTCTTCACGTTTTGGCCCGTTTGAAATCATAGTTATAGGATAACCAAGATGTCTTTCAATAAACTCCACATAATTTCTAGCCTCTATTGGTAATTCATCATAATTCTTAATACCACTAATATTACATTTCCACCCTTCAAGATACTCTATAACAGGTTTAGCTTTATTTAGTTCTATTGTGTTCGGAAATATAGTAGTTTTTTCTCCATCAATTTCATACGCAACACAAACTGGTATTTTATCCAAATATCCTAGTACATCGATTAGAGAAAATGCCACATCTGTTGTTCCTTGAAGCATACATCCATATTTTGAAGCTACACAATCAAACCATCCCATCCTACGTGGTCTTCCCGTAGTTGCCCCATACTCGCCATTGTCGCCTCCTCTTTGTCTCAATTCATGGGCTGCTTCATCAAAAATTTCACTTACAAATGCGCCAGCTCCAACTGCTGAAGAATATGCCTTAACAACTGTTACAATCTTTTTTATAGCTGTTGGAGCAATTCCAGCTCCAACACTCGCAAATCCTGCAAGAGGAGAAGACGATGTAACAAAAGGATAAATTCCATTGTCTGTATCTTTTAATGCTCCAAGCTGTCCTTCAATAAGAATAGACTTATTTTTCTTAATTGCGTCATCAAGAAAATAAGCAACATTTGATACAAGTGGTTTAAGCCTTGCTCGATATTTAATAAGTTTATTATAAATATCAGTAGGTTCCAGTTTTAAATTTTGCTTATAAATTGAAAATATATATTCGTTTTTTACTACACATACATTTTGTATTCTTTTTTGTAATATTTCATCATCAAATAATTCACAAACTTGAATACCAATTTTTAAATACTTGTCTGAATAAAAAGGTGCAATACCAGATTTTGTAGACCCAAAACTATCTTTTCCAAGTCTTTCCTCTTCCAATTTGTCAAACAAAATATGATATGGCATAACAACTTGTGCTCGGTCTGAAATCATTATGTTAGGCATAGGAACACCTTTTGCACATATTTCATCAAGCTCTTTAAAAAGTTGTTCCAAATTTAAAGCTACTCCTTGCCCAATCACATTTATTACACCTTCACGGAAAACTCCAGATGGAAGCAAATGTAGAGCAAATTTTCCATAATCATTTATAATAGTATGTCCAGCATTGGCTCCTCCTTGAAATCGCACTATTATATCTGCATCACCTGCCATTAAATCGGTTATCTTTCCTTTTCCTTCATCTCCCCAATTTCCACCAACAATTGCACTTACCATAAAAATATCCTCCTGTTTAATAGCAAGGGTACGTCCACTTCGCCAATGTATAGTAGGTTTTGTATATCAACAGCATTTCTCCTACCATTAGAGATGTTTAACCATTGACATTAGAACTTGAACCTAGTGGAGTATTTCAAGATAACTATAACTTCGCTTAATTATCATATATGATTAAGCTTTTCTTAATTATCAAGTATTCTACTATAACGTAATTCAAGTATTATTACTAGCACTTAGGCTCATCAATCAACTTAATGCCACACCTTTTATGGTGTGTGGTAAGTAATGTGATTTTGTTTTTTAGTGAACTACTCCCTCTTAATCTAATACTAAGATAATGGAGCTGCTTGCGTACCTCCTACAACTTCTAGACATTTGAGCAAGCTCTATGGGCTGTTCCATTCCTGAATATTAGCTAATATTTTAAATTATCACCTAGGTTATCAAAAATAATAAAAAGATTTAAAATTTTTATTATTTGTTGTATATTAGCCACTATTTATTTCTAAATAGCTACTCTAATTAGGTGTAACCCTACACCGCTTATCCCATCTGCATAAGCATTAGGGAATACTAGTTGATTTTTTTACTTATTCAAGAATCACGAATTTAGGAACAACGTGACTAAATATGTTATTTTTATAGCCTTTAGTCGTTAGACTTCTATAGTTACTAATAAAAATTAAAATTATCAACCACATTGAATATTTTACTCTAAAATGTTTGCTTTTTGAAACCACTAATATTCAGCTGTTTATATAATTATTGCCCTAAAACAAATTATATAAACATTATTAGGAACAGCGTGAGTAAATCTGTTATTTGTAGTGAAAAACTCTGTACAGGGCTTCGCCCCATAGTTGTAAGCTTAAGGTATTTTAATATAAATGGCAATGTAGTATTACGGGCAAGCATTAATTTGTTATGTGCAAATTGCACAAATGTGCATAAATATACATTTTTAAGTGATTCCAATTATATTGGACAACATGTGCTAGTGGGAAGGAACATATTAGGTTATTTTGTCAGTTGTATTCTGTTAGCTATAGGTATATACTTTAATAGTTAACCCGTGTGAAAAAAACAATTAGCAGAGTAATCGCGAACAAATAAGTAGCAATTAGGCGAAAAAATAAGTAGTAG
>LJHD01000033.1 GCA_001983475.1 Candidatus Epulonipiscium fishelsonii | reverse complement strand
TAAAGGAAGGTGTACAATTTGGTAATTAAAAGAGAACTTTTAGAAAGGGTTATATATGCTTGCTTATTTATACTAGGGATATATGTTTTTGTAAATTATATCTTAGAACTTATAGCTCCTTTTATTTTTGCATGGCTTTTAGGCGGAATGCTTGATCCATGTGTAACTTTTTTCGAAACAAAATTAAAGATGTCAAGAGGTTTTGCCACAATTATTTCTATGTTAACAGTTTTAACGGGATTTTTTGGGTTAATTTTTCAATTGAGCCAAATGTTATATTCTCAAATATTATCTTTAAAAGATTCTTATCCAGCATATAAATTACAAATTGTAGAAATGATAGATATAATTGAAATTTATATGGGTAAAGTAGGGAGTATATTTAACTTACCAACAGACATGGCAACTTTAGACAATTTAATCAATGAAATTTTAAATTATATTGGTAATTCTTTAAACGAACTAGCACCTTATCTTTATGATATATTAGGCGCCGTTCCTACAAGTTTATTTTTTATCTTAATTACATTGTTATCAACTTTTTTTATGACAAAAGATAGACAAGAAATAAAGAAATTTATTATAGCTCAACTGTCTATATCAATGTTAAAAAAGATTGCTCTTGTTAAATTAGGCTTAAAAAATGCCTTAGGTGGATATATTAAAACACAATTAATATTAATGTGTATTGTTTTTTCAATTTGTCTGGTAGGTTTATTTTGTTTGAGAAGAGAGCATTTTTTATTAGTAAGTTTAATAATTGCAATTTTCGATGCTCTACCTGCATTAGGGAGCGGAGCAATTTTAATTACTTGGGGAATATATCATTTAATAATGGGAAATTATTCTGTAAGTATTGGTCTTTTTGGTATATATGGATTATTATTAATTACAAGGCAAGTTGTCGAACCAAGAGTTCTTTCAGGACAAATTGGCGTATATGCACTAGTAACAATTATATCAATTTATATAGGATTAAAATTAATTGGTCCACTAGGTATTATTATAGGCCCAATTACAGCAGTTACTATTAAAACTTTGCAAGATATAGGAGTTATTCCACAATTTAAACAAATAAATAAATTTCAATAGGCGAACCTAGTTCGCCCTGTAAAGACAATTCTAAAAATTAAGGAGAAAAATATGGATAAACATAACCCTTATTATTATAAAGCAAAAAGTAATGTAGGATTTTTATGTATACATGGAATTTTTGGTAGCCCAAATCAATTTAAACATATAGCCGAAATGTTATATGATTGTGGATATGATTGTAAAGCAATACTTTTGCCAGGGCATGGAGGCAGCGTAGAAGATTTTTCTAAAACTTCATATAAGATATGGAGCAATTATGCAAAAACCCAGATATCCATAATGAAAGATAAATATGATAAGTTAGTTTTAATAGGTCACTCTATGGGTGGATTATTTTGCCTTAATTTTGCAGAAGAATTTAAAGTTGATGGAATAATATTAATTAATACACCTATGAAAGTAAAAATTAGCTTAAAACAATTGCGTGTATGTATGAAAGTCGTTTTTTCAAAAAAAAATACAACTCAAAAATTTACTCAAACACATGAAAAAATGTTTAGCATAAAAAAAGGAATTTGGTATAAATATATTAAGTGGATAAAACCTTTATTAGGGGTTGTTAAACTTATTTTTATAACAAGAAAAATTCTTCCAAGTGTAACAATTCCAACTTTAATTATCCAGTCTGAAAAAGATGAAACTGTAAATTATAAAAGTGCTTTATATTTTAAAGCTAAAATGAATTCAGACATATTAAAAATTTTTTTGCTAAAAAA
>LJHD01000032.1 GCA_001983475.1 Candidatus Epulonipiscium fishelsonii | reverse complement strand
ATTGTTTTTTTCACAGGCTTAACTATTAAAGTATATACCCATATCTAACAAAATACAACTAGCAAAATACCCTAATATATTTCTTCCCACTAGCAAATGCTGCACAATATAATTTATTTTACTCAAAAATGTATATTTATGCACATTTGTGCAATTTGTACACCTCATTTGGTGATACTATTAATCGACAATTTTTTTCTAATTGTAATTCATCATTATACTACTTTAAGGATATTGGAGCGGGATGCCATCTAATACGTCTTGTGCTAGTTACTATAAATTTTCGCACAAAATTAAGGACGAACAAACTGTTCGCCCAAATGTTCTATATTCATGATTACTCTAGTGATTAAAGATATTCTTTATAAGCTGCTACTGCTCGGGATAAACTATTGAAAAGAACTTCTGTTAATCCAAGCGAATTCATTTGCTCAACATATTGGTCCCAAGTATCAATAGTTTCAGTTCCAAAACGTTTTTGAACATAGTTTTCTGGTTTTGACATATTATCCCAAAGTGCATATGCTATTTCAGGGTCTTTACAAGCATCCGTAAGAAGATTAATGATTTAATGATATTTCACATAAATTTTCAAATATTTATTGACAATTATGTATTTTCATTGTATAACCTAAAAAAAGTTTATAAATAGGTATGTAGCAACATTACTAGCCACCTTATATAAATCAATTGTATATAACGTAGCTAGTTTCTTGCCATTGAACCAAAGTAATCTGATGGCACAAATTTTGTGTGTTCACTAAGCCATACAAGTTCAACTGTTCCAGTTGGACCATTTCGCTGTTTTGCTATAATTACTTCACCTACCCGTTTTTTTTCCGTTTCTGGATTGTAATATTCATCTCTATATAAAAACATTACTAAGTCAGCATCTTGCTCTATTGCTCCTGATTCTCTTAAGTCTGAAAGCATTGGTCTATGGTCTGAACGTGTTTCACAAGCCCGTGAAAGCTGTGATAATGCTATAACTGGAACATTCATTTCCCGTGCTAGTGATTTTAATGCACGTGAAATTGCAGATATCTCTTGTTGTCTTGACTCTGCTTTAGAATGTCCAGACATTAATTGTAGATAATCAATCATAATCAAGTCTAGTCCTTTTTCCATTTTAAGCCGTCTACATTTAGCTCTCATTTCCATTACAGATATTCCTGGAGTATCATCAATAAAAATGTCTGCAGCAGTTATACTCGGAATAACAGTGGCTATTTTAGCCCAATCACTTTGTTCTAAACTTCCAGTTCGTACTTTTTGTGAATCTACCATAGCTTCAGAACAAATCATACGACTTACCAATTGATCTTTTGCCATTTCTAAACTAAATACTGCTACTTTCTTTTTATGTACCATAGCTGCATTTTGGATAATATTTAAAGCAAATGCTGTTTTTCCCATTGAGGGCCTTGCTGCAACTAAAATTAAATCTGATGGTTGCATACCTGCTATTTTATAATCTAAGTCATTAAATCCTGTTGATATACCAGTCACTCCTCCATGTGAAGAATGGGCTTCTTCCAGTTTTTTTATAGAACTTATAATTATTTGATTTATATGTGCAAATTCATTTGTTTTTCTACTTTGACTTATATCAAAGATTTGTTTTTCAGCAAAGTTCAAAATATCATTTACTGGCTCTTGTTCTTCATAACCTTTATTAACAATACTTTGACTGGCTTTAATAATTTTTCTTAAGTTTGATTTATCTTTTACTATCTGTGCATATTGTTTTATATGGGCCGAAGTAGGCACATTCATACCTAATTCGCTTAAGTATGAATGCCCTCCAGCTTGTTCTAATGCGCCTAACTCTTTAAGCTTGTTTTGAATTGTTACTAAATCAACTGGCTTATTACTTGCATGCAAATCAATAATTGCAGCGTAAATCTTTTGATGATCTGGTCTATAAAAATCTGCTTCGTTTAAACTTTCGCTTGCTATTATAATAGCATCATAATCCATTATCATAGACCCTAAAACAGATTGTTCTGCTTCGATATTATGGGGAGGAACCCTCATTGAATGTATTTCTTCCAAAATTTATCTCCTTGTTATCTACATCCCTGTTGTTTCAACTATTATTTGTGCTACTATTTGTGGATGCAATTTTATAGTAACATTCATTGCTCCTATTGATTTTATAGGATTACTAAGTTGAATTTTTTTCTTGTCTACAATTATATCAAAACCATCTTTTATGCTATCTGCAATTTCTTTTGTTGTAACAGATCCAAAAGCTTTTCCACCTTCACCTGTTTTTATAGGAATAGTTATTTTTTTATTGTTTATAATTTCTTTTATTTTTGTTGCACTATCAAGTTCTTCTTGTTTTTTCTTAGCCTCAGCTTTTTGCTCAAGTTTTCTTTTATTCATAGCTGCGGCATTTGCTTCAACAGCTAATTTTTTAGGAAATAATGCATTTTTTGCATATCCATCTTTTACCTCAACTACGTCACCTTTTTTTCCTAATTTCTTTACGTCTTCTGTTAATATTACTGTCATTTGATTTCCTCCAGGTATTTTTTTATTGAGTCTTTTAATTTAGCTTTTCCTGCCTCAAATTCTGTTTTTTCCATTTGTGCTCCAGCAATTGTTCTATGGCCTCCCCCACCCATCAATTCCATAATACGTTGTACGTTAATACTTTCAAGTGACCTAGCACTTATAATCAAGTTATCTGAATGAACTGCAAAGACAAATGAAGCTTCAATGCCTTTTATATTTAACAATTCATCAGCCACTTGTGCAGCAATTATATTTAAATTTGGATGGTTGGATTTTACTGCTGATATCGCTATATTATTTTGCCAAAGCTCTGCCTCTTTAATGCTTTCTGCTCTTATTTGATATGTTTCCATATCATCTTGAAATAATAATCGCACACGGGTACTGTTTGCACCAGCTCTTCTAAGAAAAGCAGCAGCTTCAAAAGTTCTAACTCCTGTTTTAGAAACAAAATTTTTCGTATCCATAGTTATTCCTGCTAAAAGTGCATCTGCTTCCAATTCAGTAAGTTTAACTTTATCCCCAATATAGTATAATAGTTCTGTTATCATTTCACAAGTAGAAGATATATATGGTTCTATATAAGTTAAAACTGCATTATCGATAAAATCTGTATTTTTTCTATGGTGATCAAATATAACAATCTTTTCTGCCTTGTCTACCAATTCAGGAACTTCCAGATAACTTTTTCTATGAACATCTACTATAACCAATAAGGTATCTTTCGTAATTTCTTTTAAGGCGGTTTCTTTTGTTATAAAAATATCTTTATACTCATCAAATTCCATCATACGTTCATATAGAGATTGAATTCCTATTCCTGGCTTATCAAGAACAATATTTGCTTTTCTATCAGATAACAAACTTGCACGGTATACACCTATTGCAGCCCCTAGACAATCCATATCCATATTTTTATGCCCTACAATATAAACATTAGAAGCCTCACTTAATATTGCTTTAAATTCATAAGCTTTTATACGAGACTTAACTTTTGTAGTTCGTTCTACTTCTTTTGTTTTACCACCATAAAATTTATACTTATCACCATTTTTAATAATAGCTTGATCTCCGCCTCGACCCAAAGCTAATTCCAAGGCTAACATTGCGTCTTCTTGAGAATTTATTAAACTTACCTTATTTTTTCCAACGCCTATACTTGCTGTTATAGGTAAAGTATTCCCTACTTTGATATTCCTTAAATCATCTAGAAGATCAAATTTTTTGTTATCCATTATACTAAGTTCTTTTATTGTAACTAAAAATATATATTTGCTTTTATCATATTTAGTAATGACAACATCAAAATCTTTAAACCAATTAACTATTCTTTTATTTATAATCGCTTCTAAAGTCGGTCGTCTCACTTCTTCAATTGTTTGCATAACTTCATCAAAATTATCAATGTGCATATATCCTACAACAATTTTTTGCTCTTCTAAATCTTTAAGACAGTTTACGTATTCTGTTTTATCTAGAAAGTAAACTCCATAATTAAAGTATAGACTATCTTCGTAAATTCTATTTATTGCCATTTCATAAGTTTTTTCATTAATAGTCACTAGTTTTTCAAAAACTTCATCTCTTTTTGGTAATTCATCAAATTGAAAACTAGGTATCAAGTTTCTTATATTTTTACCTAGTAAGTCTTCATTTTTTACATTATTAATAAAAGCATTGTTGGACCATTTAATGGCCCCTGTTTTATCCAATATAATTATTGGCAACTTATCTTCAATAAATAAATCTTTTTTTATAAAATTTATCATTTCTAAATTCTGGTCGCTTGAATAAACATTTATTTTTCTTTTTGAATCGTTTATATATAAAATTCCTCCTAAGAAAACTACTGATGTAACAAAACCAACTTCTAATCCCCATGCTTTAAAAGATATTACCTGTATTAAAAAAAATGCTAAAAGAATTAATCCAAAGCTAATTAATCGTTCAAGTCTTTTATTTGTATCCATATTCATACCTTCCTTATACAATTAACTAAACAACAAATTTTACTTTTCTATAATTAATCAGTGTATCTATTATTCCTATTAATACCAATATATATGGCGTAAAACTTATAAGTGCTATTGCTAAAATAATTATCATAAATATTATTCCAGTTACAAATCTCGGTAAATTACTAAACTTAGATTTTCTAACAGCTGATAATATTGATAATAAGCCCATTAATTGATATAGACTAATAAATATTATAGTAGCATTTATTCCTACAAATTCAGTTACAGAATTTGTATTAGTCTGTAGTAACATTAAAGCTAATAAAAAAACCACAAGAGAAATCTGAGACATTTTAAAATCTAATATTTGATTTAATTTTGGAAATTTCCACTTTTTAATTTTAAATACAATTTTTATTACACCTAAGCAAATAACCGAAAGCCATCCACTTACCAAAAAGAATATCGCATAATAAATTAATCTCATAAAGTTAATTATTTCTGGTGTAACAGCTAAAACCATATCTTCATATTGCTCTAAAAAGCTAAAGTATATTTGAATATAATCTATTCCAATAAATAGTAAAAAATTAAAACAAATAAATGTTCCTGCCCATATTGTTAAAGTTAAATACA
>LJHD01000031.1 GCA_001983475.1 Candidatus Epulonipiscium fishelsonii | reverse complement strand
TTGTTCATTTTTAGGAATATTAACATTTGGATTGTAAACATAACCTTTAACATCACCCATTCCATTTGCTTCAGCTACAATTCCACCAATAGGGCCATCACCTTTAATTATAATACTTACTCTATCTGCTGGATTTTTCTCCATTTGAGCCATAATAACAACACCGGTCATTGTTCGGCCCAAACAAGCAGAAGCTACAGGAGTTGTTAAATGTCTTTTTGTTGCGATATTGACTAAATTTGTAGTACTTGCTCCAAACACTCTGAAACTTTTTGTTTTATCTATTCCTCTAATAATGTAATCCATATTATTTATCCCTTCTGGTATATTTTTTATTAGGACTTGGTTTTTCTTTAGCGACAAAAGTAGCTCTTGTAGTTGTATCGTTATAATATTCACTCGTATAGTTATCATATACATTAATTATTTCAAGACCAGCTACTTCTAATAGTCTACGTATTTGGTTGATAGTATATGCACGTTGATAATGAAATTCTTCGGTGCGGGTATATCTTTTATCTCTATCTTGTATGAAAAAACTAACATAAAATTCGTTTGTTGCTGCTTCTTCATCATAAAAATTTTCCCAAATATAAGCTTCGGTATCAGTTTGTTCTGCAAAAACTTGTTCTCCAAGGATTTCTTTATACTTATATGGAGTATTCATATCAAAAATAAATAATCCACCAGCTTCTAAATAATTATTTACCAGTCTAAATACTTTTAATAAATCGTCTTCTTCAAGTATATAGTTTAAGCTATCACAACTGCTATAAATTAAATCCACTGTTCCGTATAACTCAAAGGATATCATATCTTGTTGTAAATATAATATATCTAGTTCTTTTTCTAGAGCTCTTTCACGAGCTTGCATAAGCATTTCAAATGAATTATCTATCCCTATAACTTCTATATTATTTTTTGCAAACCGTTCACACATGCTCCCTATACCACAACCTAAATCGCATATAATTTTAGGTTCTATATTATTTTCTTTAAGTTTACTCAAAATAAAATTTTCCCAATTATCATATGGAGTATCTTCCATAAATTTATCATAAACTTTTGCAAATTGATTATACAATTATCTCACTCTTTCTTTCATGTTTTAGGGTGTTGAATAATTATCGGGACTTTGAACTCAAATTACTTTATTCCTTAATTTTTTGTTATAAACAAATATTGTTATGCTTGTTAGTTAAGAAAATGAATTATTCAACAACCTAATGTTTGTTAAAATAATACAATATATTTATTTGAATTGCAAATTTTAAATAAATCCAGCATATACAAAATA
>LJHD01000030.1 GCA_001983475.1 Candidatus Epulonipiscium fishelsonii | reverse complement strand
TTTTCCCAAAATACCAGGAATTTTTTCTCCTAAAACGTTAATTCCAACTTTTCCAATTTGTGCAGGAATTTTTTTTGCTAATACATCTCCTGCTTCAACATTGTGAATAAAGTTTAATTCTTTAAAATTAACTTTTCCAGCATCTTGTGTTTTTGGAATACCAGAGCCTAAAATTTCCATATCTCTTGAATATTCTATATAAGCTGAAGCCCCTTCTTCAGGTTTTGTTCCTTTGGCAACGATATATGTTTTATTAAAGTTCTTTTCAATCAGTGCTCCAAAAATTGCAACTTCATCTATTCCATAATATACACCTTGTTCCATAAGAGCAAAATCTATATTGTCTTTTCTTATAGTTTTGCCATGGGGGCTCCCTGGCAATATTGACATACTTACAGAAAATAAATCTGGTGAAACTTCTACTACAACAGATTCATCTATAATATCTTCTTCTATTGATTCTATCCAATCTGATCCTTTATTCATAAATCCCTCCACCCAAAATAAGCTTAATTATATGTTATATCTAACAACAAATCTCTGATGTAATCCTCTACTTTCTTATGCAGATGTTTTGCTTCTTCTTTTGTTAGATCTTTAGTTTCTATAACCTTTCCTATATTTACATATACTTTAGCCTTTTTAATTTTATGTCTATTAGCTTCATAAATCATAGGTGTATTTTGTATGGCAATAGGGACAATTGGCACTTTAGCTTTTGTAGGCAATTTGAAGCTCCCTGCTTTGAAAGTGTCTAATCCTACATTTTTTCCCCTTGTACCTTCAGGAAAAATAACAATGGAATATCCCTTTTTTAACTCTTCAACGCCTTTTAAAATAGCTTCAAGAGATTGCTTTATATCGTCTCTTACAATATAAATACCATCAATTCCTGCAAACCATTCATTAAAGATAGGTATTTTTTTAACCTCATCTTTGCCAATAAAAACAAGTGGGTCATCAATTAAACTTGCTAAAACTGGACCATCAAATAAACTTTTATGATTTGCAA
>LJHD01000029.1 GCA_001983475.1 Candidatus Epulonipiscium fishelsonii | reverse complement strand
TTATTAATAACAAAAAAACTTATAAATTTTATAGTATAGATAGGATATTTGTATAATTGCTACTAGGCAAACACATACTAAAATATTAAAAGGGTTAGTTTTTACTACAATTAATCTGAACAATTGGAATTGTTAAGTTAAAATGAAGAATTGCTTTATTAAAGATTATAGGCTTAAGTTTTTACTGACTATTGGGTCGTAGGGGCTATGTCATTGAATTCCCAAGTAAGATAAAGTACTTTTTATAGAAATTAACTTAATAATACCAGACAATTTATAAGGAGAAAAACATGAATAAATTAAAAAAAATAATAACACTGAGTTGTGTGATGGGTACACCAATTTTAGCAAGTGAAAATGTAGAGATATTAAGATTGCCTGTTAAAAGTGTAGAAGTACCAAATATAGAATCTATACAAGAACCACACTTAACTAATTATGTAAGTGCTAGTGGAGAGGTATCTGTAGATGAGAAAGAATTTCTTTCAAAAGCTGGGGGCACATATATTCAAAATTTATTTTATAAGAACTCTGATTTAATTATGGATAATATTGTAAATATCAACGAATCGATTGAATTTGATGGAATCAGATTTACTATAGAAGAAGTTTTGGTTTCTAATAAAAAAGCAATAATAGTTACTTCAACTGAAAAGTTGAATGGTGATACTTTTGATCAATTCGAAACAATTAATGGTTCCATGGAACTTGAAAATTTTAAATATATCGATATAAATGCGTATATTCCTGAATTTGAAAGCACGGATGAAGAAATAGCTAATGTAACAATGCAATCTTCAGTAAGTGTTAATTTATCAAAAGATAAAACAAAACTTTTACATTTATTTGAATATGAAATAGGCCATGGAAATTTATATGGAAAACCAATGGAAATTAGGATTACAGATTTAGGTAAAAACATTCGTTCTAGACATAAAGTTGATGTAAATCTTAATGAATTACTTGAAAAGTCTATGCAATGGGGTTATGTTAATACAGAAGTTAGTAAAAAGGTAAATAATATTGATGATTATATAAATTTTGAAATTGGAGTTTTATCTGAATTGGAAATAAATTCTCTAAACCAACCAATTTTAGACATATTACCAAGTGCATTTAATATTGATAGAATTCAATATGGAAACAACGCATTTAACGAAAGAGGCCTATCTATTATTGCAGATAATTATCAAATATTGGAAGAAAACTTTGAAAACATATCATTTTTCCTAAGAGATGCTCTTACTGGTGAGGAGTTTAGTTCGAATGGAGCTGCTTACAGTAGTATTGGTGAAGGAAATATGAGAATTTTAAATGTAAAATTTAATGATATATATAACGAAAGAAATATGAGTAACTTAGAAGACATGGAGCTAATGGTTGAAATAGAAGAGTATGAAGCTGCTTCTGATTGTAGTGTAGAAATTTCTTTTTTACTGCCTCGAGATGAACTTATTAAAAAAGAAGGCAGGATAAATATGAACCTTGAACATAGTAATATAGTAGAATTTACTTTAGATCCACTAGGATTGACGTTACTATTTGAAGGAGATGATAAAGTTAAAGATATTGATGATGATGGTACAATTATAACGAAAGATTTATCTCATGAAGTAAAACTATTATACAGAGATGATACTACTAAGGTTTTAAACAAGGGCAATAGTTTAACTAGCTATGGAACAATAGTTAAAGATTTTGTGCTTTCAGATGAGAATGGGACTTCAATAATTGACATTTACAACGTTAAAGGTATTATTATTGATGGTGAAACGATTTTAATTGAATAAAATGTCAAAATTTAAGAAATTTTTTTAATAGTACTAGTTATTAGCTCACTTTGTCGATTGCAAATGCATAATATAAATTATATATATAAAAGGAGATGTTTATTATGTATAATAAAGTTATCATTATAAATAGCATGAGCCTTGGCAGTGGAGACGCTGGAGTTGGAAGTAATTTACTAGGTACTTGTTTGACAAAAATATTAGCAAATTTAAATAAACCAGATGCAATCATATTTTATAATTCAGGAACTAAATTACTTGTTAGAGGTTCATATTATATTGATATTTTACAAGCACTTGAAAAACAAGGGGTAGATTTACTTGCATGTGGAACTTGTGTATATAAAGTATGTGGACAAAAAGCTTTGTTAGTTGGAAGAATAAGTAATATGGATGAAATTACTGATATAATATTAAATGCAAACACCGTAATTACATTATAATATTCAAAAAAAATTATTGGCCTATAGTTAGACGATAATAACCTTAAATATAGTTCTACATTATAGATAAGTTTGGTCTTTTTCCATGATTCAGGAATAATGGATTTAGTTACGTTGTTCCTAAATCCGTATATCATGAATTAGAGTAGCTATTTAACTAATAGCTACTAATGTACAATATTCAATAAAAATTCTAATGGATTTATCATTTTTATTATTTTAGATAACATAAATTTGAGTGCTATACACTATATAAAGGATAGTACTCTACCTTTTATTTCATATTATATTTAAAGGATAGATTTTTTCAATGGGAAGCTTTGAATAAGCTAAGTTTTTGTCTAAATATCTAAGTTCGGCTACATAGTCAGTGATATCTGTAATTTGTACAATCCATTCATTAACATATTTATAACTAGCTTCATCACGTATTCCTATCTGTAAAGAACGATGCTGCAGTTTATTTCCATAAATATCACGTTCAGGGTCCCACTGACATACAATATTGGAATTTTTAAGCTGAGATTGCCATTCTTGTTGAGTTATGTTTAATTGCTTGTAATAGTGTGAATCAACAGCGTTTGTTACTAGCTCATCAAATGCATTTCTTTTTATATCTATTGCTAAAACCCTAGATTGATTGACATCTTTAAGGGCCCATCCACATCTATACATCATCCACAAAAAAGATGGCTTTATCCAAGTCATTCTATTTAACTTGAAATTTTTACCAAATGTGCCAATGGATACTGCTTCATTTGCAATTTTGTGAGAATATGCTTGATACACTCTAATTGTTGTTTCATTATATACTGCTCTGATTTGTTTGCATTCCATATAAAATTTCCCCCAAACTAAATAAATAATTCCAATAAGAATATATTAACTATTATGCAATAGCTCAAAGTAGATTTAAGTTGGATAAAGGAAAGACAGACATATATAGTAAATTTACTTATAAGCTTGAGTAGTTGAAAGTCCTTGCTACTGCAACACTATAATCAAATTTAGTTGAATAATTGTAAGAATAAAAAGTAGAGTACTATCCTTTTATATAGTGTTATATTATTATGTCTAGCTCATGATAAAGAAAAAATAGCGTTCCTTTTAACAACATTTTTTCCACGCCATCCAGCTGAAGTAGGCTTAATATTATCTTTAAAATATTTATTTGTCATGTTAGCAAAAACTAAAGGATCTTTATCCATGTCAATTGTCTTAAATTCTTCTAAAGAAGAAGGAACCACATTTTTATTATGGGGACAACAAAGTTGACAAATATCACAGCCAAATATATTTTTATATCGTTTTAGTAATGCTTCATCATCTGGAGTTAAAGTTTTTTGCTGAGATAAATAGGAAAGACATATATTAATATTCTTTTCCCCTAGTGAATTAGTGGGACAGCTATCAATACACTTTGTGCATGATTTACAATTATCATTTTCTGAATGGTTATTTTTGAGGTTGAAATCTGTCAGTTTATTAAGAACAATTTCACCTAAAAATACAAAAGAGCCATATTTTTTAGTTATAAGCAGATTATTTTTTCCAATAAAACCAATGCCAGCTAATGTTGCAATATCCCGTTCTGGTAGAGTGTTATTGTCAACGTAGGCTTCTGAAGTATACCCTTTTGTTTCGAGGTAGTAACGAATTCGGTCTAGATAGCTACGCACCACTTTGTGGTAGTCTAAACGTTGGGCATATATTGAAAATCCATTGTTATTACTTTTAAAGTCATAATATGGAAAAGCAATTGCTAAGATAGACTGATTATCCCATTCACACCAACCAAGTGTATCTAAATTTAATTTTCTGCAAAAATCTATAGTACTAGTTAAAATATTTTCATTAAGCTGTTCTGTTAATTTACACATTATATTCCTGCTTTCTTAATAATAAGCTTTAGGACATTTAACTAATGAAGTGGCTTTCTTTATGATATACTTCTTCATGAATGTACTTATAAGCTTGAGAGGCATGAGCTTCACCAGGCCTTAAAAGTTGTGTACTTTTTTATTCTTGAATAAATCATAAATGGGACATTTTAAAATGTCCCAAATTAATTAGCTGTTTAATAACGGATTTAAGAACAACGTAACTAAATCCATTATTCCTAAATCATGGAAAAAGACTAAAGGGATTTTTCTCTTATTTGGTTGCAAGATACTCATTCATTTGTTTTGCTACTTCATCAGCATTAACTCCATGTGTATCACATGCTTGCTCCAAAGTTTCTAATTGTGCTGAAGGGCATCCAAAACAATGCATTCCAACATTCATAAGTATTTTGATTAGTTCTATATCTCCCGTTTGTACTATTTGGCTAATCATCATGTCTTTTGAAATTGTCATAATCTCATCTCTTTCATATTAGTTTTTGTTATATTCCGACTAGTAGCAAAAATTTTTCATTCTATTTGCCCTAGGTGGTACATACATTATATCGTGTGAGCTGTTTTTTGGCAACTATTACTATATTAATTTATTAAAATTTACTAGTATTTAATTGTTATCTAATAATTTGTACAGCTTTTTTTATAAGCAGGGAGTAAAGAAATATGACAAAAGACATAAATTTAATTGCACAAAAATATTTGGAAAAAGTAGTTGGACTATGTGAACCTATTCACATGTACCCAAAGGTATTGTGAGTTTAAAACCCAGCTGTAATTGTACCGGGGGATTCAATTACAAATCTTTTCACACCATTGTTTGCATATTTTCCAATGATACTTGCAGTAGCAAGAAAATATGATAAAAACATGGGAATGAGTTCAATTATAGTGAATATGTTACCATACTCTGCTGCATTCTTTATAGTTTGGATAATCTAACTGTTGATATTTATGCAATTTAATATTCCTCTTGGAATTGATGGTGGAATATTTATTAAATAATAAGAAAGTTTATTAAAAGAAAGAAGAACTATATGTTTTGTTTGACAACGGGTTTAGGCTCAACGTGACTAAATCCGTTATTTTTGCGTTTTAAATTATCATAATATCATTCCTTCTAGGTTAATTTTTGTTCTATTTATATTAGGCGGTACATACATTATATCGTGAGTATTACTATTTAGTAACGATTACTATGTAGATTTATTAAATTTCACTAGGATTTAGTTATCATTTAATAACTGGTACAACTTTTTTTATAGAAATGGAGCAAAGAAGTATGGCAAAAGATATAAATTTGATTGCACAAAAATATTTAACAAAGATAGTTGAACTACGTGAGCTTATTCATATGTACCCAGAAGATGGATATTGTGAGTTTAAAACATCTAAACTTGTAGCAGATACATTAACAGAGCTTGGAATTGAAGTGACTGAAAATGTTGCTAAAACAGGCGTTGTTGGCCTTATAAGAGGAAAGTATGAAGGAAAAACAGTCCTTTTAAGAGCAGACATGGATGCACTAAAATTACAAGAATATGTTGATGTGCCATACAAATCCAAGGTTGATGGAATGATGCATGCATGTGGTCATGACGGGCATACCGCAGGATTGCTAGGTGCTGCTATGATTTTAAATGAATTAAAAGATGAGCTTCATGGAAATGTAAAACTTGCATTTCAACCCGCAGAAGAACTTGAAGGTGGAGCACAACCAATGATTGAAGAAGGTGTTCTTGAAAATCCAAAAGTGGACGCAGTGTTTGGCGGACATTTATGGGGAGGCTTAGAGGCTGGAACGTTGTATACAAAAGCAGGTGCAATTATGGCTTCACCAGGTATCTTTACTATTAAAATAATTGGTAGAGGTGGACATGGTTCTATGCCACACCAAACTATTGACCCAACTATAATTGGAGCTGAAATAATTACTAGTTTGCAAACCATTGTAAGCAGAATAAACAATCCACTTGAACCTCTAGTTTTAAGCATTGGTAAAGTTCACTCGGGCACTGCCTTTAATGTTATCCCTAATGAATTTGAAATACAAGGAAACATTCGAGTTGTTAATGATGCAACTGCTGATAGAGTTAAAACTCAACTTGAAAATCTTGTCAAAGGAATAACATCTATTTATGGAGCAACATATGAATTTAACTTTAAAATGATATATCCAACATTAGTAAATGATGCTGATATGTCTAAATTTATTCAAAGTTCTACTAAAAATGTTTTGGGTGAAGAAAATGTATTTACTTTAGATGAAATCTCTCTAGGAGGAGAAGACTTTTCATTTTTCTGTAAACATGTTCCTAGTGCCTTTTTCTTTTTAGGAATTGCAGAAAGTGCAGATAAACCTACTATGCATCATAATCCATATTTTTGTTGGGATAGTAAAGAGACGTTAACATTATCAAAATGTATGGCTCAAATTGCATATGATTTTTTAACATAAAAAAGATGTTATAACTTATAAAGGGGGAGTATAATGTTAGATAAAATTCTTAACAAAATTGAACGGGTGGGGAATAAACTTCCTGATCCAGTAAGTATATTTGCCATATTATGTGTGATAGTTGTAGCTATATCTTGTATTGCATCGTTAATGGGATTAACGGCAGTACATCCATCAACTGGGGAAACAATGACGGTTGTGAATCAGCTTAGCTCAGATGCAATAAGAACATTTTTAAGTAAAATCGTAACAAACTTTACAAGCTTTGCACCACTGGGATTAGTATTGGTTGTTATGCTTGGCGCAGGTATTGCTGAGAGAACTGGATTTATGGAAGTTGCAATGAAACAAAGTGTTACGAAAATACCAAAAGCATTTTTAACAACAGGAGTAATGTTTATTGGTATTTGTGCAAACATTGCAGCAGATGCGGGATATGTAGTTTTACCACCGCTTGCAGCACTTATATTTTTGGGTGTAGGAAGACATCCGTTAGTAGGGATGTTTGCAGCTTATGCTGGTGTTGCAGCTGGTTTTTCAGCAAGTATTATGGTAAGTTTGCTTGATGTTTTACTTCTTGGGTTTACAGTACCAGCAGCACAAATAATTGACCCTACATATGTAGGTAATCCTGCAATGAACATATATTTCTTATTTATTTCAACTATAATACTATCTGTAGTTGGCGGATGGGTAACAGAAAAAGTTATTGCTCCAAGATTTGAAAATTCTGATTTTGAAAAAGCTGAGACTACAGAGGACTATTCTGGAAAGATAACAGAACTAGAACAAAAGGGTTTAAAACTTGCTTTAAAATCTCTTTTAGGATGCATAGTAGTTATTGTTGTGTTATGTATTGGTAAAAATGCGATTTTAAATGACCCAGCAACTGGTTCTTTATTATCAAGCAAATCAGGACTTATGGCTGGTTTAGTTCCACTTATAACAATATTATTTTTAGTGCCTGGACTTGTGTTTGGGGTTGTTACTAAAAAAATTAAAAATGATAAAGATATGACTGCAATAATGGCAAGTTCTATTAGTGATATGGGAATGTATATAGTATTAGCTTTTGCAGCAAGTCAATTTATATATTTATTTAATGCTTCAAATCTTGCAATAGTGTTATCTATTAAAGGAGCAGAAATGCTTCAAGCAATAGGTCTTACTGGAAGCGGACTTATTATATGTTTTGTAATATTTTCAGCATTTATAAATTTATTTATGGCTTCAGCTTCAGCAAAATGGGCAATTTTAGCCCCAGTGTTTGTTCCAATGTTTATGCTTCTTGGATATTCACCAGCTATGACTCAAATTGCATACCGTATTGGGGATTCAATTACAAATCCTCTTACACCAATATTTCCATATTTTCCAATGTTGCTTGCATTTGCAAGAAAATATGATAAAAACATGGGAATGGGATCGATTATAGCAAATATGTTACCATATTCTGTTGCATTCTTTATAGTTTGGATAATCCAACTAGTAATATTTATGCAATTTAATATTCCTCTTGGAATTGATGGTGGAATGTTTGTTAAATAATAAGTAAGGTAATTCTTAAAAGAAGAAAGAACTATATGTTTTTTCTTCTTTTTTTGTATTTTAAAAATATATTCAGTATTATAATTTTGTCTTTATAATAAAAGTACTTTAAAATAGTATTAAATAAATTTGATAGGTTTAGGTGCGAATCTACTATTATGAGGTTAACTTCCAAAAAAAACGTTTCAGCTTATAAGTACATTTAATATAAAAAGTAGAGTACTATCCTTTTATATAGTGTGATTAGAAAAACTTATAAAAAGTACAGTAACTATAATTAATAAAATTCCAAGTTAATATTTGATCTAGAAGAGCATAACTTAAAAATTATTGACTTATATTCGTTGTCATGAAAAATAAAAATGGACGAACAATGTTCGCCCAAAAGATATATTGAATGATTGGAATTAGGTTATCAAAAATAATAAATTAATTAAATATTGTATATTAGTCACTATTTATTATACAGATTTCTATACTATATACCCATCATTTGCATTAAGAATATAGCTACACAAGCTATAATTATATTTACTGCAACAAATTTCCAAATAAATTTTAGCCATTGAGGATAACTAATGCCAGCCAAAGCAAGAGAACCCATAAGAGGCATTGAAAGCGGCGTGATGCAATTAGTAAGGCCGTCTCCAAGCTGAATAGAAAAGCTCATAATATTTCTTGACAGTTCCATAACATCACCTATAGGAGTTGTGATAGGTAATATAAGAGCAGCCTGTGTAATTCCACTAGGCATAATAATATTAAATACTAGATTAAATAAAAACATTCCTATAGCAACAAAACCACCACCTAAATCTGCAATAACTGTTACTACGGAATATGCTATTGTATGTAGAATATTTCCTGCTGTTAAAACCACTGTTATTGTACGTGCAAACCCAACAAGAAAACAAATACCTCCCATTTTGCCAGCACCTTTTAATAACACCTGTACAAATTCATTCGGGTTCATTTTATACCAAACACCAATTAAGACAGACGATAATAAAATAAGGAATGTTAAATAGTTCCAACTCCATCCATATTCAGAAGCACCATAAGCATATACTAAATAACATATAATTACAGATAATAAGGATAGTAAAGCTTTTAATTCAAATTTTCCAAAGTCAGGTTCATCCATTGGGTTTTTACCTTCTTCTGTATAAAAACCATCAAGTACACCAAGCACACTTTTATTTGGGTCTTTATTAACTTTTAGTGCATACCTAGTAACATAAAATGCACCCCATAAATAGAAAATAAATAATAAAAACATTCTTATTCCTGCATTACTCATTGGAGGCACGCCTAGCATTTCCTGCATAAACAATACCATACTTGTAGTAGGCCCTGCTGCTTGAGCAGTTATATAAGGCAGATAAAACATAGCTACAGCACAAGCTTTATCCATTTTTAATACTCTACATATTATAGCTCCAATAGCTACATAGGCCATCATAGAATCATTACCACATAGAGCACCAAGTATGGACATTAATAAATAAATCATAGGGACAACTATTTGAATACTTTGACTTTGAAATTTTTTAATACCAGTATATACTAGAGAATTTATAGCTTCAGAATATATCAATACTTCTGTTGCAGCACCAAGTATTAAAAGCAACGATATTACAAGCCCTCCTGCGGCTATATTGCTTTGAAGTCCTAAAAAAGCAGTTAAGGGATTTACAGGGGTATTTTCTATAAAATGAAATGAATTTGGATCAATGGTTTTTGTGCCTTCCAGAAATTCATACTTTCCAGCGGGTAAAATATAAGTTAATAAACAAGCAATAAAAATTAATATTGTAAAAATAATTGCTGTGTGGGGAAATGCCCATCTTTTTCTTTCTTTAACATTTTGATTTGTCATAAAATTTCCTCCTTGAAAATATTTAAATACCCATTATTTGCATTAAGAATATAGCTACACAAGCTATAATTATATTTGTTAAAACAAATTTCCAAATAAATTTTAGCCATTGAGGATAGCTAACATCACCTATAGCAAGAGAACCTATAAGAGCCATTGAAAGTGGAGTTATACAATTAGTAAGACCATCTCCAAGTTGAATAGAAAAGCTCATAATATTTCTTGAAAGGCCAATAACATCGCCAATAGGAATTGTGATAGGTAATATAAGAGCAGCCTGTGTAATTCCTCCAGGCATTATAATATTAAATATTAAATTAAATAAGAACATGCCTATAGCAACAAAGCCACCACCTAAGTCTGCAATAATTGTTACCACTGAATATGCTATTGTATGTAGGATATTTCCTGTTTTCAAAACCATAGTTATTGTACCTGCAAATCCAAGAAGAAAACAAATACCGCCCATTTTACTAGTACCTTTTAACAATACGTTTACAAATTCATTTGGACTCATCCTATAAAAAATACCAATTATCACTGATGATAATAAAATAAGAAATGTTAAATGGTTCCAGCTCCATCCATAACTAGATGCTCCATATCCATATATTAAATAACATAAAATTACAGATAATAAGGATAGTAAAGCTTTTAACTCAAACTTACCAAAATCAGGGTCATCCATGGGATTGTTTCCTTCTTCAGGATAAAAGCCTTCCGTTATTCCTAGTACACTTTTGCTTGGATTTTTATTAACCTTTAGAGCATATCTAGTAACATAAAATGCACCCCATAAATAGAATACTACCAGCAAAAACATTCTTATCCCTGCATTGCTTAAAGGAGGAACATCTAGTAACTCTTGCATAAATAGTATCATCCCTGTAGTAGGTCCTGCTGCTTGAGCAGTTATATAAGGCAGATAAAACATGCCTACAGCACATAACTTATCCATTTTTAAAACCCTACATATTACAGCTCCAATAGCTACATAAGCCATCATTGACTCGTTACCACATAGAGCACCAAGTATAGACATTAATAGATAAATCATAGGTACAACAAACTGTATACTTCGGTTCTTAAAATTTTTTATACCAGTATATATCAGAGAATTTATAGCTCCAGAATATAGTAATACTTCAGTTGTAGCACCAAGTATTAAAAGCAACGATATTACAAGGCCACTAGATGCTATATTATTTTGAAGACCTAGAAAAGCTGTCAATGGATTTACGGGAGTATTTTCTATAAAATGAAATGAATGGGGATCAATAGTGGAAGTGCCATTTACAAATTCATATTTTCCAGCGGGTAAAATATAAGTTAATAAACATGCAATAAAAATCAATACTATCATTATTATAGCTGAATTAGGAAATGCCCATTTCCTTTTTTTGATATTTTGGTTTTTCATAAATACCATCCTTTAATAGGGTTTAGATAACTGGAATTTGTAAGGACGAACAAGGTTCGCCCAAACAAGCTTATTTGGTAAACATATTGCATGGTGATTTTTACATTGATTTTATTAAGTTTATAATCCCACCATGTTCCAAAATATTCATTGCGTATTCAGATATAACTTCACAACTAATTATTTGACCAGTATTGGTATTTTTGATAGTAGAATTTTCTAGGTTTATTTCCATAAGATGTCCATCACCCATAATGGCTTCAACATTATCTGCTACTATTAAGGGAATACCCATATTAATAGCATTTCTATAAAATATTCTACCAAATGATTTAGCAATAATAGCACCAACTCCGATAGTTTTTAAAGAAATAGCTGCATGTTCACGGCTCGAACCACAGCCAAAATTCTCTAGTGCTATTACAATTCCACCCTTTACAAATTCTTTAGCAAATTCACTTCTAGCACCCTCAAGGCAGTGTGAGGCAATAGCTTTATGATCGGTAAGCTCTAGGTATTGTCCTGGACAAATTTGGTCTGTATCTATATTTTTACCAAATACATAACTTTTTCCTTTAATTATTTTATCCATCTTTTATACCTCCATATATTTTCTTGGATCTGCAAGTTTACCTTCAATTGCACTGGCTGCCACTACAGCAGGAGATGCAAGGTATATTTTGGCCTGTGTTGCCCCCATTCGACCAGGGAAGTTTCTACTAGCTGAAGACACACATGCTTCTCCATCTGTAATTATCCCTTGGTGTGTTCCAAGACAAGCAGCACATCCTGGAGTTACAAAAGTTGCTCCAGCTTCAACCAATGTTGACATATACCCTTTTGTAATTGCTTCTTGTAAAACTTTTTTAGATGCAGGAATAACTAACATACGTGTACCTTTTTTTACTTTTTTGCCGGCTAAAATTTTAGCAGCTACTTCAAGGTCTTCTATTCTTCCTCCTGTGCAAGTTCCTAGAAATACCTGATTTATTGGCGTGCCGATATATGCTTCTAATTCATCTACATTGTCAACACTAAACGGAACAGCTATTGTAGGCTGTATGTCAGATACATCAAAGGTAACTACTTCCTCATACTCATATCCTTCATCAGTTTCATATACTGTGAAATCTGTTACTCCAAGGTTTAATAAATAATCTAAAGTTACTTTATCTGGCTGAATATAAGAAGCTTTTGCTCCCATCTCTGTGGTCATATTACAAATTGCAAGTCTTTCAGACATACTTAATTCTGCTATTAAAGAACCACTAAACTCAACAGCTTTGTAAACTGCATAATCAGCACCTAATTTTCCAATTACATCAAGAATAATATCTTTGGCATAAACTCCTTTAGCCAATTTTCCGTTTAATTCAATTTTAACTATTTTTGGAACTCTAAACCAAAGCTTGCCAGTTTTCATAATAATTGCATGATCTGTAGCTCCAACTCCAGTGGAAAAAGCTCCAAATGCACCATGCATTGTTGTATGAGAATCTGTTATAACTATTATAGTTCCAGGTTTTGAAAGTCCTCTATCAACTAGAACTTGGTGACATACACCTTCATCTATGTCCATCAATTTTTCAATACCTTGTTTAGCTGCAAATTCTCTAAACTCTTTTTGGTTTAGAGCTTGTTTTTTAGATGAAGCAGGAGCATAGTGGTCCATAAAGAATACTATATTATCTGGATTAGTTACTTGTTCACCTCCCATTTCATAAAATGAATACACTGATTGTAAATATAAATCATTTGCTCCAGCTATATCTATATCACAATTTAATATTTCTCCTGTTTGCAAAGTATCTACACCTGCATGGCTTGCTAATATTTTTTCTAATGCGTGCAATATAAACCCTCCCTAATTATCATTCAAAAACTTTTTTACATACTTTAAAACAATTTCTGGCTGTTCTTCAGGCACAAAATGACCACAGTTTTCAACTGCATAACCTGTTACATTGATACAAGTCTTTTCCCAACCAGCCTTTACATCCCATAAATTACCCACTATTCCATTTTCGCCCCATAATGCTAATATAGGGATATCTATTTTTTTGTTTCTATCAAAATCATTATGAATGCGGTCTATACTAGCGGAAGCTTTATAATCTTCACATATGCCATGGATTGTTTTAGGGTCTGCAAAGTGCCTAGTATATTCATCCAATATATCTTGTGAAAAATTAGCTCTAGCAGTTGGCCCAATTTTCTTGGTTAAATTAAATTCTATAAATTTTTTTGGGTCTTTGGCTAATAGCACTTCAGGAAAGTCTCCTGGTTGAATATAGAAAAACCAGTGCCAATATTTATTTGCAAATTCTTTTGTGGTTTGATCATACATATCATCCGTTGGCAATATATCCATAAAAGTGCAAGTTAAAATATTTTCAGGATTGTCAAGGATTAATCTATGGGCAACTCTTGAACCTCTATCGTGACTTATAATATGAAATTTATCAAACCCAAGTTTATGCATAACTTGTAATTGGTCATTTCCCATTACTCTTTTAGAATAGTTAGAATGGTCTGGTTCTCCTTTTGGTTTAGAGCTTTCTCCGTATCCTCTTAAATCTGTCATCACTATGTTATAGTCATTTTTTAAGTAAGGAACAATAAATCGCCAAATTAAATAATTCTCTGGGTGGCCATGAAGAAATAATATAGCTTCTTTTCCTTGTCCGCCTGTCACGGTGTGAATTTTAATATTTTCTTCTACCTCAATAAAATTTTTTTCAAATCCTGGGTAGTATTTTTGCATATACATCTTTTTCACCTCTTAAAATTAAAGTAAGTTCATCAAGATAAGGATAGATGAGTTTGGCCTCACCACTCATTAATATATTTAATAGTTATACTCTTTGAGTTGTAAGTACATCTTATAAAATATTTCACCCTATAAATCTTGATCTAATATCCCTAGTGTCAATGCAAATAATATAGTTCTTTCTTTTAATGAAGAGATTTTCATTTTTTCATTAAGCGTATGGATATCTTCCATATACGGACCCATACCATCAACTGTAGGGCATTCATATAATGAAATTAAACAAGCGTCTCCACTTCCTGGGGATAATTGTTCAGGGTAGTCTATTCCCATCATTTTTCCAGCTTTTTTAATTATTTCATAGATTGCTACATTTTTTTCATTTCTATCCATAGCAGGATGTAAAGCTACAACTTCCACAGAAATTATACATCCATCTATAAATGTAGGTCCTTCAGTTATATCTTTTAAATGTTGATTAAACATCTCAAAGCCTTTTTCACTTTGGATAGAAGCCACTATTGTAGCACTTGAACTTTTAGATATGGACTCTGTGGAGTGTAATAAGCCAGCTTCATATCTTATATTTTCATAATCAGTATAATCATATAATCTATTTATTTGCTTTACCAATTCTTTAGATGCACATCTACCTTGTTTCCATCCAATAGCACCATGTGCACTTACACCTTCAATATTAATTTTATAAATACCTATCCCTTTTCGTTGAACAATAATTCCATTGTCATCTCTTGAAGGCTCAAATACAAAGGCCATATCTGCATCCTTACATTCTTCCTTAAATATTGACTTTGCAGTAGGAGAACCAATTTCTTCATCACAATTGTAAATCATCACAATTTCTTTATTTGGAAGCATATTAAGTTCTTGCATTATTCGTACAGAGTAAATAGAAGATACAAGACCTGCTTTACAATCTGATATACCCACTCCATAAGCCCATTCACCTTCTATTCTAAAAGGATTTTTATCTATATCACCTATTTTAAAGCCAACAAAAGTATCAATATGGGCTGATACAATTATTTTTCCATTAGGATTTGTGGGCTTAATTCTAGCTACAATATTGCTGCCAAAACCTTCATTATAATAAATGTTTATATCAACATTAAATTTGCTTAGCATTTCCTTTATTACTTCAATTGCTTGTTCAATGCCTTCTTCATATTTAGATGGGCAATCAATATTACAAAACTTTTCTAACATTTCCATCTGTTCATCAAAGTATGTACAACTTAATTTTTTGATTTTACTTAATATTTTTCTCACGTCCTTTAGATGTATCACAGTATAATATTGTTAAATATACATGTACAATATTATTTTTTTTTATTAGAATTTTAGTATATATTTTTTGCGATTTTCTTCCAATTAAAATACCCATATAGAGAATTAAGTAGGTAAACACATTTCATTATTATAATTATAAGAGCAGAATGATCTCCGTTTATATATATTATAATCCACATTATAATTGATAGAGCATTTACAGCAACCCACATTAGCCATTGTTCAGCAAATCTATATAAATATAAGATACTTGCGATAACAGATACTACTGTTGTTAGAGAATCCATAAACGCTAGTTGACCACCCATAGCTTCTAATACAAATTTATACACAATAACACCAACAAGGGTGCCACCAAATGAAACAGCCATAATCTTTTTAGTCATATATTTAAACTTCACTTCACCTGAGTCACTTCTATTTTTTCTCCACAAGAAAATAGCAATTGTGCTAATAGGTATGCTAAATAAAACATGATACATTACTTCTCCATACAGATTAATCCCAAAACACTGCCAAGCATATAATACGCTGTTTATAATAGCAAAGTATAGTCCTTCTATTTTGCCTTTTGCCCCTAACACTAAATTTAAGCATCCTGTAATAGTTAATATTAGCATAAGTATATCATCTTTATTGATATACCATGTTGCTGTCATAAATCCGCATACTAAGATTATCCAGATCTTTTCAAATAAGCTCCAGTCTTTAAAATAATTTTTTATGTGTGTCATTTAAATACTCCTCATTATTTTATACCCATTTCGTTCCACATTTCTTGGCTGATATTTGGCCCTTTAACTTGAACCATTTTAGTAGCTACTTTATTAGCAATTTTACAACTTTTTTTGTCATTAAAGCCAAGTACTTGCCCTGCCATTATACTAGCAATATGACTATCTCCTGCGCCAATTGTATCTATAACTTCAACTTCATCACTTTCAACTTGAATAATTTTATTTCCATCAAACATAATTAAGCCATCTTTACCAAGTGTTATATAAACCTTGTTGTACGTAACACTAAAAATATCTTTTATTATTTTTACAATATCATGGCTATCATTTATATAATATGTACCTTCTTTGTTTAGGAAATTTATTGCTTCTTGTTTATTAATATGAATTATGGGAGATAACTCAAGTAAAGATTTCAGTGTAGTTGTATCTATTTCTTTTATGACAGGACCAAAATCTAGATATATTTCTTTGTTTAGTAAAGTTTTCAACCATTTTAATATTATTTTTGCATTATTTCCAAGTAGCTGATATCCTGATATGTATATTCTGTTATAATGAGACATATCAATTTGATTAAGCCATTCTAACTTATATTCACATTCTACACCCTGTACAGTAATGAATGTTCTCTCGCCTTCATTGTCAACAAGACAAAGACAATATCCATTATCCTTATCTAAATCTTTAATTAATATTGGATAGTTTTGAGAGTATAGTTCTTGTTCAATTAAAGTTGAATATTGACCTGTGCCAACAGGTGCAAACAAATCATGGTCAACATTAAAATGCTTTAAAATTCTGGCTACATTATAAGCACAACCTCCAACAGTGGTTGTTACCTCTTCACACAATGCATCTTCTCCTTGATTTGGCAAAGCATCAATTTTCATAATAACATCAATGATTACAGAGCCAATTAACAAAATTTTCATATAGAGTTCCTTCCTTCTAGTAGTATATCTATATAATTTTCAAAATTAATATCATTGTTAGCCTCTAATATTTTAATATACTCGGAATTTATAAACGACTTACCTTTTAATGCTCCACATATAGCCGTTGACATAGCTCCTATTGTATCTGTATCCCCTCCCAGATTTGCACATAATAGACAAGATATATTTGGATCTTTTGCATAATAAGCAATTGCAAGAGCAGCTGGTACAGATTCAATAATATTTACCCCAGTTCCAACAATATCATATATTTTTTGTAAAAACTCTTCTCCCTCATAATTCCTAGCTATTTCTATTCCAATTTTAGTTCTCTCCATAAGGGATGCACTAAAAGTTTCTGCACCAAGTTGTTTAGCTATCTTTTCTATTTGGTGTACATCTTCAATTACTTTATCCATATCACTATTTACCATAGATGAACTCACAGCCATAGCAATCATTGCAGCTCCAGCAATGGTTACATCACTAGTATGAGTTGCAGAAGAAACCTCATAAATAAATTTGGCCATTTTTTCTTTATCATCTGGATTAAATAAACAACCAATAGGAGAAATTCTCATTGCAGAACCATTTGACAATGATTTATCTGTAATATGTTTTGTGGGAACATTTTCTTTTAAATTCGTAAGAGCAACCTTGGATGTTGGCCCTAAAATATTTTTGGCAACAGCATCTTCTTTAATTGCCCAATCAAGCAACCTTGCACCTATATCATCTTTGTTTGGAATAAACTTTGTATTTAATAATGAGTCTAGTATTATTAACGCTTGAGAAGTATCATCTGTAAATTGGCCTCTTGTATAGTTACAAGCAACTTCATTTTCTTTTGGACCATCTAAAAATGTGGTAATTGTTCCAAAAAAATTTTTTATCCTATTTATGCCCCATAATTCAGACGGCATTCCCATGGCATCTCCTAATGCCATTCCGTAAATTGTTCCTGATATTTTATCTCTCATTTAAAATCCCCCAATGGTAAAATTTAACAACAACTTGTTATATTAATAATAGAGAAAAAAGATGTTGCTGTCAAGCAATTAAGTGGCGGAACTTTAAAGATAAAATTTAATTAAATGCTTTATCAATTGCTTGGTGTAGTTCATTTATACTAGGGATTATTGATGAAAATGCTAATTCGCCATTAATATAGATTGAGGGCAAATTAGTTACACCCATTTTTTTGAAGCGAGCAATGTTTTCTTTTAAGGTAAACTTATGTTCTATAACATCAATTGTATCTCCATAATCTTCTTTAGCTTGATTTACTGTTGCCATCATATATGTGCAGGCAGCACAACTTGTGGAGTCTAGAGTACAAACTTCTATAAGAGGTTTTTCTAGTGAAGTATAATCAGGGACTTTGTTATATATGTCTGTAGTAACAGCTTTATAGTTTTCTAAAATTTTACGTGCAATTTCAGGTTGAGTGACAGCTTGAGTAATAGCTATAGCATTTTCAATCGGAGTATCATATGGCATATCACATCCTGGTGCAATAATCAAATTGCTTGTATCTCCAATTCTATCAATTAGGTCTATAACATATTTCATATTGTCTTCTTGGGTGCCATGCAACATAGTGGAAGTTAAAGGAATGTTTCCGCTAAGAATAATATTGTATTTATCAGTTATTTTTTTTGCTTCTACTAAGTCAATATTTTCATCAACTGAAATTGAATTGGGTTTTGTTTTACACATAACTTCAATGTTTTTTGTTGCATCTCCACATACAAAGAATGATGAATAAGCACCGTTTGCTTTTATATGTTTAAATAAATTTGAAAACGGTATGTCTAGAAACTTCTCAAAATTAGCAGGAGATATTTGAGACACTAAAGGGTCAACAACTGCAATAATATCCATTCCTGCTTCAATAAATAAATCAGACATTCTTTCAGAAACTTTAAGACAATACTCCAAAAGTGATTTTATATACTCTTCATTATTCATATCCATAAATATATTTGTACCTCTTAAGTGTAAGGCTAGTGTAAACGGCCCACAAATTAAACCATAAAGAGCGGTAGTATTACCAACTTTTTCCTTCATTTCCTTCATAGCAGATAATACCACTGGTAAACGTCCGTCTGTTGCAGTTGGAAGATTACATTCACAAGGAATAGTCTCAACATTTTCTAGGGGATGTGATTTTACTGCTGGTGGATAGTTGTCTGAAAAAAATAATTCACATCCTAAAATTTCTGCTTCTAATTGAAGGTCAAATATAATAGGCTGCCCATTTGGTTTGTACAGCTTATTTACTTCCAACAATGATTTTACTAGTTTATCTTTGTTAGTTAAAACTTCTGTTGCATTATATCCCACAAGTTTGCCTGCATGTACTCCTGCAAATGGAACCCATGGTAAAACTCCAACTTTTTTATGATTTAATACATCTAACAATATTTGTTTTGGTGTCATAAAATTCCTCCTATAATTTACCTATTTTGCATAAAAAAAGGACAAAATATAGTTTGCCCTTTTCAATATTACTATAAAGTTTTTTCAATATATTCCAAACTAACTGGATCTAAAAAAAATAATCCTGAAATTGGATTATACTCAATAACTTTAGCAGTAACTATATAATTTTGGCCTGGAGAAACCTTATTTGGAATATTCTCTCCAATTAAATTTAAATCAAAATAATTATAGTCACTAAATTTAAAAGCTATCATTTCATGTGTATTCTCATATATTAAAAAATCAAACCTAGTTGCATATGTATCGTGATTTGTCATATCAGCAATATTTCCTTCAAATTGTATAATTTCATCATGATATTTTTGTGCAAAATCTTTAGCTATTGAAATATCATCATCTTTTAACAAATTGTTTAAATCTTTGCAATTTTCTGAAGTATAAGTTGCTCCTAATTGGTTGTATTTAATATAAACGTTATCAGATTGTTTAAACGTTTTATTAGATTCAAATTCCATTCCATTAATTTCAATTTCAATTATTTCATTATCCATACTATTTGAATTATATGTTATCTCTGGTTCAACTGTAATGTTGTTAAATCCAAGTTTTTTTAATTCTTCTTCTACAGTTAAAAAATTTTGTCCCAAATATTCTTTAGAACCTGCATTTGTTTTTATCACGTTTTCTTCATCCATTGGAAATGTATGATATGTAACAATTACTTCCACATCAGAAGGATAAAGGTCATTTGTTAAATATCCAATGTTTCCATCAACAGAAACTGATTTTACTTCTCCATCCTTAGTTAGCCATCCTACAATTAAATCATCTATTGCTTTTGTTTTTATGTTTGTAAATCCGTGGTCTTTAAAGTCTTTAACTACATCTTGATATATTCTTCCAGCTTGTATGTTAGAATGTTCTGGCGTTTTTACAGTTTTTATTTGTTCTGTATCTTCAGCAAAAATGCCTATTATTGTTAGGCAAATTAAAGAACCTGTTACTATTTTTAAAACTTTATTTTTAAATATTTTTGACAATGATAAAAATGTAGTTAAATCTTTAATTAAAAATTTTTTCATAAAATATTCTCCTCTATTGAATTGCTTGTACACATAAATATTATAAAATATTATATAAATAAATGTCAACAGAAAAATATGATACGATATAAAATAAAAAAGAGTACAGATAATAATCCATACTCTTTTTTTAGATAACATTTTTCTTTTTATAAATAATCAGCTAGTGTATTCATATTTACTTTTGCAGCTGCTTGTAATGCACTTTGATAAATTGTGTATTGAGAAGTGTAGTTTAAAAATGCTTCATCTATATCAATACCTGCTGTTTCTGTAAAAAGTTCTTCCATAGAAGTATAGTCGTCAGTAAGCTTTTTCTCAGTATACTCTAATCTTACATATCGGCTACCAGACTCAGAAATCATCTCTGAAAAATAACTTTGGCTATCATCAAAATCAGATAATAATGATGAAAGCTTATCTGTATCATCGGATTCTATAGCACTTAAAACTTCCCCCATAATTTTTTCTAAGTGAGTAACTGCTTCAATAACTTCAGTTTGGTTTACCGCAATATTAGTAGATACACCAATTTCATATTTTATGTCTTGCTCTTTTCCGGTTAAAGAGCTTCCCGCAGGGATATCAGTATCTTTTGGAATAACAGTTCCAGATGGAATAATACTTCCAGATGGAATGGTTTCATTTGGTGTAAGTACAGTTTTTGCTGGTAAAGAAGTTCCCTCTGGCAAAGTTGTTCCACTTGGAATAACTGTACCCTTTGGTAAAGCAGTCCCATCAGGTATAATTGTATTTGGTGCTATAGTTGTTCCTTCGGGAATAACTGTATCTTTAGGAACTACTGTACCCGCTGGAAGCGTATCTCCTGCCTTAATTGTTTGACCAGAAGGAAGAACAGTTCCTGCAGGAAGTACAGTTTGCACAGTTCCAGTAACTACTCCGTTAGCATCGTACTGATTTGTTTGAGCAGGAATAATCATACCTTTTTTATAAGTTATTGATTTTGGAGTTCCATCTGCGTTCACTCCAGTAACTATTGTAATATCATCTTGAGCTACTATATCATTAACAAGAGGCATTTCTGCTCCTAAAGTTGTATCGCCTCCAAGCTTTATATCTCCAGCTAAAAGCATATCCTCTGGAAGTGTCATATCGCCTTTTAGTTCCATGCCTCCACTAAGCACTAAAGGAGGAGTTTCCCAAGCAGTCATATCTTGTTCTAAAACCATTGCTCCGCTAAGAGTTAAGTCTGCTCCTAAAAGCATATCTTTAGCAAGTTCCATAGGTCCATTTAAAGTAATATCTTTGTTTGGTGTAAAATCAGCTCCTAATTTTAAATAAGAAGAAAGGGCTGTGTCTTCTAGCAATGTACCACCTTGTAATGTAGTTTCGGTTTTACTCACAACACCAGCAACATGTGGATTTGCCATGTTTTTAGGCAAAGTTGTTCCTTTAGGAAGTATGGTACCAGATGGAATGGTTGTTCCCTCAGGTAAAATAGTTCCATCACCTAAAGTTGAACCGGATACTATTTCCGTGCCAGATGGAATAGTATCTCCAGTTGCATAAGTTTTGCCATTTATATCAGTAATATTACTTCCATCTTTTACAGTCATATCTCCAGTTAGTGTAGTATTCCCATTTAATATAGTATTTCCTTCAAGTTCAAGGTCCTTTGGAGTCACAATATCTGCACTAGTCATTAAACTTTCTTCAAGCTCTGTATCCTTTGTTAAATATGCAGGTTCATTAGTTTGGTATCCTGAAAAAAGATATTTTCCCGCATAGGTAGAGTTTGCAGAATCTTTTACTTGATTTAAAAGTTCAGACATAACTTTATAAACAGCCATTCTATCATCTTGAGTCATGACTGATGCAATATTAACTAAGTTTTCTCTAATACCACCTTCACCACCTATAACGTCTTCCATGTTTTCAAGGCTTGATTCTGTTAGCTCAAGAAAAGACATAGCTTCTTTGGTATTATATTGGTGTTGTGAAATCTGATTTTGGTTTATTTGTAATTTAAGTGCACGAGCAGCAATAATAGGATCTTCTGAGGGTCTTTGAATTACAAACCCTGAATTCATTTGATTCATTATACTACTTAAATTAGCATTTGCATTATTAAGTGAATTTATTGCATTGTTCATTAACATTCCATTTGTTATTCTCATTTTACCATGCTCCTAACTTATTTATAGTTGTTTCATATACTTCATCAATTACAGACATTAATTTTGCAGAGGCTTGATATGCTTGATTATATTTTGTAAGATTTAAAAACTCTTCATTAAGAGAAACTTGAGAAACAGACAATCTTTGATTTTCAATTGAATTTGTTACATTGGTTTGAGTTGCATGGTGCATTTGTGCTTCTTTTGATGAAATTCCAAGTTGAGTAAAAACAGAAA
>LJHD01000028.1 GCA_001983475.1 Candidatus Epulonipiscium fishelsonii | reverse complement strand
TTTATTTTAAGGCAACAGCACAACATTGGATAGAAAACACAGGAAAAAATAAGGCGATAATTTTATGGGTGGTAACTCCACCAAGCTTTTAACTTTTTATGGAGAGGTGTTGAAACTATGAATAATATTGTTGATATCGTAGAACTTACAAAAACTTTTGAGGATGGAGTAAGTGTATTACGAGATATAAATTTATCTATTAAGAAAAATGAGTTTTTGACTTTATTAGGACCAAGTGGCTGTGGAAAAACTACACTTTTGAGAATAATTGGTGGATTTGCAGAGCCAACAGAAGGTAAAGTATTGTTTGAAGGAAAAAATGTAGTTGGAACGCCTCCTTACAAAAGACGTGTTAATACTGTATTTCAAAAATATGCACTATTTCCACATTTAAATGTTGCTGAAAATATTGCATTTGGACTTAACATTAAGAAAAAGGAAAAAAGCTATATCAAAGAAAAAGTTACTGAAATGCTTGAATTAGTAAATTTAGAAGGATTTGAGGATAGAAAAGTTAATTCTTTAAGTGGAGGGCAACAACAACGGATTGCGATTGCAAGAGCTTTAGTAAATGAACCAGAGGTATTGCTTTTAGATGAACCTTTAGGGGCGCTGGATTTAAAGTTGAGAAAAGGTATGCAAACAGAATTAAAAAGAATTCAACAAAAATTGGGGATTACATTTATTTTTGTTACTCATGACCAAGAGGAAGCATTAACAATGTCTGATACAATTGTTGTTATGAAAGATGGAAATATTCAACAAATTGGAAGTCCTGTGGATATATATAATGAACCTGAAAATGCATTTATTGCAGATTTTATTGGTGAAAGTAATATCATTGAAGGTATTATGTTAAAAGATAGGTTAGTAAAATTTAATAACAAAGAATTTATTTGTGTTGATAAAGGATTTAAATTAAATGAAGCTGTAGACATAGTAATTCGTCCTGAAGATTTACAAATTGTAGACATAGAAAAAGGCATGATGAAAGGTGTAGTTGAAAGTGTAATGTTTAGAGGAGTACATTATGAAATGGAAATAAAAACAGATTATTTTAAGTTTATTGTACATTCTACTGATATGGCACCTGCTGGTCAACTAATAGGATTAAGCTTAGACCCTGAAGATATTCATGTTATGCACAAAACAGGTTATAATCAAAAATAAAATTATATTAAGAAGCACGGTTTGACGGTGCATTTGAAATGTGATTATTTTAAATAAGGAGCAAGAAGATGTATAAACGTTATCTGGCATCACCATATATTTTATGGAGTGCAATATTTATTGTAGTGCCCTTAGTATTAATTACATATTTTAGTTTAAAAACAGAAACAGCAGAAGGTATAACGTTTACTCTAGATAGCTATAGACGATTTTTTGATCCATTATATATGGAAATATTAATAAAATCTATTAATTTAGCCTTAATTACAACCATTGTTTGTTTAATAAGTGCATATCCGTTGGCTATGATTTTAAATGAAAAAGATATGTCAAATAAGACTATAATTTTAATTCTTATAATACTTCCAATGTGGATGAATTCTTTAATGAGAACGTATGCTTGGATGATATTGTTAGAAAATAAAGGAATATTAAACTCTATATTAGAATATTTGGGATTACCAACAAGACAATTTTTGTATGGAGATGGAGCTATTGTGTTTGGGATGATTTATAATTTCTTCCCTTTTATGGTATTGCCGATTTATAATGCATTAGCTAAAATTGATCCAAACTTAATTGAGGCATCTTATGATTTAGGTGCAAACAAAGTTCAAACATTTAAACGAGTAACTTTGCCTTTAAGTATGCCAGGAGTAATAACAGGAGTTTTGATGGTATTTATGCCCTCATTAACAACTTTTATGGTAACGAGACTTCTTGGTGGAGGGCAAGTTGTACTAATTGGTAATATAATTGAAGAACAATTTACTAGAACAAATGATTGGGGATTTGGTTCAGCGTTGTCTGTAATTTTAATGCTTATAATAATTATTACAATTAGACTAATGGGTAAAAATGAAACGCTTGGTAGAGGCGGTGGGATTGTATGATAAACATATTGAAAAAAGCATATTTAGGAATAATAGTTTTAATTATTTATTCTCCAATTGTTTTGCTTATGGCATTTTCGTTTAATGATTCAAAAACAACAAGTTGGCAAGGATTCACTTTGCATTGGTATTTTGATTTATTTAAAGACTATCAAATTAGACAATCTTTCGAATATACTGTTACAGTTGCAGCTATATCTACAATATGTTCCGTTATAATTGGAACACTAGCTGCTATCGGTATAAATCAAATGACTGAGTGGAAAAGAAATCTAGTAATGAGTGTAACCTATATACCTTTGTTAAGCCCTGACATTGTAATAGGAATATCATTAATGATGCTATATTCTACACTACATATACCATTTGGATTAGTAACATTGATTTTATCACATATAACATTTAGTGTACCATATGTTATTTTATCTGTTATGCCAAGACTTAGAACCATGAACCCGAATATATATGAAGCAGCTTTGGATTTAGGAGCAACTCCATTTTATGCTTTTAAACATGTAATATTGCCAGAAATATTACCAGGTGTAATTTCTGGTGCATTTATAGCGTTTACATTATCGATAGATGACTTTGTAGTAAGCTTTTTTAATACAGCCTCAGGAGTAACAACTCTATCAATTCAAATTTATTCCATGGCAAGAAAAGGTGTTAACCCTAAAATCAATGCAATTTCAACTATTGTTTTTATGACAATATTGATAATATTGATAATAAATAATATGAGAGCTAATAAAAAATTTAAGGAGAATGCGAAATGAAAAGACTTTTAGTTCCAGCAGTTTTAACAGCGATTTTAATGACAGGGTGCAGTGGTGAAGAAAAACAAGTTGTTAAAGTTTTCAACTGGGGAGATTATATAGATCCACAAACAAATATGCTTTTTACAGAAGAGACAGGAATTGAAGTTTTATATGAAGAATATCCTACTAACGAAGAAATGTACGCAAAAATATCTGGTGGAAATGCAAGATATGATGTTTTAGTACCATCAGATTATATGATTGAAAAACTCATTAAAGAAGATATGCTTGCTGAGATTGATGTAAACGCTTTAGAAAACTATAAATTTATTGATAAAGAATTTAGAAGCTTGCCTTTTGACCCAGAAGATAAATATTCTGTTCCATTTTCATGGGGAACAATGGGGATAATTTATAATACAACAATGGTTGAAGATGACATTGATGAATGGGCCGATTTATGGAACCCTGAATATGCAAAAAAGATTTTTATGTATGACAGTGAACGTGAATCGTTAATGGTGGCATTAAAAAAACTAGGATATTCAATGAACTCGACAGATCCACTAGAGCTTGAAGCAGCTAAACAAGAACTTATTGCACAAAAACCACTAGTATTAGCATATGTAGTTGATGAAGGAAAAGGCAAAATGATTAATGAAGAGGCAGCTATGATGGTTGCATGGGCTGGAGATGCAGCTCTTATGATATCTGAAAATTCTGATTTAAA
>LJHD01000027.1 GCA_001983475.1 Candidatus Epulonipiscium fishelsonii | reverse complement strand
AAAGAGTATGAAGGGCAATTTCACCTAGCATTAACTTATGGAGATGAACTTAAAGATTATAATCGTTCACGTGCATGGGGAGGGCAACATTTCTTTTCGCCATCTCAAGAAATAGCGTATGATGCAGAAGTATTTGATTTATTCATGACTCCAGATGATAAAATTGAACTACAAGAAGTTATGGAGCTTCAACGTTATAGATATGAAGGAACAGACATAGATGCAAATAAAAACAAAGAAGTTCGTGCAATTGGGACTGAAAAGCAAGCTGAATGCCATATTATACAGATGAGAGAAGACTATCCAAAAGGGATTGATGGACTTATGTGGATTGCTATGGGTAATGCAGAACACTCGGTATACCTTCCTACATATGGAATAATCCAAGATACATACGAAGCATATAAAGTTCCAGGAACAGAATACAACCAAGATGCAGCTTATTGGAGTTTTCGTGGATTGTCTGCACTAGCAGAGATTGACCGTGAAAACTATGGAACAGGAGTAAGAGACTTTTGGAAAGAATATGAGCGTCAAATTATACAGGTTCAAAAAGAGATAGACGAATACTTTATTGATCTATATAATAAAAATCCGCAACTAACAAAAGAAGTAGCAACATTACTGGGTAATTTAATTGCAGGTGATGCTATTAATCAAGCGAATGATATGTATGCTCAGCTAATTACACTTATTGCAAAACAAGCGGGTTCAACTCCAAGTGAACAATTTGTACCAGATAATTACGATAAATAAGAGATTTAGTCATGTTGTTCCTAAATACATGATCTATGAATAAAAAAAAGTCATCAAATTTTTGATGGCTTTTTTTACGTTTGACATTTTTTGATGTCTATGTTAAAGTTGATGTGGCATTAAATAATTGCTTGGGGAGGAATTAAATGATAAAGCCAGGATATTTTTCGGAAATAGCACTAGCGGATAATTTAAGAAGTGACTATGATATTAAAAATGAATTAATATTAAAAAATAAGTTAAATGTAGACTATGTATTTTTCGGAGACTCAATTACACAGCAATGGGAACTTAATGCCTGCTTTAATAGAAGCAACTTGATAATTAATAGAGGAATAGCAGGAGATAAAACCCGATATGCACTAAGGAGATTTGAAGCAGATGTATTGCAGCTGTGTCCACGATGTTGTGTTATTTTACTAGGAATAAATGATTTTTATGAAATTATGCCTAACTTCTTTCAACAATCAAAAGGCCGAGAATATGAAAATATTATGAAAGAAGTAACTGACAATATTTTAAAAATTATAATTAGTGCAAGAGAAAGTAATATTTTGCTGGCTATATGTTCTTTAATACCGAATCCTAATTTTGAAATAAATGAAACCGAGCAAAGTAGACGAAGATTCGAGCTTGAATTAAATAAAGTATTAAAAATGATGGCTAGTGAGTATGGATATATTTATGTGGACTATTTTAATGCACTACTAAAGGAAGAAACTATTTTTACAGTAGATGGAACTCATCCAAATTACTTAGGATATAATATTATGTCTAAAGTATTAAAAGAGACATTGCTAAAGGAAGGAATAGAAATTTAATATGAGACAGTATCCAAATGGTGCTAAAAAAGCATTGACATTTAGTTACGATGATGGAGTTAAACAAGATAAACGGTTGATAGAAATTTTTAACAAGTATGGGTTAAAGGCAACTTTTAATTTAAACTTTGGCTTGTTAAATAAAGAAGAACAATGGGAAAGAAATGGTGTTGCTATAAAAAGATTGTC
>LJHD01000026.1 GCA_001983475.1 Candidatus Epulonipiscium fishelsonii | reverse complement strand
TGAGGGAGAAGATATAGTCTGTGCTTTATAGAAATATAAAGAAGTTCATAAGAGAACTGGTTAGAAAGTAGCGTTTCTAATTGAACGACAACCTCTAATTACAAAGGGTGTGGGTTTTTTAAAGATATTTAACTTAATATTTTTTCTTAATAAAAACGTTTAAATATATTAAAACATGTAAATACTTAAACGCAGATATATTAAGAAAAAGTAGAGTTGTGGACTTAAGAGTCCTATAAGTAGGAGCGAATTGAACACACCTATAAGAATAAGGATATAATGTATCAAACTTCCAAAGTTAAAAGACTTTAATAACCCCACTCTTTTATGGATGGGAGGTTCAGATGGGTTATAGTTTAGTTAGTAAAAAAAGAAAATTAACACGATTGTAAAAAAAAGGGACCAGTCCCTTTTTTTTGTAACTAAATTAAAGATTTTATTCATAATAACGGATTTATGAACAACGTGACTAAATCTGTTATTTTACAATTTAACTTGTAGCCTGTTTTAATTTTTCTGTTTGATCCACAGTTGATAAAGTTGAAATAATATCTTCAATATCTCCATCTAAAACTTGATCAAGCTTGTGCAACGTAAGGCCAACACGATGATCGGTTACTCTTCCTTGAGGAAAATTGTATGTTCGTATACGTTCGCTTCTATCACCTGTTCCAATTTGACTTCTTTTTTCCGCAGCAAGTTCTGAATGTTGTTTTTCAAGTTCTAATTCATATAATTTTGCTCGTAAAACTTTCATTGCTTTGTCTTTGTTTTTTAATTGAGATTTTTCATCTTGGCAAGAGACAACAATTCCTGTTGGCATATGAGTAATTCGTACAGCTGAATCTGTCGTATTAACACTTTGCCCTCCATTTCCTGAAGAACGGAATACATCTACTCTTATATCAGAAAGGTTAATTTCAACATCAACTTCTTCTGCTTCTGGAAGAACAGCAACAGTTACTGTAGAAGTATGAATTCGACCGCCTGATTCTGTTGTTGGAATACGCTGAACTCTATGAACTCCGCTTTCATATTTTAACTTGGAATAGGCTCCGTCACCTTTAATCATAAATATAACTTCTTTAAATCCGCCTATTCCACTTTCATTTACATCCATTAATTCACTTTTCCATTTGCTACGTTCAGAAAATCTATTATACATTCGGTATAAATCCGCTGCAAATAATGCTGCTTCATCTCCTCCAGCTCCTCCTCTTATTTCAACTATGACATTTTTTTCATCATTAGGATCTTTTGGAATTAGGAGCAGTTTTAATTCATTTTCTAAAGGTTCAATTTTCTTCTTATTTTCAGACAACTCTTCTTTAACCAAATTTCTAAAATCTTCATCTATGTTATCTTCAAGCATTGTAAGTGCGTCATCTATGTCATTTAATGTCTTTTTATATTCTTTGTATTTGTCTACAATAGGTTGTAATCCACTATGTTCTTTCATAAGCTTTCTCCAAGTATCTTGGTCAGCTATAATTGCGGGCTCATTTATTTTATTTCCTATTTCATTAAATTTTATTACTAACTCTTCTATCTGATCAAACATATCATTTTCACCTCTTCAATTTATTTTGTGGCAATAACAACCCTATCTTTCCCTGCTAAATCTTTTATAATTTGTATATCTTTATAATTATTTTCATATAGCAATTTACTTACGTTTTCTGCTTGATTAAATGCAATTTCAAAGGCAATAATTCCACCGTTACGTAAATACTTGAGCGCATCTTGTGATATAATTTGATAAAAGGTTAATCCATCATTATCATCTGTAAGAGCTATTTTAGGTTCACAATGTAACTCTTTCATTAAAAATGGTGTTTCGTATTTAGAGATATAAGGTGGATTAGATACCACTAGATCTAAGGGTTCATCGTCAAGACTGAACTCCTTAAAAACATCACTATTAATGATAGATATCCTATCCTGATAATTATACATTTTTATGTTTTTGTTTGCAACCTCTAAAGCTTTTTTACATATATCTATACCAATAATTTTTAAATTATTTATATAATATGCCAATGCTATACTAATACAGCCTGAACCAATGCCGATTTCAACAGCATTGGTTATTGGTTTTGTTTTTGAAATCTTTATTATTTGTTCAACCAGAGTTTCCGTATCTTGTCTTGGAATTAAAACACGTTCGTCCACATAAAAATCAAGCCCCATAAATTCCTGTGAATTCGTAATGTATTGTAAAGGAATTCCTTGAGTGCGTTTGGCAACTAAATAAATGTATGATTGTTTAATATGTTCAGGTACAGTTTTATTTTGATTCATTAAGATCCAACCATAGTCTTCATTAAACAAATGCATCATTAAAAGTCTTGCATCAATTATGGCATCTTGTTTTTGGTAATCAATAAAAATCTGCTCACCCTGTTTAATAAGATCTCTGATCGATATTTCATTATTCACTATCTAAAACCCCCTTAATTGCAGCAATTGCTACTTCTATTTGCTTATCGTCTGGTTCTAATGTGGTAAATCGGTTTTGTAACCACATACCAGGTATGCTTAAAAATTTTGCAATAATATTATCTTGTTTTAATCTTGCCCATCTTATAAATTCATATGAAATTCCAGCAACAATAGGTACCATAATAATTCTTGTCAATGTTCTAACCCATATTATTTGAGTTGTAAAAAGACTAAATACAAGGATACTTACAATCATTACTATAAAGAGAAAACTTGTTCCACAGCTTTTGTGAAGTCTTGAGCAACTTTTTACATTTTCTATAGTAAGCTCTTTATTTTGCTCTAGACAATTAATAGTCTTGTGTTCTGCACCATGATATTCAAATGTTCTTTGGATATCACTGATTTTACTAATTAACTTCATATAGATTAAAAAAATTAAAATTCTTATAAAACCTTCAATTAAATTTTGGATAAAAGAAGAAGGAATAAATAGTCTAAAAACTTGGCTCAACAACATAGGTAAAATCATAAAAATTGATATTGCTAATATAAAGGATATTGCCATAGTAATAGCTAATAGAACCTTTTCCCCAACTTTTTCTTCCAACCATTTTTCAAACTTAGAAACTTCCTCAGTTTCTCCATCATCAAAAAATTCTGCTGAATATGATAAAGTTTTTGTCCCCACTATCATTGATTCTATAAATACTATAATTCCACGTAAAATTGGTAAATTTAAAAGCTTATATTTTTTTAGTAAACTTGTTGAATTTTTTATATCAAGTGCTATTGTTTTATCTGGTTTACGTACGGCCACAGCATATTTTGTAGGACCTTTCATCATAACACCTTCTATTACTGCCTGCCCACCTATATCAATTCTGCTCATTCTCTCCCCACCCTTTAAAAAAAATAAGTTAAAAAAAATGGTTGAACTTAATCTCAACCATTTCTTTATAAAATTTAAGGCAAAAAGCCACTATACCTAGTGAATAAATGCCTATTAAATATGGATAGTACGTCCACTGTCTATAATAGAGTTTATAATATATCTTTTACTTTTAAAGAAGAACTCTTAAAATATTGACCTAGTGGAATATTTTATAGTAACTATGGTAATATATATGATTAAACAAAGTTTTAATTTAATGTATTCTATGGTAAGTCTAGTTAATATTAACTAAATTATTAACATATTTGTATTTTTAAAATCTTACCTATTAGTTTAAAGGAATTGACACTATTTAACGTTATATCTTTTATTAAATTTATCAACTCTACCTTTTGCTTGAGCCGCTCTTTGTTTTCCTGTATAAAATGGATGACATTGTGAACAAACTTCTACACGAATTTTGTCTTTTGTGGAACGTGTTAAAAATGTATTACCACAGTTGCAATGTACTGTTACTTCTTCATATTTGGGTTGAATTTCTTTATTCATAATATAAAAACCTCTCTTTTGTTATATTGTTAATTCTAACTAACAATTTATATCTTAACTGTTGCAATTATACCATAAAATTTTTTTTATTGCAACATTAAATATTTGTTTTAAATTGTGTGATAAATTTTTTGTTTGTTTCATTTTTAATCATAGATTTAATTAAATTATCTGTTGCTTCAGCAGAATTTCCTTTACTTAATTCATTTCTCATTTGATAGGCTACGTTCATTTCTTCTTGAGTTAATAGTAAATCATCTCTTCTTGTCCCTGATTTATATATATCAATTGCAGGGAAAATACGTCTTTCAGAAAGAGACCTATCTAATACTAGCTCCATATTTCCTGTTCCTTTAAATTCCTCAAAAATTATATCATCCATTTTACTTCCAGTATCAACTAAAGCTGTCCCTAAAATAGTTAAACTTCCACCGTTTTCTATTTTTCGAGCTGCACCGAAAAACTTCTTTGGCATATATAAAGCAGCAGGGTCAAGTCCACCAGAAAGCGTTCTTCCACTTGGAGTAGTGGTTAAATTATATGCTCTAGTCATTCTTGTAATACTATCTAAAAGAATAACTAAATCTTTTCCTTGCTCAACCATTCTTTTGGCTCTTTCTAAAACCATTTCAACCACTTGTTTGTGATGCTCTGGAGGTTCATCAAAAGTTGAAGCTATAACTTGTACATCTCGACCGATAATACTACGTCTTATATCAGTAACCTCTTCAGGACGTTCATCTATAAGTAATACAATTAGAGAAATATCTGGATAATTATTTGTAATAGCATTTGCGATATGTTTTAATAGAATGGTTTTTCCAACTTTAGGAGGTGCAACTATAAGTCCTCTTTGACCTTTGCCAATAGGTGCTATAATATCAATTATTCTAGTAGATATTATTTTTTCTTTATATTCTAAGTTTAATCTTTCATCTGGAAAAACTGGAATTAAATTTTCAAAATTAGGTCTAGATTTAATTTGCTCTGGATTATCTCCATTTACATTATGCACATAAAGTAATGCTCCTGCTTTCTCGCCTTCCTTTGGCTTCCTTATATCTCCATGAATCCAATCTCCAGTTTTTAAATTAAATCTCCTAATCTGTGAAATAGAAACGTAAATATCGTTTTCACCACGAACAAAGTTTTCAGAACGTAAAAAACCATATCCATCGGGCATAATTTCTAAGATACCTTCACCAGTTGCTCTCTGATAATCTTGTGTAGTTGTTTCTTTGTTAGTTTGTGGGGATATATTTTGAACTGTATTTTTAGATGGGACAATTTCTTCTTTTTTTGCTTCATCATTGTTTACTTTTTTATTATCAACATATTCTTCCAATAAATCTACTATTTCATTTTTCTTTAATTTACTTATATTTTTAAAACCAAGTTCTTTGGCTTTAAGCCTTAATTGCACCACAGTCATTTCTTCCATGTTATTCATAAAAAAACTCCTTAATTAGTATTTTATTTAGTTTATCATATTTTGACCTATAATTACAACAAATAAGAAAAAAAACATTTGACTTTTTGTTTGTCTTGTTAATAATGTAGAAATTTGTACTTTAAAAACTGCTTATAATTCAATAGGTTAATCATTTTTCTAATTTTTTAATTTATTAATTGCATCTTATTTTCCTTGAGGATATAGTACAGAAATCTGTATAATATATATATA
>LJHD01000025.1 GCA_001983475.1 Candidatus Epulonipiscium fishelsonii | reverse complement strand
CCTAATTGAGTTGTGTTTGATCCCATATTTCTGTGCGCGTTTAAAGAAAGTGAATTAGTGTTTACTACCATGTTAAAGCCCTCCTTGAATTATAAATGTCCTTATTAAAATTTAAATATTTCTTTCGTTACTTAATTATTTTTATATTTCATTACGTAGTTGTCTCCCGGCACTATGTTTTCCGTTACTTAAATATTTGTCTTTCAATATGTATTTTTCCTGATTGTCTTCCGACATTTAACTATGTTTTTTGTTGCTTAAATATTTGTGTAGCAATACATTTTGTATCTACAATTAATATATCGCTATCTACTTAAAAAAACTTTAGCATTTTTTTAAATATTTTTTTCCAGCATTTTTATATTTTGTCCCCTAAATATTTGTATTATAACATTTTAATATGTTTTTTATCTATTAAATGTTTGTAGATTGATATATTTTATATCTACAATTAATATATCGCTCTCTACTTAAAAAACTTTAGCATTTTTTTAAATATTTTTTTTCAGCATTTTTATATTTTGTCCCCTAAACATTTGTATTATGACATCTTAATATCTTTTTTGTCCATTAAATGTTTATTCACAGATACATTTTGTATCTATAATTAATGTATCGCTCTCCATCCAAAAAAACTTTAACATTTTTTTAAATATATTAGCTATTAAATATTTGTATTATGACATTTTAATATGTTTTTTGTTCATTCAATATTTATAGATTGATATATTTTATATTTACAATGTATATCTCTCTACTTAAAAAAACTTTAGCATTTTTATATTTTGTCTATTAAATATTTGTATTATGACATTTTAATATGTTTTTTGTTCATTCAATGTTTATAGATTAATATATTTTATAGCTGTAATGTATATCTCTCTACTTAAAAAAACTTTAACATTTTTATATTTTGTCTATTAAATATTTGTATTATGACATTTTAATATGTTTTTTGTTCATTCAATGTTTATAGATTGATATATTTTGCATATTAATATAAAAAACTATGTATTTATGATATGAATATCCACAAGGATAATACAAACATGCTATTGAATAAATGATGATAAATCTTTAATTTCTATGATTCAGGAGTAAAAAAGTATAGAAAAAGCAGTTTAAAGTTATCGATTTAAATAGATATGAATATATGTTAAAACAAAAAAAGCAGATTTACTTTATATTATTGTCTATCTGCTCTCAGCCATACATTTGATCTCCTAACCGTGAGTAGGTTTTACGCCCTTATTCTACAAAAAGAAGGGCCATGTCCTTTTGGAACATAACCCTTCTTTTTTACCAAAAATTATTCAGGAAATAACTCTGCTCTTTCTGCTGCAATTTCTTCTTTCATTTTTTCAATAGTTTTTAATGTTGTATTATATTTTTCCAATACCCCATCAATAATATCTTTATAATCTTCCATTATAATTTTATAACTTTCTTGCATATCATCATATTCGTCTTGCCAGTCTTCATATTTTTCTTCATACTTATCTAGCATTTCTTTATGCTCATCTTCCCAATCTTCTTGTAAGTTTTCATATTTGTCTATTAACAATGCATATTCTTCATGTTTTAGCTCAGCTTCATCTTCCCACTTTTGCTGCTCTTTTTCATATTCTTTTTGTTTTAAATCATATTCTTCTTGCAATAGATCATGTTCTTTTTTTCTTAAATCATATTCTGCTTGTTTTTTATCATAATCTTGGTCCCATGCTAAAAGCTTAGCTTCATACTCTGCTTGTTTTAAATCATATTTTTGTTCCAAGGCTTCTTGGGTTGTCTTAAATTCCGTTTTAATTAATTCGTATTCTGCTTGCTTTTGTGCTTGTTCATTTCTCCAAGCTTCTTGCTTAGCTTCATATTCATCTGGTTTTAATTGCAAACTAGCGTTGATAGTTCCTTCTTCCAAAGCTACTTCTCCAGAAACAACTTCAGTTTCAGGCATTGTTTGACTGTAATATTCATGTTTATAAGCTTCTATTACTTGTTTATCTGTTTCATACGCTTCTGTTTCAGAGTCCAATCCTCTTTCGTAAAATTTTATAATATCAAGCGGATTATTTAAAGAATCTATTACTTTATCTTCTTCAATTCTCTTTGCTTGAACTTTACCATTTTCAATTTCAGTTCCATTAATATCTAATGCTAGGGCAGTTATTGTTCCTAGTGATAATACTGCTGCCATACCCATAATTAATTGTTTTCTCATTTTTACATTCCCCCATTGATTTTAGAATATATATGTAATTTTTAGAGACAATTAAGTTTTGCTCTAAATCTATTATATCTAAAATATAATTTAATTGCAAGTTAAGTATAGTTTATAAAAAATTTAATTTACACTTATAATTAATTTGATAAAATTTTATTGCCACTATAATAAAAAATAGCTAAGAGATTTAAAACTCTTAACTATTTTTAGATAAAATCTCATATTTTAACAAATAAGATGTGGGTGGATAGGAGTTACTATTACTATCCTTTTATATAGTTTTTCCACCCGCAATGTATTTTAATTTGTTTTTATATCAATACTTCCCATTCCAACTTCAGCATCTATCATATGCTTGCCACCTCTATTTTCATTGATATCACCTTCAAACAATCCATACTTGTTATCATTTACACTGATATTTCCAAGCCCTGCTTCTATTTTAAAGTTGTAATCACTATATTCCCTAGTTGTAGTTATAGAAATGTCTCCCATTCCACCTTCTATCATTATATCTCCATCAAAATCTCCCTCTAGTTCCACTGCTCCCATCCCTGCTTCTATTTTTGTATCATAAAATGTTATATTCTTACATGTAACATCCCCAACTCCACCTTCAAATTCAAATTCATCTGCAATAACATCTTCTATGGTTATTTTTCCAACACCTGCTTCTATATCCAATCTTTCCATGTCTAGACCATAAACCAGCATATCTCCAATTCCATTTTCTGTTTCAATTTCATTTAAGTTTGTATCTTTTGGAACATATATTTTTACATCAATAATCTTATCCATTTTCAGAAAGTTAAAATTATTATCTTTATTTTCATGCTCAACAAACAATGTGTTGTTTTCCACTTTATAACTAAATTTACCTTCTAATTCTTTAGCAGTTGCTTCTATATAGAATTTATCTCCTTCCAAAATTTCAATATCTGTTAGGCCTCCTTCTATATTTATATTTTTAAAACTAGGTAATTCTTCAGATATGTTTAAACTTTCTCCACTTATTACTTGTTCAATCTTTAGTTCAGTTTCTGAAGCTAACACCCCTGCTGTTCCTACCATTCCTAATCCTATTCCCACCATTGCCAAGCTTGCTATTAACATTTTCATAATTTGCTCCTTTAAAATTCTGTGCAACCACAGTTATAAATCACTAGTCAAATAAATATAAATTTGTACCCATTAAATATATTAAGTATATTTTTTTCATACCACTGTTAAATAAATTAGTTTGTTTTTATCTTAACGTCTCCCATGCTGCCTTCTATATCTATCACATACTCCCCATCTCTATTTTCATTTATATCATTTTCCATAAATTCATAAATTCTATCATTTATATAAACGTCCCCCATGCTACCTTCTATTTTAAAATTATAGTCTCTATATTCTTTGGTTGTGGTTATAGAAACGTTTCCCATTCCAGCTTCTATCCTTATGTCACCAGCAAAATCTCCCTCTAATTCTACGTCATCCATTCCCATTTCAATTGTCGTGTCATAAGAGGTTATATCTTTACCTACAAGCTCTCCCATTCCACCTTCAAATTCAAATTTATTTACAACAACATCTTCTATAGTTGAATCTCCCATTCCGCCTTCAAATTCAAATTTATTTACAACAACGTCTTTTATAGTTGAATCTCCCATTCCATTTTCTATATTTAAATTTTCTATATCCAAGCCACAAATAAGTATATCTTCCAGCCCACCATCTATCTCAACATTGTTTAAATATGTATCCTTTGGAACATATATTTTCAGATTAATTGTGTTTTCATCGACTTTTTGAAGTAAATTAAACAAGAAATTCTCTATTTTATTTATTTCATGTTCAATAAACAAAGTATCATTTTTTACTTTATAAATAAATTCCCCTACTAAATTTTCAGCAGCAGCTTCTATATAAAATTTATCTCCTTCCAAAATTTCAGTTTCAATTATACTAGCATCTATATCTATATTTTTAAAACTAGGTAATTCTTCAGATATATTTAAATCTTGTCTGGTTACTATTTGTTCACCTAGTTCCATTTCCGCAGCTAATACGCCTGCTGTTCCTACCATTCCTAATCCTATTCCTGCCATTACCAAGCTTGCTATTAACATTTTCATAATTTACTCCTTTCAAATTTTATACCAGACATTTCTAAAAAAAATTTTTCAAACTATACATAAAATATAAATTTTTTTATTTATTACGAGTTTTCCTTATTTTTAGCCTTTTGTTTTGTTTCTTAATGGTATTATATACCATAAATCTTAAGATTAATGCCTAATAATTCTTAAGATTTCTTAAGAATTATTAAAATAACCTATGTTAAAATTGGTTACACTTTAGTATAATAAGTATTGAGGGCTAATAATTTTTACATATTTAGGGAATAAATATTCCTAATAAAGTTGAAAGGAAAATTTTAATATGTTAAAAATTGGTTCTCATGTTTCTATAGCAAATGGACTGTTGGGTGCAGCTCAAGAAGCGTTTTCCTATGGAGCAAATACTTTTATGATTTATACCGGAGCTCCTCAAAATACAAGACGGTCACCACTTGAAAAACTAAAAATTCCTCAAGGGCAACAATTTATGGCAGAACACAACATTTCAGACATTGTAGTTCATGCTCCATATATAATTAATATGGCATCTTTTAAGGAAGATACGTACAACTTAGCCTGCACATTTTTGGAAACCGAACTACACCGTACTAAAGCGATTGGTTCAAAATATTTAGTTCTTCATCCTGGAGCATTTACAACTTCAACATTAGAACAAGGCATAGAAAATATAGTAAATGGACTAAATAAAATATTAAGCCCTGAATTGCCAATAGTTTGTCTTGAAACTATGTCTGGAAAAGGAACTGAAATTGGAAGAAACTTTGAAGAGCTTAGTCAAATTATAGATGGTATTGACTTTAAAGATAAGATTGGTGTTTGTTTGGATACTTGTCATTTGCATGATAGTGGATATGATATAGTAAATGAATTTGACGATGTACTGTCTGAATTTGACTCTAAAATTGGTCTTAAATATATAAAGACATTACACATTAATGGTTCGCTTAATAAAAAAGGAGCCAAAAAAGATCGTCATGCAAATATTGGAGCAGATGAAACAAACCCCAGAGGAAAAGACTACATTGGTAAGGAAGCACTTTATAAAATTGTCCATAACGATATTTTTAAAAATAAACCATTAATCTTGGAAACTCCTTGGCTTGACGATAAGTCTAACTTGTATAAGGAAGAAATAACTTTTTTGCGTAGCTAAACTATTGCAAATAAATTATTGTGCGATAATATATATTTATAGAAAGGAATTAAAAATTTATGGCATTTGCACTTTATAGAACAGACCTAGGAAAAATTAATATTGATTACGAAAATGATGTTGTGGTATCTCTTAGAAAATCACAGCAATCTTTAAACAAGTTTAAACCAACAAAAGAATTAAAATCTATAGCCTTTGCAGTCTATGAAACTGCTTTAGGCACATTTCGTATTGATTATGAGGATGATATTGTTGTTTATCTTAGAAATTTAAGAGAACAGCCATGTGAATTTGGTGTAAAAACAAAATTTACAGACTCAGTTTTTTATCAACTAGATGAATATTTTAATGGAGTTAGAAGTTATTTTGATTTTAAATACGAACTTAGAGGGACAGAGTTTCAAAAAAAAGTTTGGAAAACACTTTGCACTATACCTTATGGGGAAACTTGCACTTATAAGGAAATTGCAAAATCTGTTGGAAATAAAAAAGCAAGCCATGCTGTCGGCTTAGCAAATAGTAAAAATCCTATTTTGATTGTTATTCCATGTCATCGTGTAATTGGTTCAAAAGGTGACCTTGTTGGATATGCTGGT
>LJHD01000024.1 GCA_001983475.1 Candidatus Epulonipiscium fishelsonii | reverse complement strand
TAGAGTTTAATTCTGTACTGAATGAAACTATGGGTATTACACAAAAAGGAGTTAAAGGAGTTAGAGTTGCAAGTATTGTGGAAGATAATTCTCCTTTTCCAGTAATATATGACCCAGGACATCCAGACGCAGATGCAGATGGATATGTTATTATGCCTAATGTTAATAGTGTTGATGAAATGGTAAATATGATTTCAGCAAGTAGATCATATGAAGCAAATGTTACAGTTTTTAACAATATGAAAGCGATGATAACAAAAGCATTAGAGTTAGGCAAATAACAAAGAATTACTTTTAGTTAAAATAGTTTAAAATTTGGTTGATATAGGTGAATGTGATTCGCCCTTATGCTAGTATAAAATGTAGAAAATAAAATCAAATGGGGTATAAAAATGATTGAAGCTATAAATATGATTTCTAACAATATACAACCGATAAAAAATGAAATAACTTATCCAATAGATGATAGTGCATTTAAGATATCATTGGATGCTGCAAAAGAGTTATTAAATAAAACAATAGAAGCAGAAAATGAAATAGAAAAATTAACATTCGAATTTATGACTGGAAAGAATGACAATGTTCATGAGTTAATGATAGCACAAGAAAAATCAAGTATATTATTGCAATTTACCATGCAAGTGAGAAATGGCGTTATGACAGCATATCAGGAGATAATGAAAATACCTGTTTAAGCTAAAAATGAGGTGAAGAAATGAATGAAACGTTAACACAGGTATCAGGTAAAATTACTGAGAGATGGAGTGATTTAAATAGCTCTCAAAAACTTAAAATTCTTGGAGGGTTTGCAGCTGTAATAGGTGCAATAATTTTAGTTACAGTTATGTTATCGCGTCCAACTATGGTACCTTTATATACAGGATTAGATTTAAATGCAGCAGCGGAAGTTACAGAAATATTGGAAGCACAAGGTATCGAGCATACTTTATTAAATGGAGGTACTACGATACATATCAACGAGGAAGATTTAAGTAGTACGAAAATTTTATTGGCACGGGAAGATGTACCAAAAGGTGGATATACATTTGCAGATGCTATAACAAACGGAATGTCGACCACTGAATCAGACAGAAATGCAAAATTAAATTATTATGATGAAACAAAGCTTGAAACTGATTTGGCTTCAATGGATGGAGTTAAATCAGCAAGTGTTACTTTATCTATACCTGAAGAGAAAAATTCGTTTTTAGCTTCAAGGCAAAAGAGCAGTGCAAGTGTAATGTTGACATTATATGAAAGGTTGTCACAGGCTCAGGTTGATGGTATAGCAAACCTTGTAGCTAGTAGCGTGTATAATTTATCTTTAGAAGATATTACCATTGTTGATTCAACAGGAAAGACTTTGTATGATGGAAGGAAAGAAAGTGATCCTTATTCAACAACAAATCAACAGGCTATAAAACAAGCAGAAGAACAAGGTGTTAAGTCAAAAATATTGGAATTTTTAGGTCCAATTTATGATGAAATAACAATTAGTTCTAATTTAGTTTTTGACTTTGATCAGCAACAAATAACATCTGAGGAATATACATCACCAATACTGGATAGCGATAGGGGTCTTTTAGTTTCAGAACATTTGACTGAAGGAAAGGCAACAAATCAACTTGCTGAAGCGGCTCCAGGAGTTGAGGCAAATAATAGTAACCCAGCAATTGGAATGGGTGCAGGAACTACTGGTGAGAGTGATTATTCTACTGCAAATAATCAATATAATATAAATAAAAGTATTACTAGTCAAGTGAAAAATGTAGGTACAATAAATTATGCACAATCATCAATAGCTGTAAATGTATTTAATCATAGAATTTATAGTCAAGAATTGGTTGAAAAAACATTGCCTAATGGAACAACTTGGGAAATGTTTAAAGAAGAGAACTCAGCAGAAATTCCTTTGACTTTAGAACCAGCTATTCTTGAAGGGATACAAAAAGGTACTGGAATTCAGGATGTTGTTGTATTTGGATATGAAAAACCTATATTTATAGACTCAATAGCATATGAACTAAACCCTATGGATTGGATTCCATTTATATTACTTGTAATTATTGGGATAATTGTACTTGGAATAATGTTAAGATTTAGAAAACCAGAGGAAATCATTGATATTGAGGATAGCCTTGAATTACCTGAAGCTACGTTTAAAGATATTAAAACTGATGGGCTTGCTTCTATTGAAGAAAGAGCAGATATGGAAACTAAGAAGCAAATTGATAAATTTGTGGATGAAAAACCAGAAGCTGTTGCAAGTTTGTTGCGTAGTTGGTTAAATGATGATGAATAATAAATTATAAATGGCGAACTATGTTTGCTTAAAACTAGTGGAAATTAATATGTGGATAATAATATCCAACGATAAATAAGAAGAAAGATTTTTATCTTTTTTCTTATTATTTATTAAAGATGGTGATTTGTGGGAGTGAAAACTCCCTACATAAATGATATTAATTATTTTGGGTAAGAATATAAGAACCTGCTTATAATAAGATCGATAAGGAAAGGGTGATTACAAAATGGATGAAGAATTAGAAGACCTGTCCAGCAGGCAAAAGGCAGCTATGCTTTTAATATCTCTTGGACCGGAAAAGTCAGCTAAGATTTTTAAATATTTAAAAGAGGAGGAAATAGAAGATTTAACCTTAGAAATAGCAAGCATTAGAGCTATTTCTCCAAAGCTGAAAGAATCAATTTTAAAGGAATTCTATGAGATATGTCTTGCACAAGAATATATTTCAGAAGGCGGTATAGGATATGCTAAAAAACTTCTTGATGAAGCTTTGGGAATGGATAAGGCAGCAGATGTTATTAGCAAACTTACAATGGCACTTCAAGTTAAACCATTTGAATTTGCACGTAAGACAGATCCTGCACAGCTTATTAACTTTTTACAAAGTGAACATCCACAGACAATTGCACTTATATTGTCATATTTAAAACCACTTCAAGCCTCAAGTATTCTTAGTTCATTACCATCTGATATTCAAGGCGATATAGCCAAACGTATAAGTTTGATGGATAAAGCATCTCCAGATGTTGTTAATGAGATTGAAAGAGAATTTGAAAAACGTGTTTCTGCGCTTCTTTCTGAAGAATATGCAACAGTGGGTGGACTTGATGCTATCGTTGAAATCATTAATATGGTTGACCGTGGAACAGAGAAACATATTATGAGTGAACTTGAACTACATGAACCAGAACTTGCTGATACAATTAAAAAACGTATGTTTGTATTTGAAGATATTGCTACATTGGATAACAAAAGCGTACAACGTATTTTACGTGAAGTTGACAATGGAGACTTGGCAATTGCACTAAAAAATAGTAATAATGCAGTAAAAGAACTTATTTTTTCTAACGTATCAAAACGTTTGGCTGAAATGATACAAGAAGAACTTGAATTTATGGGGCCAAAACGTTTGAAAGAAATTGAAGAAGCACAACAAAAAATTGTTGGAATAGTAAGGAAACTAGAAGAAGCAGGAGAAATCATGATAGCTAGAGGTTCAGGAGATGATTTAATTGTCTAGTATTATAAAACGTAGTAACATTGTGTTGGGAAAAAACATAGTAACTTTAGACTATAATAATAAAAAGTTGCCTCCCAAACCATTTGTTCCAGATGAATATTATGAAGATGATGACGAAGATGGAGAATTTGTAGAATCAACCTATAAATCTGTTGATGATGAAAGTGAATATTATGAAGAAGACAATCAGAATGATTATGAAGAAAAAGATGATAAAGAATATGAAGCAGGAAATATATTAGTAAAAGCAAGAAAAGAAGCAAATAATATAATTGAACAGGCTTATGCTCAAATTGATGCTGAGAGAGCAAAATTGGAAGAAGATATAAAAAAACAGGCTCAGCAAGAAATTGAGAAGTTAGATGCTATGGAGAAAGAAGCACATGAAAAAGCTGAGCAAATATTGGAAGGAGCAAACCAAGAAAAAATAAACATGCTTGAAAATTTAGAACCAGAGGTTACAAATGTAATAAATAATCTAATTCGTCATATTATAGGCTATGAAATTAAAAATGAAATTAAATGGTTAAGTTATTTAGTTAAACATATGTTGCAACAACAAAGCTTAATTAAACCATTTGAGGTAAATGTGTCTAAAGATTTATATGAAAGATTGGATCAAATAGAGATTGACAAAGTCGAAAATTTGGGTAAGGGCATTAAAGTTGTGCCCAACCTATATTTAAAAGATGATGACATTATAGTGCAAACAGATATGGGAGAAATATGTTATAACATAACCGAAGGAATGGAAAGAGTGATTAAAGATATAGAAATGGTGAACTTAATAGAGGAAAGCATATGAATATAGACAAATATAATGGCATTATTAATAATCAGATGTGGGTATATACAGGGAAAGTTACAAAGATAGTGGGTATGGCAATTGAATGTGAAGGGCCTATATCTAATATAGGTGATATTTGCGAAATACACTCACAATCTGGAACAAAAAAGTTATTAGCAGAAGTAGTTGGATTTAAAGATAAAAATATATTGATGATGCCTCTTGGAAATATTGAAGGTATAGGGCCAGGATGTAAAGTTATATCCAATGGCCAAAAACTTAGTGTGAAAGTTGACTCAAATTTATTAGGTAATGTGGTTGATTGGCAGGCTAAACCAATAGATGGAAGAGAAATCAACTGTCAATTTGAAGTACCTATAGAAAATGAGGCACCAAATCCTCTTTTAAGGGAACGAATATCTAAACAACTAGTCTTAGGTGTAAAAGCAATTGACGGAATGCTTAGTGTTGGAAGAGGTCAAAGAATGGGTATCTTTGCGGGTAGTGGTGTGGGAAAGAGTACATTGATGGGAATGATAGCAAGAAATGCTCTTTCTGACATAAACGTAATTGCTCTTATAGGAGAACGAGGCCGTGAAGTTAGAGAGTTTATAGAAAAAGACTTGCAAGCAGCAGGACTGAAGCGTTCTATTGTCGTTGTTGCAACTTCTGATCAACCGGCACTTATGCGTCTTAAAGCTGCAAAAACAGCAACAGCTTTGGCAGAGTTTTTTAGAAGCCAAGGAAGAGATGTGTTGTTGCTTATGGATTCGCTAACACGATTTTCTATGGCTCAGCGTGAGATTGGATTATCAATTGGGGAGCCGCCTATTTCCAGAGGATATACGCCATCAGTATTTGGAATAATGCCAAAGCTTTTGGAAAGGGCGGGAAATGATAATAAAGGAAGTATTACAGGACTATATACAGTACTTGTAGACGGAGACGATTTTAACGAGCCAATTACAGATACGGCAAGAGGTATTCTTGACGGGCATATTATGTTAAGTAGAAAACTTGCACATAAGGCACATTATCCAGCAATAGATGTTCTTTCAAGTATATCCAGGGTTATGGGTGATATAACAACATCTGAGCATCGACAAGCCATGATGCAAATAAAAAAGTATATGGCAATTTATAATGAAGCAGAAGATTTAATTAATGTTGGAGCATACAATAAAGGAAGTAATGCAGAGATTGATGAAGCAATTGAAAAGCATGCTAGCATTAATAACTTTTTACACCAAAATACTCATGATAATGTACCTTTAAAACAAACTTTAGAAATGATGATGGAGATTGTTAAATGATTAAGTTTAAACTTCAACCAATACTTTCGTTAAAGCAAAATATTGAAAAGGTTAAACAAAGAGATTTAGCAGATGCATTTTACTATGAAGAACAATGTAAAGCTAAAAGAAACTATATAATATCACAGCAAGAAATTTTATCTAATCTAATGACAGAGAAAATTAGTGGGAAGATTCAACCATCACAAATTAAACATTATAATGACTATAATAAAATTTTAGAGGCACAACTAGAAGAGACTGAAAGAGAAGTAAGAAAAGCGCATGAACAAGTTTTGGAAAAGCAACAAAGTTTGATTGAAGCAATGAAAGAAAGGAAAATATTAGAAAGTTTGAAAGAGACTCATATCCAAGAACAATTAACTTTGGAAAAACAAGCGGAGCAAGCATTGTTGGATGAAGTTGTGAGTTTTAAATATAGTAGGCAAGGGGAGGATGAGTAACTTGGCAAAGAAGGACAAAAAAGGAAAAGCGGAAGAAGTTGCAGTCGAAGAAGATAGTACGGGAAAAAAAGGAAAGAAAGATAAAAAGGGGAAAAAGAAAAAAAGTAAATTTAAGAAATTTTTGTTCTTTGTAATATTTTGGGGAGGTATTGGAACAGGAATATATTTGAATTGGGATATAGTAAATCCATTAGTGGCTCCTTATGTACAAAATGTTCCGTTTTTAAATACAATTTTTGTTATACCAACAAATGAAGGAGAGGATCCTTACATGTTAATTCCTCAAGAAGAGTTAGTGGAACAGTTAAAATCAGCAGAAGCACAAGTTTTAACAAAGGAAGAAGAAATTAAAGCGTTAAATCAAGTTGAGATGGATTTAAGAAATAGAATAACTGGGTTACAAGAGTACGAATCGAATTATGAAACATTTTTGGAAGAAAAACTTATGTGGAGTGCAGAAATTGCCATGGAAAATCCTAGTTTATTTATTGAGCAATATGAGAACATGTATCCAGAGGATGCAGCTAGGATTTATGAGGGATTGAAGGGTGAATCTATCATGTCAAAAGACCAAAAAGAGCATGCAGAAATAGTTGCTGAGATGGAGGAAAGTCAGGCAGCAGCTATGTTGGAATTACTATTACAAGCCGATATAAATCTTGTAAAGGTTATTATGGAAAACATGGACGTTGAAAAACAATCCGCAATATTAAGTGCAATGACAACAGAAAATGCAGCACAAATAGTAAGATTAATTTCACCAGAATTTGTATTGCCATAATAAATTATGTACAATTTACTGGAAGAAAAAATAATGATGGAAAATCTTTTATTTTCCATCATTATTAAACAAAATTAACTTTTAAGTTAATTTAAATAGGTATTGAATTATGTTAAAAAATGATATAAAATTTTAAACAGGTTTTTGTAGTATTACTATTGTACAGCCAAATTATGTTTGTCCAATAAAATGATATAAGAACTAAAAAATTAAAAATGAATAATAATTAGGGGGAACCACAAATGAATATGATAGCAGTGCTTAATACAACAAGAAATACAGAAAATACAAACAATCAACAATTACATAATTATAACAATAATGATGACAAAAAGTTTGCTCGCAATTTTGACATAAGTATGAACATAGAAAATAGCTTTCAATCAACCTTGGATGTTGTTACTAAAACTCAAGAAAGTAAAAATGATAAAGTAGATACAAAAACAGATACAAGTAATAATACTAAAGAGAATGATAAATATGATAAAACTGACAAAGTTCAAAAAGATGATACAACAAAAGCAGAAGAATCTACACAAAAAGAAGAAGTTTCAAATGACGGCACTGTAAAAGATAAAGTTGAAGGAAATTCTGGGGTTTCAGAGGAAAATGTACAAATGGAAGAAACTGAACAACTTCAAAATATGGATGAAATAATGGCATTGATTGCTCAATATTTAAATATGGATGTTAGTGAGGTTAAATCAACTTTGGAAAACATGGGTATAAATCTTGAAGAAGGATTTGATATGGAAAATCTTGATAGTCTTCTTGGAGAAATGTTTTCTATGGAACAACTTTTAACAGATGGAGATTTACAGCAAAATATTTTAACTTTAAGAGAACTATTAGGTGAAAGCTTAAAAAGTGGAGAAGAAAATTTACAAATTCTTGATGAAAACTTAACTCAACAAGTTCAAACTATGGTTGATGAAACAGTGACAGCAAAAATTATGACAGAAGAAGTAGCAACAGAAGAAGTAGCTCAAATTGTAACAGAACCTACTTTAAGAGAAACAGCAAATTATAAAACTACATTGAATGATATTGTAACTTATCAAGATGCTAATTTGCAAAATCAAACTGGGAATGTAGGGTTTGAAGTGCCAGTTGTTTCCATAAAGGGACAATTGACCCAAATTTTGAATAATCAAGAAAATGCACCGACTACATTTAAGTCTTTCCAAAGTAGTTTAAATTCACAAATTGTTAATAAAATTGACATAAACATTTTACAAGATGGGCAAGAAATAACCATTAACTTGGATCCAAAGGAATTGGGAAAACTTTCTATGAAGATTATAGAACAGAATGGGCACTTAACTGCCGATATAAAAGTAGAGAGTGAAAAAACTAAAGAAATGCTCTTAACTCAATTAGATATGTTAAAAGAAAGTTTAGCAGAAAAAGGGGTAACCATTGGAGATTTTAATGTAGATGTTGATTCTCAACCATACAAAGAACAAATGCAACAACAACAACAAAAATCATCAAAACGTATGGAAGAGATAATAGCGAAACATATGGGAGAAACTGAATTAGATGAAGTTATTGAAGACGTGGGTGAACAAATAATACATGAAAAATCAGTTAATATCAGAGCATAGGGGGACATGAAATGAGCACAATAGCATCAGCAACAGATACAGATATTTTATACGCACCAGAGCAAAAAAGAGAACCAGTACAACAATTGGGTAAAGATGAATTTATCCAATTATTGCTAGTACAAATGCAATACCAAGATCCATTGGAGCCCATGGATACGAATGAATCTATTGCTCAATTGGCACAGTTTTCGGCTTTAGAACAAATGATGAACGTTGCTACTGTAACGGAAAAACAAATGGCTTATGATATGGTTGGAAGTTTTGCTACATATAGTTATGACAATGAAGAGACTGGGCAAACAGAATGGCACACTGGGAAAATTGAATATGTAAAAACAAATGGTGAAGAGATAATAATGGGCTTTAGCACAGGACACGAGGTTCCACTGGCTAATGTTGAAGAAATTATTAATGGTTCAAATATTACTGGTGATTCATCTGCATTTGATGTTATTGGGCAAACAGTTCAAGCGACTCATGAAACTAAAAACGAAGATGGTTCAACTGTACAACAAATTATTGAAGGAGAAGTTCTTGAAGTTACTCTTGAAGATGGTGATGCATATGTTATAATTGGTACAGGGGAAGAGTCTCTGAAAATACCATTTGAAGATGTACAAAATATTGTTGAAAATCCAAGTATAACTGGAAGAGAAGTAACATATAAAACTAAAGATGAAGATGGAAATGCAATAGAAGCTACTGGAGTTGTTGAATATATTTCGATAACAGAGGAAACTACATATGTATACGTTAATGGAGAATTTGTTGATTTTGAGGATTTAACTTCAGTTAAAAATAAACCTAAGGAAGAGTAAGAATAATTGATAATTGCTTTTACAAAGACAAAATAAGGAAACATAAGTTAGGATTTATAGAAATAAATTAGTATGTCGGGTAACATAGTTGACCTATGAATCTAAATATATTAAAGAGGTAAGATGATATAGGAAATGTAAACAAAATAATTATTATGAACTTAATTTATATGTAAATTGCCTATAAATCATCCATACAATGATTAGAAAAATACATAAATTTACACTAGGAGGAAATTAATTATGATGCGTTCAATGTACTCGGGGGTATCAGGACTTCGTGCCCACCAGACAAAAATGGATGTTATAGGTAACAATATAGCAAATGTAAATACAATGGGATTTAAAAGTCAAAGGGTAACATTTTCAGATACATTTTCACAAACAACCCAATCAGCAACAGCAGCAAATGATGACACTGGTTTGGGAGGAAGAAATGCTATGCAAGTTGGTTTAGGAGCAACTGTATCTTCGATAGATATGCTTATGACCCAAGGAGCAAGCCAACGTACAGATAATCCTTTTGACTTGATGATTGAAGGGGAAGGATTTATAGTTGTTTCAGATGCAAAAGGAGAATATTATACAAGAGCTGGAGCAATTAGACTTGATGGAGAAGGAAATTTGACTCTGGCAAATGGTATGATAGTGCAAGGATGGCCTGCAAACAATGATGGTTCAAACGTAATAAAAGGGCAGGTTGGACCTTTATCTGTAGGTAACTCAGCAACAGGTAACACACCGCCTGAGTCTACAACAGAAATTAAGGTATCAGGAAATCTTAATATACCTGAATCAACAATGGATTCAAATGGAGATGCCATTCCAGATGGAATAACAAGTCAATTACAATTTTATGATTCGCAAGGAACAAGATATAATATGGAAATTAAATTTCAATACGTAGAAAATGATAATGTAGCAGCACAATTAGGAATAACAGCACCACTTCCAGGAACTAACCCATATTGGACAGTAATGATACCAACAAAACCTGTTACGGTTGGTCAGGCAGTTGAACAACATCTTGTTTTGACAGATTCAAACGGAAGAGAGTTAGCTCTACCAAGTGCAGTTAATAACAATGCTCCTGGAGTTCAAGGAACTGGATCTGAAGGAGAATTATTTACAAGTGTCCAAATGGTATTTGATTCAAATGGGGAAATAGTTAGCCCAGCAACTGGTACAGCAGGAGATGGTGTAGCAACCTCAATATTTAATTGGGGAACAGTACTAGACCTTGCAACTGCAATTGACCCTGTTACTGGTGTACCATTAAATTTAAAGGCTACATTAGGAGATTTGGATCCAGCAACTCCTGGAGCAGGAGGTGCAATAGAAATAAATATGAGCAAAATGACTCAATATGATTCAATGTCCACTGTAAAACCTGGTATGATTGATGGTAAACCTGCTGGAAGTATGACAGGCTATACAATTGGTACAGATGGAAAAATTATAGCTTATTATGATAATGGAGACCAAATGCTTTTAGGGCAACTTTCTATTGCTAAATTTGACAATCCTGCAGGGTTAGAAAAATTTGGTTCAAACTTATTTACTACAACACAAAACTCAGGCGAATTTGATGGAATTGGAGAAATAGGAACATTTCAAACAGGTGTTCTTGAAATGTCAAATGTAGATCTTTCACAAGAGTTTGCAGAAATGATTACTACACAAAGAGGATTTCAAGCAAATTCAAAGATAATAACAGCATCAGACGAAATTTTGCAAGAATTAGTAAATCTTAAACGTTAATAGCTAAAAATTGAATTTATAATGTTATGTAACAAATGTTACTTAGAAGATTAGAGCAATTAGTTGCTTGTAATAAAATTGTTAAGTGCTATGATTATAGATATACTAAAAGCGAATTAAATCAATACACATTGTACTTTAAATTACTCTTTTAGATAATATTTTATATACAATTTCTAATTACGTCTAGTATATTAATCAATAGATACTTAACAATTTTAAATGATAGAAATTATAGTCTATGGAGCACAGTGTGCTCTAATGGTTCTTGAGGATAAATATGGTGTTAAGTATCATATAATATGGGAACATAGTGTGCTCCAAAGACTCTCGTTTATATAATTGTGCAATAAAACAATGGAATTTATAGGAGGAATTAAGTATGCATTCGATATATTCAGGAATAGCGGGATTACGAACTCACCAGATAAAAATGGATGTTATAAGTAATAATGTAGCAAATGTAAATACATTGGGTTATGAAGGCAAAAGTACAACTTTCGCTGATACAGTTTCACAATTGTTTAATGAGACTCAAAACTTTGGAGATGCAACAGAGACTCTCAAAATGTCAAATGTTAATCTTGCTATAGAATTTGCTGAAATGATTAATGTAAAAAACGGATTTAAAGTGAATTCAAAAATAATAACAACATCAGATGAGAATTTGCAAGAGCTAATAAATCTTAAAAATAAGTAAAATGTAAAGGAATACAAAAATATGAGCAGAGTGCACTCTTGCTCTTGAAAAGTAAATATGGTTCATAACCATATGACAAAATATTACTAGAAATTACTCACGTAGCTTAACTTGAATAGAACATATGAAAAGTCATAACCAAGTAAAAATTTTTAGGGGGAACCAAATTATGATGCGTTCAATGTATTCAGGAGTATCAGGGCTACGTGCTCATCAAACAAAGATGGATGTTATAGGTAATAACATAGCAAATGTAAATACAATGGGATTTAAAGCTCAAAGGGTAACTTTTGCAGATACATTCTCACAAACAACTCAATCAGCAACAGCAGCAAATGATGAGACTGGTTTGGGAGGAAGAAATGCTATGCAAGTTGGTTTAGGAGTAAATGTGTCTTCTATAGATATGCTTATGACACCAGGAGCAGCTCAACGTACAGATAATGCGTTCGACTTGATGATTCAGGGAGATGGATTCATTGTTGCCACAGATGCAACAGGTGAATATTATACGAGAGCAGGTTCGTTAAAGCTTGATGTAGAAGGAAACTTGCTTTTAAATAATGGTATGAAAGTTCAAGGTTGGCCGGCAAACTCTTCAGGAACTGATATTATAAAAGGGCAAGTTTCCGATTTAAGTGTTGGAGGCACATCGAATGCTAAGACGCCACCTGAATCAACAACAGAAATTAATATTCCAGGAAATCTTAATCCAGATGACGCAACTGAAGACACAGATGGAGATGGAATTCCAGACGGAATTGTAAGTCAGATACAATTTTATGATTCACAAGGAACAAGGTATAATATGGAAGTAGTGTTTCAATATGTAGAAAATGACAATACAGCAGCACAACTGGGAATAACAGCACCACTTCCCGGAACCAATCCATATTGGACAGTAATGATACCAACAAAACCTGTTACAGTTGGTCAGGCAGTTGAACAACATCTTGTTTTGACAGATGATGACGGAAATCAAATAGCTCTACCAAGTGCAGTTAATAACAATGCTCCTGGAGTTCAGGGAACAGGACCAGACGGAGAATTATTTACAAGTGTCCAAATGGTATTTGATTCAAATGGGGAAATAGTTAGTCCAGCAACTGGTACAGCAGGAGATGGTGTAGCAACCTCAATATTTAATTGGGGGACAGTGCTAGACCTTGCAACTGCAATTGACCCGAGTACAGGTGTACCATTAAATTTAAAGGCTACATTGGGTGATTTGGATCCAGCGACTCCTGGAGCAGGTGGGGCTATAGAAATAAATATGAACAAAATGACCCAATATGATTCAAAATCTAGCATAAAACCAGAGATGGTTGATGGAAAACCAGCTGGAAGTATGACTGGATATTCGATTGGTACAGATGGAAAAATTGTAGCTTATTATGATAACGGAGACCAGATGCTTCTTGGCCAAATAGCACTAGCTACATTTGACAATCCAGCTGGGTTAGAGAAAGTTGGTTCAAACTTATTTATTTCATCACAAAACTCAGGAGAATTTGATGGAATAGGAGAGATAGGAAGTTTTCAAACTGGAGTTCTTGAAATGTCAAACGTAGATCTTTCGCAAGAATTTACGGAAATGATTGTTACTCAACGTGGTTTTCAGGCCAATTCAAAAATAATAACAGCATCAGATGAAATTTTACAAGAGCTAGTAAATCTTAAACGTTAATAATAGGGACGATTAGTAATCGTCCAGTTTTTAGAGGCACATAGATTTATCTGCACAAAGGAAGGATTGATAGTAAGCTGCAAGAAAAAAACATAACTAATAAAGTAGAACCGTAATTTTAGAAAAGTAAAATGTAGGGGAACTTCTGGTGCTCCTATATTTATTTGCTAATTTTTAAAAATATAGTTAGTCCTTAACCAAACAAATAATCTACCAAAACATCCTTACGACAAAATAATTTATAATTAACAAATAATGATGAAATTGCTCAATTTTCATCATTACATAAAAAATAGAATAGATTTATTTTTCAAAAACAATGAATTAAAACTTTTTATTCATAATAAACAAAAGAAAGGTGTGTAATTACATGATAAAGCTTACTAGATTAAATGAAAAACAATTTGTTATGAATTCAGAATTAATTGAATTAATGGAGGAAACACCTGATACAGTAATAACCTTGACAAATGGAAGAAAATATGTAGTTAAAGAAAGCCTTATTCAAATAACAGATTTAATTGTTGATTACAAAAGAAGATGGTTCTTGCGATTTACCGATGAAGAGAAAAATATGACATCGAGATAGAGTAATGAAGCTAGACTGTTAACCTACCTTCATTACTTTGAATAATTAATAAATTATCTTATTAATTATCAAGAATAAGGGGGAAAAAGAAATGGATAAAGGTACACCGATAGGTCTGGTCTTTGGGGCCTTTGCAATTGTTGCGACTATCCTTATAGGTGGAGGAGACTTGATGGGATTCGTTGATATGCCATCAATATTTATTGTTTTTGGGGGACTTATAGCAGCAATGCTTATAGGATATACAATACCTGAATTAGTTGCAGGATTTAAATCCTTTAAAGTGGCATTGAATGATCCAGGATTTAATCCTGCTGATCTTATTCAACAAGTGAATGAATTAGCTCAAGCAGCAAGGAAAGATGGACTTTTAGTATTGGAAGAAAAAGCTCAATCAATGGAAGATCCTTTTATGAAAAAAGGAATAGGACTAATGGTTGATGGTACAGATCCAGCATTAATCCGCGATATCTTAGAAACAGAACTTGCAATGATGGAAGAAAGACACAAAGAGAAGCAAGGCTTTTGGGAAACAATAGGTGCTATGGGCCCTGCTTGGGGGATGATAGGAACACTAATTGGACTGGTTAATATGCTTGCAGCACTTTCTGACCCATCTACACTTGGGCCCAAAATGGCGGTTGCACTTATAACCACATTCTATGGTTCTGTTCTTGCAAACTGGGTTGCTTCACCAGTTGTAACAAGTATGAAAGGAAAAAGTGCACAAGAAGTTATGGTTAAGCAGATGATGATTGAAGGACTTCTTTCAATACAAGCTGGTGAAAACCCTCGTGTTATTGAAGAAAAATTAAAATCTTTCCTTGATCCAACTACAAGAGCAGCACTTTCTCAACCTGAGTAGTGATAAATGGATAGTGTAGTAGTTAACCATTAAGAACTAATAAGCTAACCATTACTAATTTTTTATGGGCGAACAATGTTCGCCCATATAGATAATATTATATAGATGACATTGAAATAGAGGGGGATTATTTCATGGCTAAGAAACAAAAAATAGAAGAGATAAAAATGGGTGCTCCCGAGTGGATGGCAACATTTAGTGACTTAATGACATTACTACTATGTTTTTTTGTTTTATTATTCGCATCTTCAACACAAGATGCAGCCAAATTTGCTGCAATAGCAAATTCTTTTGATGGTGCTCCAGGTATTATGGTTGATGGAGACATTATGTTAAATGAACATGGTATGGTTGGTTCAGGTTTAGAGCAATATCCAGATCCACCAACAGCAATTGAAGCATTAACTGAAATTTTAGCAGATGAAGCAAAATCTATAAAAGACGAAATTCAAGAGTATATTGATGAAGAAGGTTTAGATAGTAAAGTAGGAGTAGAGCAATTTGGTGATGAAATTGTAATTACATTTGAAGATTTCTTATTATTTGATACAGGAAAGGCAGATATAAAACCTGCAGGTATTCCTATACTTGACACAATGGGTGTAAAAATTAGAGAATATACATTGGATGGATATAATATAAGACTTGAAGGACATACTGATAATTTACCAATTAGTACACCACAGTTTCCGAGTAACTGGGAACTTTCATCTGCAAGAGCAATTGCCGTTGGGAAGTTTTTTATTGATCAATTAGAATTTAATCCTGATACAGTTTCAGCAGAAGGTTTTGGTGAATATAAACCAATAGCAGACAATGCTACAGAAGAAGGCAGAGCAATAAATAGAAGAGTAGAAGTTAAAATTATAAAATCTCTTTTCTAGATAATAGTATATTTTAAAATTATTTAGTAATTATTATTGTTATTTATAATCATAGGAAAAGTAGTTTTGTTTATTTTTTTAACAAATCAATATAGATTTAATATTGACTTTATAAGTGAAATTATTATACACTATATAAAAGGATAGTACTCTACTTTTTGTAATTAATTATAATTAAAATTACTTGCACACTATATAAAGGATAGTACTCTACTTATTACAATTAAAGTTTACATATATTTTAAAGTATATGTATTTGAATACACATAAACTTATGTAGTGGTTGCTAAATAATCATATTATAAATTTGCATATATCGCACAACACACATAATAAAAAATAAAAAGAAAAAGCTTAAAAGTTTTTTCTTTTTATTACGAAAAATTTTTATAAGGACATTGTTAAAAAATTATAAACATGAGATAATAAAATAAAGGTGGGGAGATTTTTGGATAAATTTAAAATTTTTGTAATTGTAGCATTTCTTGTATTAATATTGGCAATTGCTGGGGGAACTTTCTTTTTGCTTACAATTATTAATGCAGATGCACCAGAAGAACCAACTGGTCCAATTATTCCAGAAGCTACAGAAATGTATGCTTTGGATTCAACTATTATGTCAAATATATCTGACGAAGATAAAGCTATGGTTAGAGTAGCAGTTTCTTTGGAAGTAGATATGGATAGTGAAGAATATGATGACTTTGTTTTGCAGTTTCCTTTAAAACAAGCTGCAATAAAAGATGCAATTATTGGAATACTAAGAACACAAACTAGAGATATGTTATCTCGACCAGATACTATGGAAAGCTTAAAAGTGCTGATTAAAGATACTGTACATGGAGTTTTAGGCATGGAAACTATCGTATATAAAGTTTATTTATCTGATTTTTTGGTACAATAATAAGAAAAGGCCTATAACATTTTTGGTTTATATTGAATAATATAGTAGATGATTATAATTAAGTTGGCAAATGAATGTCAACTTAATTGAAATATCTGCAATATTAAAAATATTTAATATATAGTTGTCGTACTTAAACTATTAAATAAGTAATTTGAAATATTTAGCATACTTATTTATATAGAATAGTTAGAATAATAGCAGTTTTATTTATTGTATATCAATTCCAGCTGCTTAATATTGAAATATAAGTGCGATTACTATATTATTATTTTTATAATTATTTAATAATATAGTATATTTTTGTAAAGAAATATTGTGTATATATTATAGTGATGTGTGATAATATAATATAGTTATTGCTAATATGAAGAAATAGCATAATGGATTATATATATCAAGTTTATTTATTTGATTTTGTGGTACAATAAGTATATAAGAAAACTGCTTATAATTTTAAAGTGTATTAAATGGATTTTTTGGAATAATAATGTTAACTATTATAAGTAACTTATAAAATTTATAACAGAAGGAGAGTGAGTAGATGGCAGATGGTGTGCTAACGCAGTTTGAAATAGATGCTATTATAAATGCTGGATTATCAACAGAAGGAAAAGTTGAATTACCTGATGATAACGAAGTTATACAATCAGATATGACATATAAAAAATACGATTTTAAACGTCCAGCCAAATTTTCTAAAGAACAATTAAGAACTCTTGAAATTATCTGTGAGAATTACGCTAGACTAATTTCAAACTATTTATCAGGATATCTACGTACTTTAATTCCAGTAGAAGTAATCAGTTCAGAAGCTATAACATACTCTGAGTTTACAATCTCTTTTAGTAATCCTGTTGTATTAGGCTTTATTGATTTTCTTCCGTTGGAAGGCTCAATTTTGTTGGAGATTTCTCCAGCTATGAGCTATGCTTTTATTGAAAGAGTATTGGGAGGTGCAGGTAAATCTGTTGAAAAAATAAGAGAATTTACAAACATTGAGCAAATTATCATTCAGAAAATATTAGACAAATTCACTCAATTATTGATTGAGCCTTGGGAAAGTGTTATGGAAATTCGACCCATTTTAAGTAAGATAGAAACAAATTCTCAAGTAGTACAGCTGATTGCTCCAAACGAAATGGTTGCATTAATAACTTTTAGAATTCAATTTGGTGAGTTGGAAGGTCTTATGAATCTGTGTCTTCCTCATATTGTATTAGAACCAATAATGGATAAAATTAACACTAAAAACTGGTTTAAAAGTATGCAAAGCCCAAGAGACAAAGCAAATTCAGCTATGGAAGTTGAAGGCCTGCTTAAAAAAACAGATGTAATTTTAAAAGCAGTTTTAGGGCAAACTAATATAACAGTAAAGGAATTTTTAGAGCTTCAAGTAAATGATATTGTTAAATTAAATAGAGATATTGAAAGTGATATTGACATTTATGTAGATAAGAAGTTAAAATTTAAAGGGAGCCCTGGGTCATATAAGAGCAGATCAGCTATAAAAATAAATAAAGTATTACAAGAGGAGGATGAATAATGAGTGATGGAATGCTTTCCCAAGAAGAAATTAATGCCCTTCTTGGGGGAATAGAACAAAGTGATATTCCCGACAATGAGGGTGTAGATGGTGGACTAACGGGTGAAGAAATCGATGTACTTGGTGAAATTGGAAACATAAATATGGGAACAGCTGCAACAACTTTATTTATGTTATTAAACCACAAAGTTGAAATTACTGCACCACAAGTAACACTCCAAACAACAGAAGAATTTAAAAATAGTATAACCCCAGATCTAGTGGCTGTGTCAATAGATTATGTTAAAGGGTTATTGGGTACAAATTTAATGATTCTAAAAGGTGATGATGTTAAAGCTATAGCAGATTTGATGATGGGAGGCAGTGGCTCAGCAAGCGATGACCCTATTAATGAATTCCATTTAAGTGCAATTTCAGAGGCTATGAACCAAATGATGGGCTCATCATCTACTTCTATGTCACAAATGTTCGATAAAATTATTGATATTTCACCGCCGAATGCAGTGGAATTAGGGGCAGCTGTAGATAAATTTGATACCCTTATAACTCAAGAAGAATCAATTGTAAAAATTTCTTTTAGAATGAGAATATTAGAAGATATAATAGATACTGAGCTAATGCAGGTTTTTCCCATCAGTTTTGCAAAAAGCTTGGTAAATAATTTGTTGCAAAAGGAGTCCGATGTGATACCGTCTGATACAAACCCAGAGTTAAACAATGAAGAAATGAATGGAAATTATGGAGCACCTCCAGGACATGGAGCACCTCCAGGATATGGAGCACCTCCAGGATATGGAGCACCTCCAGGATATGGAGCACAACCGGGATACATACATACACCTCAGGATATGTATTCAGGTCCAAGTGTTTTTTCTCCAAATGTAGAGGTGAAAGTTCCTACTTTTGGAAATTTCGATGAACAACTGACACCTATGGGTCGTGAAAATATTGATCTTTTAATGGATGTATCTTTACAAGTATCTGTTGAGCTTGGACGTACTAGAAGAAAAATTAGAGAAATATTGGAATTTACTCAAGGTAGTGTGGTAGAATTAGATAAACTAGTTGGAGAACCTATAGACTTACTGGTAAATGGTAAGTTTGTTGCTAGTGGAGAAGTTGTTGTTATTGATGAGAACTTCGGAATAAGAATTTTAAGTATTATAAAACCAGAAAACAGAATTTAAAATTGGAAAGTAGAGGTAAAGTAGATGGCAAATATTTTAGTTGTTGATGATGCAGCATTTATGAGGATGATGATTAAGGATATACTGAGTAAAAATGGATATAATGTAGTTGGAGAAGGAGAAAATGGAGTAAAAGCAATTGAAAAATATAAAGAACTGAAACCAGACCTAGTTTTAATGGATATTACAATGCCAGAAATGGATGGGATTCAAGCTTTAAAAGAAATAAGAGCATTTGACCCAGCTGCTAAAATTGTAATGTGTTCTGCAATGGGCCAACAGGGAATGGTTATTGAAGCCATTCAATCTGGGGCAAGGGATTTTATAGTAAAACCATTTCAAGCAGATCGTATTTTAGAAGCTGTAAAAAAAGTATTGGGATAACTTGTGATTGAAATTATTATATTAGTTTTTATTTTTATAGGAGTATTGCTTATGGCCTACTTTAGCACACGAAAAATAGGCCAAATGAAATTTGGACCAAATAGAGGGCATAAAAATCTACAAATTGTAGAGGCCCTCCCTATTTCAGTAGGACAATATATTTATATAGTGCGTGTTGGTTCTGATTATCATCTTATGACTATGACAAAAGAACAAATTAATTATTGTATAAAATTAGATGAAAGTAAATTGGATTTAAATGAAATTGAACCCCAATTTGATAAATACCTAAAAAAGTTTATAAAAGAAAAACAGGAGTAGCCATTATGAGAAGAAAAGTAAAATTATGGATAGTTGGCTTTTTTGTATTATTTCCCTATAATGTTTGGGCAACAAATTTGCTTGAACCTCCAGCCGAATTGACTGTAACTTTACAAATGCTATTTTTTATCACTCTTCTTGCACTAATACCTTCTATTCTTGTAATGATGACTTCATTTACACGTTTTATTATTTCTTTACATTTTTTAAAATCAGCTATGGGAACACAACAAATGCCTCCAAATCAAATAGTGTTAGGTTTAGCATTATTTTTAACTTTTTTTGTTATGAGCCCAGTATTTTCTGAGATTAACAATGAGGCAATAATACCATATAGAAATAATCAAATAAATCAACAAGAAATGTTAGATAGATCAGTAGTGCCATTAAAAGAATTTATGATAGCACAAGCTAGAGACGAAGATATAAAGCTTTTTATGGATCTTTCGGGAATGGGGCTTATTGAGGATGAAACAGATATATTATCTCAAATTCCTTTATATATATTAGTTCCAGCATTTATAATAGGTGAATTAAGAGCAGGCTTTATTATTGGGTTTTTGATATATTTGCCCTTTATTGTAATAGATATGGTAATAGCTTCTGCGCTTATGGCTATGGGAATGATGATGTTGCCACCTGCAACTATATCTTTACCATTTAAAATTCTATTATTTATTTTGGCAGATGGATGGAATTTATTAATAGGTGAATTAGTCTTGACTTTCAATTAAGTTGTATAAAATTGTAGCTTAGAATTCACTCAGAAAGGAAGTGATTTATGCAACCATTAGTAATAGACGTTATGCGTGAGTCTATAATGTTGTTGATAGAAGTATCAGCGCCGTTGCTATTAGTTGCTTTAATAATGGGTTTGATTATAAGTATATTTCAAACAGCGACATCAATCCAAGAACAAACGCTTTCTTTCATTCCCAAAGTGTTAGCTTTTTTTCTAACTCTTATTTTGTGTGGTTCTTGGATAACAAATAAGTTGCTAGAGTTTTTTTTAAGAATTATAACTGGATTAAATCAGTTTTTGTAGGTACAAATTATGGACAATATATTAGAGATTTACCATTATACAGATATTTGGTTGCTTATATTCTGTCGTATAGTTGCTGCTATAATTACATTACCTATAGTTATTGAAACTAAATTACCAGCAATTGCAATTGGCGGGTTAACTGGAATTTTAAGCATGATAGTGTTTTTTACTATACCATTTGAGGCTGTTTATTATGCTGAAAATGTATTAGAATTTGGAATAGTGATTGTTAAAGAAGTATTAGTTGGACTAATTATAGGATTTTCTTTTGGTATTTTTTTTCAAGTGTATAATTTCTTTGGTCAACTATTATCTACTCAAGGTGGACTGGGGATGAGTACTATTATGGACCCAAATAGTTTTACTCAAGTTCCTATTATTGGTAAATTTTATACTTTAGCTTTTGCTACAATATTTGTAGCATCAGGTGGATATCATTGGTTTATTGCAGCATTAGTTGAGACATTTTATTATATACCAGTAGGAAAAGCTATAATTAATCCTGAAATAATGCATAGTGTATTAGATGCAGTGATTTTATTTTTTGAAATGGGCTTTAAATTAGCTTCACCAGTTGTTGGTGTAATTGTTGTTGTGGACTGTGGGCTTGGAATATTAGCTCGTGTTGTTCCTCAGATGAATATGTTTGTTGTTGGGCTTCCAATAAAACTTATTATCCTTTTTTTATTGATGATTGCTTTGATGGAAGTTATTGGTCCATATAATAACTTCATTATTGAAACAATAGTTAACGAATTTTTTAACATTATAGAGGGATTGGTTCCATGAGATACAATTTAGACTTACAGTTTTTTAGTGCAGAATCAGAAGGAAGAACAGAATCAGCAACACCTAAGAAACGAAAAGAAGCCAGAGATAAGGGTCAAGTAGCGAAAAGTCAAGAGCTTAATACCGCTGTTCTGATTATGGCTTTTTTTGCTATAATGATGGTAATGGGTGGAAATTACTTGGAAAATTGCTTGGATCTTTTTTCTACATTATATAAGCAAATGTCTATTTTAGTAAAAGAGTTTGAAACCTTATATTTTTTGCATATTGTAAGAGAAGCTATACTAGAAATAATATTGATAAACATCGTATTATTTCTAGGTCTTGCTGTAACAGCACTTGTAATATCATACATGCAAGTTGGTTATAAATTTACTTTAGAACCTATGGCACCTAAATTTAATAAAATGAACCCTTTAACTGGAGTGAAAAAAATTATTTCAACAGAAGCTTTGTTTCAGCTTGGCCTTAGCATAGGAAAAGTTACTTTTCTTGGAGCAATTTTTGTGAATACTTTGCTAGGGCAAGTGCCCAGTTTTATGAGCTTTTATAATATGACTATGAAAAATGTAGCAGTATATGTTATAGACGTTATAAGAGATATTGGATTTTCTATAGGGCTTGCTTTCTTGACTTTAGCATCAATTGATTATGCATACCAAAAATATAAGTTTGAAGAAAGCTTAAAAATGACAAAACAAGATATAAAAGATGAATATAAGCAATCTGAAGGGGATCCACAAATTAAAGGAAAGATTAGACAAAAAATGCGAGAGATGTCCATGAGGAGGATGATGGAAGCTGTGCCTAATGCAGATGTTATTATAACAAACCCAACACATTTTGCTGTTGCTGTTTATTATGATAAAGATAATGCAGCAGCCCCTGTTGTAGTCGCAAAAGGTATAGATTTTATGGCACAAAAAATAAAAGAGGTTGCAAAAGATAATAAAGTTCAAATTGTTGAAAACAAGGCTTTGGCTAGAGCGTTATATTATACTGTTGAGGTGGATCATCCAATACCACCAGAGCTATATAAAGCAGTTGCAGAAGTGCTTGCTTATGTATATCAATTAGAAGAACAGCAAGGTGGAAGGAGAAGATAAGTTTGAGAGCAGGAGACGCATTTCTTGGGTTGGGTGTTATATTAATAATAGCTCTTATTATAGTACCGTTACCACAAGTACTTTTAAGTGCATTTTTATTAATAAATATTTCTATTGCAATTATGATTTTATTGAGTTCTCTTTTTTCTCAAGAGGCTTTGGATTTATCATTATTTCCAACAATGCTTTTGATTACTACTATTTTTAGATTAGGACTTAATATTTCTTCAACTAGGTTAATTTTAACCACAGGAGATGCTGGTGAAGTTATAAGAGCTTTTGGTGAGTTTGTTTCTGGTGGAGACTTAGTTATTGGATTTATTATATTTTTAATTATTACAATTGTAAACTTTCAAGTTATTACTAAAGGGTCTGAGCGTGTTGCTGAAGTATCAGCACGTTTTACATTAGATGCAATGCCAGGAAAACAAATGGCTATTGATGCAGACTTAAATTCAGGTTTTATTGATGAAACAATTGCTAAAACAAGACGTAAGAAAATTCAAGATGAAGCAAGTTTCTTTGGAGCAATGGACGGGGCTTCAAAGTTTGTAAAAAATGATGCTGTAGCAGGATTGGCTATTTCATTTATAAATATTGTAGCGGGTATAATTATTGGGGTTGTTGTTCTTGATATGGAATTTATGGAAGCTCTTAATACATACACCATTATGACAATAGGAGATGGATTAGTAAGTGCAATACCAGCATTATTAATATCAACCGCTACTGGTATATTGGTAACTAAATCTCAATCTGATAGCGAAATGAGTAAAATAATTTTAAAACAGTTTGTGTATTCACCTCTAGTTTTATATTTAGTAGGAATAACACTTATTGCTTTAGGAGCGTTTACTCCAATGGGATTGGTTTTAACAGGACCAATAGCGATAATATGGTTTATATTAGGAAATAGGTTACAAAATGCTAAAAATGTTCAAGAAGTTAAAGAAGAAATAGCAACAGAAGATGTTCAAGCGGAAGAAATTAGAAAGCCAGAAAACGTTATAAATTTATTACAAGT
>LJHD01000023.1 GCA_001983475.1 Candidatus Epulonipiscium fishelsonii | reverse complement strand
CCATATATTATCCAATCAATTTTTTCTGCTTTCGCAACATTCACGCTTAGCCTTATTTCATACTTACGTTGTAGTTTGAGTGGCTTTAGGGATTTCAAGCAATTCAAGTAGTATATTGCATAGTTAATATTAACTATGGATACGCACTAGTTTCCCAATACGCTTACTGAATGAGAGGGCTTATATCCCACTCCTAAAAAGGAATGGATTTTATGCCCTTATTCTATAATTTCGGGAAGAGATTTGTTTATACGTTGCTTACTTATTTGTAGTAATCCTAATTCAGTGACTGGATAAACTTGAGTATTGTTCATTCTAAATTTATTAAGACAATCTTTTGCAAATGTAAAAAGCAAATCTTTTAATTCTTGTGTGTCAACTTCCACCAAATCTATTATTATAATTCCTGAAAGATTACGTTTTACGATTTGATACATTGTTTCTTCAATAGCAAGTTGATTTAATTTTAAAATATTTTTTTCTCTATCTTTTGTTAATACTGCTTTAGCAGTATTAACATCCACAATGGTCATAGCTTCTGTTTGTTCAATTACTATATTTCCACCGTTTTTTAGCCAAATTTTGTTTTTCACACATTCCAAAAATTCTCTTTCAATGTTTAAAAGTTTAAATGTAGATTGAGATTGAGGATATAGTTTTTCCTCAATAACTAAGTTTGGAGTATGTTTTAAAATGTACTTTTTAAGCTTATTATTTACAATACTATTAGTAACTATACTTAACTTATCACTAGGAAACTTTTGTTGCAATAACCAATCATTATACATAACTTCATTTTGCAACAACTTTGTTCCTTTTGTAAAAAAATCTTTTGTATCCATAAAATTTTTAGCTTGTTCTATTAAATTCGTTAATTCTCTTTTTAAATTTGTACTATCAGTTTCAAAAGCTTCTGTTCTAACTATAAAACCATAGTTTGAACCATTTAAGTCATGTATAAGAGTTTCTATAAGATTTTTTAAAATTTGTCTATCTTGTTTATTCTCTATTTTTTTAGAAATTGAAATACCTTTTTCATAAGGTAAACAAATAAAATAATATCCCTTTATATTTATAAAACCAGATAATCGGTCTCCTTTGTCTCCAGTTTGTTCTTTTGCAACTTGAACAGGTAAAGTTAATCCTAATTTTAAATTTTGCATATAACAATTAGGTATCAATTTAAGTGGTAACAAGCCCTTTTTACTAACGCCATAATCAACAAAAGTTGATTTAAGACTTTTTACAATTTCAGTTATTTGTCCAATATAAATTTTATTTTGTCTCTCTTCTTGCGAATTATCTATTAAATACAATGAGCTAATTTTATCATCAACTATTTTAGCAATTTTTGTATAAATTTCTCCTTCATCAATAACTAGTGTTGTTTTCATACTATTTGATTTAAAGTCACTAGTTTTTCTTCCAATAAAGAATATAATTCTGTTCTATGAACATCATAATCATAACTTTCTCCAATTAAACATTTTACTAACAAGTCAGGACTTAAATTTTGTTTACTTCCTGCATATAACCTAACTTTTAAAATAGGTTTATCAACATAAGAAATATCATAGTTTATAATTAAAGGTTTTATATCAATTTCTAATATCTTCTTTTTTTTATTTTGCTTAGTTGTAATAATTTTATCTTGGGATAAAATAGATTTTAATTTATAATATATATCTTCATTTGTGTTTATAGTTATAGTATAATCAGCTGCATCAACTTGACTCATTAATGTTGGAGATTGATCTGGCACATTTTTAAAATTATCTATTTTTATTCCTTCAGGCAGCACTTTATTTAAGTTTATAGTAGCTATATTTAAATCAACGTCTTTCGTAGTTTTAATTTCAATATACTCACCTTCACTAGAAACTCCAACTGATAAAGGCATAGCAAAGTATACTTTGCTATGCGGATTAAAACCTTCAGAATAAGCAATAGGTAAGCCAGAAGTTTTTATAGCACGTTGAAATAATCTAACGGTATCCAAATGTCCTACAAATTTTACGTAACCTTCTTTTTTAAACTTTCCTCTAATTCTCATAGCAAACTCCTTTTCTAAATTTATTTGCACCACAATTAGAACATTTTTCTCTACATTGCGGTGTAGTTTTTCCTTCTTTAGATTTTTTGCTTTCATTTATTAAAAATTCTTTTTTTACACCAATATTGATAAAGTCCCAAGGAAGTATTTCGTCATAAGAGCGTTCTCTTGAAGCATAAAAATCAAAGTTTACACCAGTAATTTCAGATGCTTGGACCCACTTGTCAAAACTAAAATATTCATTCCAACTATCATAGGTGCACCCCAACTTATAAGCTTCATAAATTAAATTTGCAACACGTCTATCTCCTCTTGCAATAACAGCTTCTATTATACTAGTTTTTGCATCATGATGATTATACTTAATAGCTTTTCGTTTAATCGCATTCTTTAGTAACATATGTTTTTTCATAAAACTTTCACAACTATCTTGTCCATGCCATTGGAATGGAGTGAAAGGCTTTGGAACAAAACAAGATGTACTAACTACTAGTTGTAATATTCCTTGTCTTTCAGATTTATCAA
>LJHD01000022.1 GCA_001983475.1 Candidatus Epulonipiscium fishelsonii | reverse complement strand
ATTTTATGTTATTATAAATTTTAGAAATAAGAATAACAGATCTTTTAATTTTTAATTATTAAGCATGAAAAAACAAGGAAAAGCTTAGAGCTTTTCCTTGTTTTTTGCAAAAATAAACTAAATTTGCGATTTATGTCGTATATTTTTTTTATTACATACATTGTTTTTACAAAATATGTAAATAAAATAAGTTACAATATTTGTAAATACACGAAAGAGGATGATTATGCAAACAATTTATATTGATGTATTATTTATGATTAATTTAATAATGGATTTTTATATTTTCTTTGTCGCAAATTTACTACTAAATAAACCTATTAAGATAAAAAACTTAATAGTGGCATCTGTTATTGCCAGTATATTATATTGTTTAACTATTATATGGCCTTTTTTACAAGAACTACCCTTTAATTTATATTATTTTATGTTGCCAATAATGTCTATAATATATTTATTTAAGCCTATAACTATTAAAGATTTTTTTAAGGTATACATTATCAATTTATTTAGTGCTTTTTTAATTGGAGGATTGTCTTTTAATATATATTACCTTGTAGGTGGGCACTTTATGGTACCTATTATTAGTGGTAGTATAATAACTTTTTTCATATTTATAAGTTTTGAATCTATTAGAAGAAAAGTACTTATGTTAGAATATGAGGCAAACTTGAATTTTAGAATAGAAAATAGCTTAATAAATTTAACTGGAATTGTGGATACTGGAAACACTTTGTACACTATGTTTTCAAAACGTCCTGTTATAGTAGTTTCTTTAGACAAAGTAAACAATTATTTAAATGATGAAATCCAAGAATTAGTAAAAAGTTTAGAAACTGCTGAAGATATTGAGCAAGTTTTAATAAATAGACCTAAAAAAATACAATTAATACCTTTTGAAAGTGTTGGTTGTAAATCTGGTTTGCTAGTAGGAATTGAAGTAAAAGATTTAAAGGTTATACGAGGAAATAGAACATATGTACATAAAAATAGTATTATAGGCTTATGTTCAGCACCTGTTTTTAAAGATGATAAGTATAGTGTATTAATACACCCAGATTTAATTAAGTAGGAGGATGAGAAAAAAATGATTAATAAATATTTACGTTACATTCAGCTAAAATGGTTACAACTAATGAAAAAAGAGGCAAACACACTACACTATATAGGTGGCAGTGAAGTATTACCTGCACCTCTTACTAAAGAAGAAGAGGGTTTATTAATAGAGGATATGACACAATTTGAAAATGATGAC
>LJHD01000021.1 GCA_001983475.1 Candidatus Epulonipiscium fishelsonii | reverse complement strand
GATGAACGTGGAACATATTTTAGAAAATAATGAAGTAGAAGTAATAGGTAAAGTAGTAACGGGAATTGAATATAGCCATAAAGTGTATGGTGAAGGATTTTATAGTTTTGATGTTGAAGTACCAAGATTAAGTGATTCTTCGGACTTAATTCCAATAACTATTTCTGAAAGATTATTACCTTACAATGCAGAAATTGAAGGTAAAATATTTAAAATAACAGGACAGTTTCGTTCGTATAACCAATATGAAGAAGGTAAAAATAGATTAATTCTTACGCTATTTGCTCTTGAAATTGAAGAAATAACAGAGCAAGAATTAAGTAAAAATCACAATTCTCTTAGATTAAAAGGCTTTGTATGTAAACCTCCAGTTTATAGAACCACACCTTTTGGGCGTGAAATAACAGATATACTTTTGGCAGTAAATAGAGCATATCATAAATCTGACTACATACCTTGTATTACATGGGGAAGAAATGCACGTTATGCTAAAAATTTAAGTATTGGAGATGAAATTGAAGTCTTAGGACGTATTCAAAGTAGAGTTTATCAGAAAAAGCTTGAAAATGGAGAAACAATTAAACGTGTTGCATATGAAGTTTCAATTTCTAAAATGGAAGTTGTTACAGAAGGAAATGATTTAGAAAACGATTCTATCGAATAAAAAAGAGCTCTCTTATTAAGTTCTTACTCAAGTTAGAATAAATGAAGCTTCCCTTTCAAAGGGAGGCTTTTTTGTGAAAAAAAATTTGTATGTGTCTTTCAGAAGTTGTTCTTTTGTATATTAATAGTTCTGCTCTCTCTTTTTCGCATAGACTATAGTATTTTTTCGAAGCAGTAGAATGGTTCAACTTTACGGCGAAAATATACATCACCAACATAAGTATAGCCATGCTTTCTAAATAAATTTTGAGCAAGATAATTTTGTGAAAAAGTATCAATCTGAATATTAGTAATATTTTTATATAATGCAAGATTTTCCAGCTTATTCATTATTAATGAAGCATATCCTCTTTTTGCATATGCTGGATCAACTGCAAGCCTATGTAGAGTATATGCAGGAGAATTAGATGACCAAGACAAAACGGAATAATATTCAGATGGAATATTTTGATCAATACATGCAACCGCACCAATTTGCGAATGTTCATCTATTACATATAAAGTTTCATTCTGTATGTCATTTAAAAAGTTTGTATCTGTTGGATAAAGTTCATTCCATTGATAAATATTATTTTTAGCCATTTGAGCTATAGCGAGATTTTTTATTTTAATAATCCTATCAATATCATTTATAGTTGCTAATCTAACCATTTTTTTACTCCTTTTATAAAATCAGGTCTTAAAGGTACTTTATTTTGATTTTGAGTTCAGGGGCTTTGCCCGTAAAAGCTTATTCCTATAATCTTTAAAGTAAGTTTTCTTTTTAACTTAACAGCTCCTAACATCACTATCTATTATATGAATTTATACTTAACTTATACAACTATTGTTATGGTAGTAATTAAATTTGACTATAGTCTTGCAGAAGAGAAGTTTCTGTTAGGACTTTCAAACATTCAAAAAAACGATATTGTTACCTATGTGTCCCATTTTTATATAACGAACATTTCAGATATAATCCATATTTTTAAAATTTTATAGCTATTATAAGTTTGAAAATGATAAAATTTAGATTGATATGACAATACAAGATTTAGTTGACAAAGGCAATTGCACTAGATACAATGGTTATAAAAGAATTAAGGAATGGAAGTGTAAATGTGTTAATTAAATCATTAACAGGAACAAAAGATATTTTTGACGATGAAGTAAAAAAATGGATAGAAGTAGAGAAAACTATTAGGGAACTTTGTAAAGATTTTGGGTTTTCTGAAATAAGAACCCCAATTTTTGAGTTTACTAATTTGTTTCAACGTGGAGTTGGAGAAACAACAGATATTGTACAAAAAGAAATGTATTCTTTTATAGATAAGGGAGAAAATCATATTACACTAAAACCAGAAAGTACAGCTCCAGTAGTAAGAGCATATTTAGAACATAATATGCAAGCTAAAGTACAACCTGTAAAATTATATTATATTTCTCCAGCTTTTAGATATGAAAAACCACAAGCAGGAAGATACAGAGAATTCCATCAATTTGGAGTAGAGATGTTTGGGGCAACTTCTGCTATGGCAGATGCTGAAATCATTGCTTTAGGAAATATGTTGTTAAAACGACTAGGCTTGAAAAAAGTGGAATTGCATATAAATTCTCTTGGAGGACCTAAATGTAGAAAAAAATATAATGAAAGCTTAGCTAAATTTTTGGATAATAAGAAAGAGCACCTTTGTGAGCTATGCAACAATAGAAGATTGAA
>LJHD01000020.1 GCA_001983475.1 Candidatus Epulonipiscium fishelsonii | reverse complement strand
ATTACAATAGCACATTTTTTAGTTTTTAAAATTTCCTCTAATGTAGCAATAGTATCATTGTCTAGGTGATTTGTAGGCTCGTCTAGAATTAGTAAATTGCATGGTCTAATTAATGCTCCTGCCAATGCAATTTTCTTTTTTGCTCCTCCAGACAACTCTTTCACCTTTTGCAAAAAATCTGTTATCCCAAGTTTGGTCAGTATCGCCTTAGCTTCACTTTCAACTTGCCAAGCATTATTCAAATCCATTTTATCATTAAGACTGATTAATCTTTCTTGCAGCTTTTCATCATATGGATTTTCGGACACCAAAGCTAGTGTTAATTCGTATTCCTGAAGCACCTTCATAAAAGGTGAAGTCCCTTTAAAAATTTGTTCAATTATATTAGAATTGTCATCAAAGTTAGGTGTCTGTGGTAAGTATTCAATGACTAATTGATTAGAAGTAATAATCTCTCCTTTATCAGGCGCTTCTTTTAACGCAATTTGTCTAAGTAAACTTGACTTTCCAGTTCCATTTATACCAATTAGCCCAATTTTATCATCACTACTAATAGTAAGGTTAATATCTTTAAAAATAGTTTTTTCTCCATACGTTTTGGATATATCTTGTGTTGATAGTAAAATCATACAAATTTCCCCTTCTGAACTTCCCACCCCTAAAGCAGTGGGTTTTACGCCATTATTCTATAACTTTATTAAATTAAACTTGATTATATTATAAGTTACATGCAATTTAATTACAAGAGAAGCCATTATGACATAAGTTATACTGAAGTGGCAGAAATGAATTTGTAATTTAATCGCTTTGAGATTTCTCGCTTGTAGCATCATATTCAATAGTACTTAACTAAATTTAAGTGGGAAGCTACTGTCCTTAAGTAATCTTGCATTGAATTATAAAAAAACTATAGCAAAAATAGAGTTGTTCGCATAAAGTAGTAATAGATACTTTATTATCTGTTTCGAGAAGTTAAATCTTACCATTTTTGTACTTTTTTACCACCATAATTATATAATAAAATATTTATTTAAAATAACTACTATCTAAATAAATTGAAATATACAAATTTACTCAAAACACTATAATTAGAAAAATTTAACATAAATATAATACTAAATCAAATAATTTCATGGTATAATTAACATGTCTCAATGTTAAATCTAATATTTAAAAGGGGAATGTAAATGGCAATTAAAAATGAATTCATCAAAGCTCAACTTGATATGCAAAAACAAATTTGCCTTACCAATCAATTCAATGCAATAAAATATGTAGCAGGGGTAGATTTAGCTTATTATAATGTTGATGGCACAGAGCATGCAATATGTGCAATTGTTGTTATAGATTATGAAACAAAAGAAGTTGTTGAAATAGCTTCTTACACAGCACAAACTACTGTTCTTTATATCCCTGGTTGTCTTTCTTTTAGAGAAGTGCCTATATTTCTTAAAGCAAATGAACTTTTAAATACTAAAGTAGATTTATATATATTTGATGGGAATGGATATTTACACCCAAGAAACATGGGGCTTGCAACCCATGCTGGAATTATTTTAGATTTACCAACAATAGGAGTTGCAAAAAACTATTTCAAAGTACAAGACACAGATTACATAATGCCTGCTCCAATTAAAGGAGCCTATGAAAACATTATAATAAATGGCAAAGTTTATGGATGTGTGTTGCGTTCACGTACAAATGTAAAACCTATCTTTGTATCAATAGGAAATAATATAGATTTGCAAACAAGTAGAGACATAGTAATACACCTGACTTCTAAAGAAAGCCGTATTCCACTACCAACACGACTGGCTGATATAGAAGCAAATAGACTTAGAAAAATAGCACAAACAATAAAGTAATGAGTATAACCAATATTTTTTTTAGTGTTAGCAGCAGTTAAAATATAAAATAGGTAAAAATATTTCAGAAAACATGTTTTAATACTTTTGTTTTAGGCTTATGCAGCTTAAAGTGGGAGTGGAGCGTTGAATAAATTATGATTTAGGCGTATAAATAATTTTTAAAACGGGGAATTGGGGCTTTGCCCCGAACCCAAATTGCTTTATTTTTTAATCTTATTACAGTTCAGGATTTTACGAAAAATGTGAAATCCTATTTATGTTAAAAATTTATTAACACTAGCGTACTGTACACTACAAAGAAATGTTAAATATACTAAATGAATTACAACTTAATTTGTATAGAAATTTGGATTAACTATGATATTATAATGAAAAAAAATGCTCCCACTTTTGGAGAGCAAATATTAGTGTTTTATTCTATTGGAAAATTTAATAGCCTTATATCCCCATAGTTAAAGCTAGGGGCTTTACGGCTTGTTTGGTA
>LJHD01000019.1 GCA_001983475.1 Candidatus Epulonipiscium fishelsonii | reverse complement strand
CCTCTTGAAGGAAGTACACCATAAGCTATTGATGGTGGAAGTGGGTAGCCCCTAACGAATAATTAAGACGAGGGAGAAGATATAGTCTGTGCTTGTGTGAAAACATAAGAAGTTCAGGTAATAATTACCCGAGAACTGCAATAGGAGTAGCGTCTTATTGTGAACAATAACCTCCAAATGGAGGCTCAGTAGAGAAGTACCTATTATATTTAATAAACCTGTTCCTATTAATAAATTAAGATATATTATAGATGCTTTTACAAGCCAGTACAATGCAAATCTATATGGTACTGAAGAAGAATATATTATTCGAATGGCTTGTAAACATTCTATTCGAGGAAATAATAAATTAACTAATTTGGAATGTCAAAAATTAATTGAACAACTGTTAATGCTAGAGAACCCCTATACATGTCCGCATGGCCGTCCTACATTAATCAGTTTATCACGAAAAGATATAGAAAAAATATTTAACAGAATTTAGGTGACTTATTTGAATAAAATAAACATAATTTTAATTTCAGGCCCCACAGCCTCAGGAAAAACCAGTCTAAGTATTGAGCTTGCTAAAAAATTAAACGGAGAAATTATATGCATTGATTCCATGCAAATTTATAAAAATATGGACATTGGGACAGCTAAAGTTACACAAGAAGAAATGCAAGGTATTTCTCATTATATGATAGATGAACTTTATCCTTCACAAATGTCTGATGTAGCTTGGTTTAAAAATACAGTTAAAAATTATATAGCTCAAATTCATCAAAGAAATAAAATTCCTATTTTAGTAGGTGGTACAGGTTTTTATATAAATGCTATTTTATATGATACTGAATTTAATGAAAAAGATTCAAATTATAAAATAAGAAATGAATTTAAGGACTATGCATTTTTACATGGAGCAGATAAATTACATGATAGATTAAGAGCAGTTGACCCTGAAAGTGCAAAGTCTATACATCCTAACAATATAAAAAGAGTTGCACGTGCACTAGAATATTTTTACGAAACAGGTCATCCTATATCATTTCATAATGTTACAGAACTAAGTAAACGTGTCAATAATAGCTCTCCATACAATTTTCACTTTTTTACATTAAATATGGATAGACAGCTTCTTTACAGTAAAATAAATCAACGTGTTGATATTATGATAAATAGAGGTCTTTTAAATGAGGCAAAATGGTTATTTGACCAAGGCTTTGATGAAAACCTCACCGCTATGAAGGCTATTGGATATAGAGAATTTTTTCCGTACTTTAAAGGTGATATGGATTTAGATGCAACTATTGAACAAGTTAAACGAAATACTAGAAGATATGCCAAGCGACAATTGACTTGGTTTAAACATCAAGCAAATCCTATATTTATTGAAGTAGACAAATTTAATTTTGAAATATCATCTATAATAAAAGAAATTTTAAAATATATTAAATAAATTAGTATACTAATAATAGATATAGTCGATACTTAAATATTAAATATTATAGAGGTGAACTTATGCAAGACTTAGTACTAAACAAATTACGTAAAGAAAAAATTTTAGTAACTATATTTTTAACAAATGGATTTCAAATTAAAGGAATTTTAAAAGGGTTTGATAACTTTGTAATTGTTATTGATAGCGAAGATAAACAACAAATGTTGTATAAACATGCTATATCTACAATTGTGCCTTCACGTTCAGTAGGTCTAAGCGAATAAACCATAATTTGATAAGGAAGAGTTCTGATTTACTTCTTCCTTATCACGAATCATTTATTTAAAATAAATCTTCTATTCTTTCTTGTTGTATTTGATTTTCTTCATTAGCTACAGAATTTATACATTGTTCAGTTTTTTTTACATCATTATCTTTTAAGGCATTACTTAAGTCTTTAAAAAATCCTTCGAAAGTGAAATTATTTTTCTTTTTTTCCATAAAAATCTCTCCTTCATTATATTCTTAAAATAAAAGTTTACCAATTCTATATAGAATGTCCACAATTTCCTTAGTATAACAACAGAAATAGTATTTGTTTATTAAAATTATTTATTCATTGAGCTAACATTTTTTTTGTTTTGATAGTAATTCAAACAAATGTTTATTATAGGGTGTTGAATAAGAAAAAACTTTTAAAGCAGAAAGTTGGAGTCGCAGACCCCAATCGAATCCAACTTACTCTATTTCTTAATCTTTTCTTGTAAACAAATATTGTTACACTATAAATAAATTAGCTTATTAATTAAATTCTCTTTTTAAGTATTGTATATTTATATAAAAGCATGTAATACTAACTCACAATTAGAATGAAGTCCATATTGACGCAAATAAAGTTTATATTCCGGGACTAATTCTTTAATATATAATGGTATCTCAAATATATCTTCTGGTTTATGATATAGTGAAATAGCTAAATGCGGTTTATATTTCTGTATTATTTCTTTAGCCCCTATTAATGCCTCTAGTTCTGCTCCTTCTATATCCATCTTTATAAATGTTACAGGTGTGTCTCCTAATACATTATCTAAACTGTCTACTTCAATTTTATGATTACTGTTATTGATTATTCTACTTCCCCCATTTCCTGTATTACTAAAATTCAATGTATCTTTTTTACTCCAAGCTCCAATATTAAATATTTCTACATTCTTTAAATTTTCATTATTTATATTATCTTTTGTTCTTTCATAACTTAAACTATCAGGCTCAAATATATATATTTGTTTATAGTTATAATTTGTTTTTTTAGCAAACTCTATGCTTGTTCCTCCGTCTAATGCACCTACATCAACAAATATTTCATCCTGAGACAATTTGACAATGCTATCAAAATATTGATATTTATCAAATAAAGCTATTTGATAAATATTTTCTTTATTAAATCCTATATATATTAACTCTTTGTAAATTTCAGGATTAAATGGCATTAAGACAAATTTATAAGTTCTATAATTTAAAATTAATTCTTGGTATGATATTACAGGCTTTCCACAAGCTTTTAATAAAATTCCTGGTTCCTTAATACACCATACTAAATTTTCTATTCTTTTTAAATCTAATGCTTCAAAGATATCCATTCCATAATTAGATAGACCAAATAATACAACATTATCTTTAGGAGACAATATTTGTTTATCATGCAATGTTTTATAAGGTATCAATGGATATTCTTTTAGGAAATCTTCCATTAGTCCTATATATGGGGTTTTGTCAGATATATTTTTAAACAGTTGTAAACGACCAATATTTGGCTCAAACCTTTGTAAAAATTTAGCCTCAAATATCTTTTTTGAAATATCATCCTCTAAAATGTTTTTAAGTTCTATCATTTGTTCTATAAAATTTTCGTAATTCATTTAAATTCTCCTTTTAATTTATATAAAAGCATGTAACACTGTTTCAAAGCTAGGATGAACACTATAATTACGTAGATAAAGTTTATATTCAGGAACTAAATTTTTAATATATAATGGTATCTCAAATATATCTTCTATTTAATAAGCAACTTTGTGAACTACTCCCTTTCTTCTGTAGAGGGAGTATTCTTGCTATTTTTAGATAGAAAAACTTGTGGATTCCAACTTAGTCAGTTGCCCCACGCATAAATGCTAGGGCCTATATATAATCTGCATGTAGTATAACAACTTTTACTTAAAGCCTCATACCTCAAACAATTGATTCAATAGACTTACCAAATTGTTTTCTTTAGAATATTTTATAGTTTCATCGAAAACTTCTTGAACAACTTCAATACGACTACTATCTAGTGGGTAGTATTTATAAGTACTTTACCTTCTCCTAATAGTTATCTTTTTACTGTTCTATTATAATGTCCCCCATATAAGTTCAAATTACACCTACTTTGTGTTTAGATTTACCTCTTGTACTCACGGAATGTTCATATCCCATACTCCGTAAAACTTGGCTAAATTAGCATAATTTTTTATGAATTGGGATTAAATATTTAATCCCTGCTACCCATAAAATTATATGTACAAATGTGCATAAATATACATTTTTGAGTAATACCAATTATATTGGACAACATGTGCTAGTGGCAAGAAATATATTAGGGTATTTTGCTAGTTGTATTTTGTTAGCTATAGGTATATACTTTAATAGTTAAACCATGTGAAAAAAACAATTAGCAGAGTAGTCGCGAACAAATAAGTAGCA
>LJHD01000018.1 GCA_001983475.1 Candidatus Epulonipiscium fishelsonii | reverse complement strand
AAAGAAAATATCTATAAAGACGTAAAAAAAGATATCAAAAAGGATATTAAAGAAATTAACTATAAAGACGTAAAACCAGATATTGTAAAACAAGAAATTAAAAAAGATATTAAAGAAATTAAAAAAGACATCAGTAAAGAGATTAAAGAAGATATCAATAAAGATGTAAAACCGTATATTAAAGAAGACATCAAAGACATAAAACCATATATTAAAGAAGATATTAAAGACGTAAAACCATATATTAAAGAAGATATTAAAGATGTAAAACCATATATTAAAGAAGATATCAAAGATATAAAACCATATATTAAAGAAGATATCAAAGACATAAAACCATATATTAAAGAGATTAAAGAAGATATCAAAAACGTAAAACCATATATTAAAGAAGATATTAAAAAAGATGTAAAACCATATATTAAAGAGAATACACATAAAAATATAGAAAAAGTTATAGTTGAAGAAGCTAAGCCTAAATCAATTGCTAAACCAAAAAGCTTAGAAGTATTTGGAATTTCTGTTGATGACCTTATTCCTGCTCTTATTCCATTTCTTGAAAAAAAGATTGCTGATATAATTGCAAAAAGTTTGGAGGAAAATAATCATTTACTTCAAAAGAAAGAAGTAGAAAATAAAGTAACAAATATTTTAAACAAAAATTCTCAAGGAATAAATCCTGAACATATTCTTGAATCAAATTCAGAAAATGTAACAAAACCAAATAATAAAATAGACATAAAAGAATTAGAAGATAAAGTAAAAAATCTTTATAAAACATTATCAGATGTTGATGTAAATAAAGTAGAAAAAACACTGGAGAAAGATAAAGATATTGAAAAAGATATTGAAACTAGTTTAAAAAATGTTTCTGAAACATTATCTAGAGAGAGTGAAATAGCAACAAACGGTAATAATGCGGTAAATGAAACAGATATTCTTAAAAGGTTATTTAAAGAGCGTAAAATGGTTGAACCTTTTGTTAATGATTTTGAGCCTATTGAATGGGTAGAAATTAATTTATCTGATTTAAATAGTATTCCACAATTTGGTGCAAAATGGACTGCTCCTTTATGGGTTAGAACTGCTTATATTAAATATGGAGCAATTATTTTAGGCAGAGATAAAGAAATAAATCAACATTTTATTGGGATACCTGCAATTTACTCAGCAACTGATAAGCCAAATAATGTTGAAAGATTTAAACCAAAATATACAAAAACTTTTATTGATGGAGATTTTGGGTATTGGATAGTTGGTTCTAGAATTTAATAATAACATATTGAATGCAGCTAAAATTTAAGAAAGAAAACCTTTACCTAAAGAGTAGAGGTTTTCTTTCTTAGTAAAAACTAAATTTTGCTTGCTCATAAAAAAGCTGAAATAATCAGCTTTTTTTTATACATATTTTAGGGTGTTTATAACTTAATTTGTTTTTTTCTTTAAAAATGTTAAAATGTAGTACAATAGAAATAAAAAATTCTATTGGCATAGATTTAGCCTAGTTTGGAAGGAAGATTTTAAATGAGATTAAGAAAAGATGCAAGAGCAGAACAATATTTAAATAAAGAAGATAAAGTAATAAAAAATCCTGAAGATTTAAAAGATAAATGGAATATAGAGTTTAATAATGAAAACGAAATTTTTGTGGAGTTTGGATGCGGAAAAGGAGATTTCGCTTTAGAAATGGTAAAGAGATATACAAATATTAATTTTATTGCAGTTGAAAAGTTTGAAACTGTTTTATATAGAGCATGCAAGAAAGCTAATGCAAATGGTGCTATACCTCCGAATTTACGATTTTTAAATATAGATGTAGAAAATTGTACAAATATTTTTGGACTACATGAATTAAGTAGAATATATCTTAATTTTTCAGATCCATGGCCAAAAAATAGATATGCAAAACGAAGGCTTATTTACAGAAAATTTCTAGAGAAATATCAATCTATTTTAAAACCAACAGGAGAAGTTCATTTTAAAACTGATAATAAACAACTATTTGCTTTTTCTATTGAAGAATTTTCTTACTCCAAGTGGATAATAAAAAATGTATCTTTAGATTTGCATAATAGCAATTTTGAAGATAACATTATTACAGAATATGAGCAGAAATTTTCTGAATTGGGGTATACTATAAATAGATTAGAAGCAATTCCACCAAGTATTTAGTTTAACTGGTTAGAGTACTATCTTTGTAAAGTGGTCAGTAGATATATTTACTTACCACTTATGTATTTCATAAAATTGTAAGCAGTAGAAGGATTCATGCATTGAAAATAAGCAAGCAAAATTTGACTTTAAGGTGTTAATAATGCTTAAAAACTTTAAAAAAAGCAGTCTTAAAATAAAAATTAAAAAAATATATAAAAAA
>LJHD01000017.1 GCA_001983475.1 Candidatus Epulonipiscium fishelsonii | reverse complement strand
AAGTTCTTCTTCAATTCTAAGAAGTTGATTATATTTAGCAGTTCTATCAGAACGAGCTGGTGCACCAGTTTTAATTTGGCCAGAATTTGTAGCAACAACAATATCAGCAATTGTATTATCTTCAGATTCTCCTGAACGATGAGAAACAACAGCAGTATATCCAGCACGATTAGCCATTTCAATAGCTTCAAAAGTTTCAGTTAAAGTACCAATTTGGTTAACTTTAATTAAGATTGAATTACCAATACCTTTTTCAATACCTTTTTCAAGTATTGAAGTATTAGTTACAAACAAGTCATCTCCAACAAGTTGAACTCTTTCTCCCAATCTTTCAGTAAGCAATTTCCATCCATCCCAGTCTCTTTCTCCAAGACCATCTTCGATAGAGATAATTGGGAATTTGTTAATTAATTCTTCATAGTAATTAATCATTTCTTCAGAAGTACGCATAATTAAGTCGCTTGCATTTTTAAATTTAGTTTCACCTTTGAATTCATATTTACCAGTTGTAGTGTTATGAAGTTCAGATGCAGCCACGTCAAGAGCAATACGAACTTGTTCACCAGGTTTGTATCCAGCTTTTTCAATTGCATCAACAATTAATTCAAGTACATCTTCAGCAGTTGCAAGGTCAGGAGCAAATCCACCTTCATCACCTACACCAGTTGCAAGACCTTTTGAGTTAAGCACTTTTTTAAGAGTATGATAAATTTCAACACACATTCTTAAAGCTTCTTTCCAAGAAGTTGCTCCAACAGGCATAATCATAAATTCTTGGAAGTCAACAGTATTATCAGCATGTTCTCCACCATTTAAAATGTTCATCATTGGTACTGGTAATACTTTTCCGTTAAATCCGCCAAGATATTGATATAATGGCATACATAGAGCTTGAGCTGCTGCTTTTGCAACTGCCATAGAAACACCAAGAATAGCGTTTGCTCCAAGTTTGGATTTATCATCTGTTCCATCTAATTTAATCATAATTTTATCAATTTTAGCTTGGTCAAGAGCATTTTTACCTTTAAGTTCTTTAGCAATAACATTATTTACGTTATCAACTGCTTTTTGAACTCCTTTTCCA
>LJHD01000016.1 GCA_001983475.1 Candidatus Epulonipiscium fishelsonii | reverse complement strand
AGTACTTTCTAATATTGTAGCAGAAGTTATAGAATGTGGAAAAGCTGGATTAGAATTTGTATTTGGAACACTTGCCATTGACAGTATGCCCACAGGGTATATTTTTGCAGTTTTAGTATTAGGAAATATAGTTTTTGTATGTTCTTTAATCTCTCTTTTATATTACTTAGGTGTAATTGGATTTGTAGTTAAACTTATTGGAAAAGCTGTCGGTAAAGTTTTAGGAACAACCGAAGTAGAAAGCTTCGTTGCAACAGCTAACATGTTTTTAGGACAATCAGATAGCCCTGTATTAGTAAGCAAGTATTTGCCCTATCTCACTCGTAGTGAAATTATGATTGTATTAGTCTCTGGAATGGGTAGCATGTCAGTTGATATTTTAGGGGGATATGTTGCTTTAGGTATTCCTATGGATTACTTATTGGTAGCAAGTGCTCTTGTTCCAATAGGTAGTATAATTGTAGGAAAAATAATTTTACCACAAAATGAAGAACCTCATGTATTTCAAGATTTAGAACTAGATAGAAAAGGAGAAAATTCTAATGCTTTAGAAGCTTTGTCGGATGGAGCGATGACAGGTATGAACATTGCAATGGCAATTGGTGCAAACCTTATCGCTATTTTAGCTGTAGTTGCACTAGTTAATAAAGGATTGGGCTTTATAGGCATTAGCTTAGAAGAAATTTTTTCTTATATATTTTCACCGATCGGATATTTAATGGGGCTTGAAGGAAATAATATATTTTTGCAAGGACAATTAATGGGAAACAAATTAATTTTAAATGAATTTATCGCATTTGATCAATTAGGGAAAGTAATCGATACTTTAGATCCACGTACTGCTTTTATATCTGCAGTGTCTCTTTCAGGATATGCTAATTTGTCAAGTATAGGAATGTGTATAGGTGGTCTTGCTATTCTTTGTCCAGAAAAAAAGTCCATTGTTTCAAGCTTAGCTTTTAAAGCGATGTTAGGCGGATTTGTAGTAAGTATATTAAATGCTATGATTTGTGGCATAATATTATTATTTTAAAAATAATTAACTAACCACAACAAGTGAACATTATATTTATCAGAATA
>LJHD01000015.1 GCA_001983475.1 Candidatus Epulonipiscium fishelsonii | reverse complement strand
AGAAGCTCCAATAAAAAAAGACGATGAAATTGGTAGGGTAGATGTTATATTAGATGGAGAAGTCTTAGCAAGTACACCTCTTTATGCAGAAGAAAAAGTTGAAAAATTAACTATATTTGAACAGATTAAAAAATATATAAAGAATAATTTCCCATATAGTGAAATAATAGATGAAGAAAAGAAAAAATCTTATACTTTCATATTTAACACACTTGAAGACAGAGATAAAAGTAAAGAAATTTTGAACGAACTAGGAATTCATTTTACTGCGGGCAAAACTTTAGTACCCTTTAGATTATCTGGAAATGTTCCTTGGGGAGTTAAAGTGCCTGAAAAAGAGAATTTGAAAAATTTAACATTTTGGGTATGGCCCGAATCTTTATGGGCACCAATTTCTTTTTTACAAACCTATTTAGAAAAAAATGGACTTAATAAAGATACTTGGAAAGAATGGTGGAACGGAGAAGACAGTTTAGTATATCAATTTATTGGTGAGGACAATATTTATTTTTATTCTATTGCTCAAACAGGAATGTTTCAAAAGCTAAATATAAAACTTTCTCATATCATCCCAAATAGACATATCTTATTTATGGATAGTAAAGCAAGTAGCAGCTCAGAAATCAAACCTCCAATGGCAGATGAATTATTGGAACATTATACAGTAGACCAATTGAGGATGCATTTTATAGCTTTAGGACTATCTTCAAAAAGTACAGGATTTAAACCACAAGCATTTATAGAAGAAGATTTAGTTTCGAAAGAAAATAATTATACAACTAATGAAGAAGATCTAATTAAAGACATAGTGTTAAAAGAAGGAAATCTTTTAACAAATGTATTTAATCGACTTATTCGTTCTTGTTTTTATACTACGCAAACTTATTATGCTGGAAAAATTCCTTCTGGAAAAATTAGTGAAAAGATTAAAAATTTGGCTCAGAAAAAAGTATTTGAATATGAAAAGCATATGTATAATCATGAATTTCATCGCATTTCTTATGTAATTGACGAATATATAAGAGAAGTTAATAAATATTGGGCAGGACAAATACGTTTAAGTGAAAAAAACAATGATTTAGTACTTCGAACTCAGACGTTAATAGATGCGTTT
>LJHD01000014.1 GCA_001983475.1 Candidatus Epulonipiscium fishelsonii | reverse complement strand
TTATAAAAAATTTTTTTGAAAAATTTATTTTCGTTTTAAAATATGCTTTATAAAGTCGAATTAATAAATTTTATAGTATATTGAAAATATATGTAAGCTGATGTATAATAAGATAGTATATTGAAAATTTATACAAAATTACATGGAAACGCTTAAGAAAGGAGTAAAAAAATAAAATGGGGGAGAAATTTATAGAGAAATTTAAACATTCTAAGTTAATATTTAAAATGGTACTTATTCTTGCAATATCATTAGTTATTACTCTTACGACAATAAGTATAGTAGTTATAAATCAGGTTGTAATTGTTAGTAAAGACAATATTAATTCAATGATAAAAACTAAAGCAGAACTTAAAGCAAGTCAAGTTCAAACTGCATTAGGAGATGGTTTTGAATTGATAAGTGATTTACAAGAATATTTAGAAGCATATTTTGAAGATGCTTTACATAAAACTGAAGATAATTTAGTAAATAGCAAGGTATATCCTCAAATGCTTACATCAAGAAGTAATATAACTATAGAAAATTATATATTGAATACGGGATGGTCTATAGTAAGAAACAATGAAAATATTGATGGATTAAGATTGTATTTTGAACCATATACAATCAATACTAATCAAGAAACTTATGGCATGGAAATTTTTTACAAAAATGCACAAGATAATTCAGTGATTCCAATAAATAACTATAACGATTATTCAACACAGGAATATTATAGTATAGTAAAAAATACTCACGAGCCATATATAACAACGCCAACATTTCAAGATGGAAAATCTGTATTTTACATAGCGTATCCAATTTTACAAAATGATGAATTTAAAGGAGTTGTAGTAATTGATCTATTAACATCAAGTTTTGAGAATATAAACTTATCAAAAAATGATTATGATACCTTAACTTCAACTTTACTTAACGAAAACTTAGATATAATTTATGATGCTAGTAATCCAGAAAAAATAAATGAAAACATGAGTAGCTCTTTAGATGCTGCATCTTTAAAGGAATGGAAAGCAAAAACTATATTAAATAAACCATTTAAAATTACTACAAAGCAAAGAGATAAAAAAACTTTTGAAAGATACTTATATCCAATTAGCGTATCAGATCAGACTTGGTGGGCACAAGTTGGTGTAGAAAAAAATGAGTTATACAAAAATATATATGAATTAATTTTTGGTATAAGTATAGCTTCGGTAATAGCTATTGTATTGCTAGTCTGCATTATAATAAAAGCCATAGCAAAATTTTTAAATCCTTTAGAAAAAGTTGTAGTTGCAGCTAAAAAAATATCAAATGGAGATTTAGATATTTCTTTAGATTTACCTTATAATGATGAGATTGGAATATTAGGAAAAGCATTTGAAAACATGACTCATTCTTTAAATTATATTGTTTCGGATATAGAAAAAGTTTTAGCAGCTATGGCCGATGGAGATTTTATAATTTTGGAAGATGGACAAACAGATTATATGGGTGCCTTCGCTCCAATAAAACAATCTTTAATAAAAATTAGCAACAAATTAAATGAAACTTTATCTAATATTGATAGGTCATCAAAAGAAGTAAAAGTAGGTGCAGAAGGCATTGCTAAAGTTGCCACTGAACTTTCACTTTGTTCAAATGAACAAGGAACTATAATAAGTGAATTTATTGCAACAACAGATCAGATAAGCGAAAGCATAAATACTGCAATTGAACAAATTGAACAAACTAGTGAAATTTCACTTGGAGCTAAACTTAAAGCTAATGAGGGAACTCAAGCTATGAAAAATATGTTAATTTCAATGGAAGATATAACTAACTCAAGTATTACAATATCTTCAATCCTTGAAAATGTGGAAACAATTTCACAACAAACAGATTTATTAGCATTAAATGCTGCAATTGAAGCTGCTAGAGCAGGAGAAAATGGAAAAGGTTTTTCTGTTGTTGCAAATGAAATTAGAGATTTAGCAACAAGAAGCAGTGAAACTGTTAAAGAAATTGATAGCATAATAGAAAATAGTATTAAAAGTATTGTTCAAGGACAGGACATGGCAAATGAAACCGCTGAAAGCTTAAACTTGATTATAAATACAATTGAAAAAACGGCTGATATTGCTAGTAGTTTATTAGAAACTAGTAAAGTACAAAAATTAAGTCTTACAGATTTATTAGATGGGACCAAAAAAATATCAAATGTAGTACAGTCAAATGTTGTAACTTCAGAACAAAGTGCTGCTGTAAGCGAAGAATTAGCAGCTCAAGCACAAAGTCTAACACAAATGATGGGCTATTTTAAGATAAAATAGATTGGAGGTAAATTTTGTATGGAAAAATTTAAAAATAGTAAGCTATCGTTTAAAATAGTATTTATCATTACAGCAGCATTGATGCTGATTTTATTGCCTTTAAGTACAATAATCATTGGACAAGTGAATTACCAAATAAATAATGATATACATGATATTTTTAAATCAAAAGCTGAACTTAATGCAAGTAAAGTTCAAGCTGTTATGGGAGATTCTTTCACAATGTTGGAAGATTTAAAAAATTATTTGGAAAACTACATGGGAGATTATACACATGTTCACAGAACGACAGCTGGAATGCTTGATATAGAAACAGAAAATAGTAGCGTATATAATGTTCCTATTGCAAAACAAAATGTGGAATTAGAAACTTATATTTTAAGCACAGCTTGGTCTGCTTTAAAAAACAATTTGAGCATAGCAGGATTTGGTGTATTTTTTGAACCTTATGCATTTGATCCACTTAATAAAGTTTATGGAATTGAAGCATATGATGAAAATGCTAAAAATAGAACTGTTATACCAGTCACAGACTATAACAACTATGCTCAAAAAGAATATTATTCTGTGCCAAAAGAAACAAAAGAAATGTATATTACATCTCCCGCAATGCAAGATGATGGAAGCATAAGATTTTTTATATCTTATCCAATAATTCAAAACAATGGATTTAAAGGTGTTGTAGGAATAGAGTTTCTTTTATCAAGTTTTGAATACACAGATTTAGAAGATGAAAAGTATTCAACATTATTTACTTCTATTTTAAATGAAGACTTTAATGTTGTTTATAGTGGAGAAGATACAACATATTTAAATTTGAATGTACCAAGCTATTTAAGTTCTAAAGATAAAGCTAAGTGGGATACTTTATCACGAAAAAATGAATTTTTTGAAATTATAACAGAAGATACTTATGGGAAAAAACATAAACGATATGTATATCCAATTAAGGTTGGAGAAAAAAATTGGTGGATTTATATTTCGGTAGCATTAAGAGATTTATATGCCCCTATATATCAAATAGTAATATTAGCTTCGGAAATAGCACTAGTATCAATAGTAACATTAATATTGATTGCAATCAGAACTTTAAAAAGAGTTTTAGAACCAATGAATCAACTATTAATTGTTGCAAACAATATGGCAGCAGGTAATTTAAATATTCATTTAGACTTACCTTATGAAGATGAAATTGGTCAACTGGGTAGAGTGTTTATACATATGTCTCGTACTTTGAATAATATTATTCGAGACATTGAAACTATTTTAGAAAAAATGGCAGAAGGAGATTTTACAACCCATAATGAGATAAAGGCTGATTATGTAGGTAATTTTGAACCAATTAAGCAATCTTTAATTCAAATTAATAAAAAACTAAGTCAAACACTTTCAGATATTAATCATTCTGCAAAAGAAGTAACTGTGGGAGCAGAAGAGATTGCAAAAAGTGCCATTGAATTAGCAGAAGGAACCACGGAACAAAGTGAAATAATTCATAAATTTATTTTTAGTACTGAAAAAATTAGTGAAAATATTGACACCACTATAGCTAGGGCTAAAGAAACAAAGTTAATTTCACAAGAGGCAAAACTACAAGCAAAAGAATGTTCTATTGTTATAGAATAAGGGAATAAAACCCACTCACTTTTATGGGTGGTATATAATCCCCTCTCATTCAGTAAGCGTATTGGGAAACTAGTGCGTAGCCATAGTTACTAACTATGCCATATACTACTTGAATTGCTTGAAATCCCTAAAGCCACTCAAACTACAACGTAAGTATGAAATAAGGCTAAGCGTGAATGTTGCGAAAGC
>LJHD01000013.1 GCA_001983475.1 Candidatus Epulonipiscium fishelsonii | reverse complement strand
TTGAATGAACCAATTTTCAATTATATTTCAACATGGAATCTTCCCAACAGTGAGTTTAACGCAGATGGAATTACTGCAAAAACATTGTTATCCCATACTTCTGGAATGGTTCATTTTCCAACTACGGGAATACCAATGACAACTGAGTTACAAACAGTTAAAGAAGCGCTTACTGCTCCGCTGGATGTCGCTCATGGTGCTCATCAGGTACAAGAAGCAGGAGAAAGTATTATTTATTCAAATGCAGGATATGGATTATTGGAATTAGCAATAGAAGAAACAACTGGATTGTCTTATAACAAATATATGAAAGAAAACATCCTAGAGCCACTAGGTATGAATGATTCTACATTTAGCATAGAGGGGCTAAATGACCTTGGGAAAGTTTATAACGAAAATGGCACTGAAGAAGAGCTTTTGAAATATTCAATCAAAGCTTCAGCAGGTCTTATCAGTACTCCAAATGACATTGCAACTTGGCTTTTAAATACCTTAAATCCAAATAGTATTCTAAATGAGGAAACAATAGATACGATGCTCACAGAAGTTGAAATTACAAACTCCGATTTAATTACAAAGCTGACAGGCGGATTTGGTCTTTCATATAGCATTGAGCCTATCTATTTTAGAGACGAAGTGATGTATACACATACTGGAAACAATCCTCCTGGGTGGAAGCATATATTAGCTTTTGACACAGCTAGCAAATCTGCTATTGCTATCTTAACAAATAGTCAAAATGGTGATAGCCTATATGCAGAACTAATTGATTTATATACCAAGTACATTTATGATGGTACATCATTTACTGCAATGTTTAATGTAAATCTTTTTAGATATTTACCATACTGGGGTGCTATGATTGTACTTTGTGGTGTAGCCTTAATCTTTCTAAAAATTAAGAAACCAAAAGAATCCAAGTAATATATTTAACTTGTTTTACTAGTTAATTGAAGATGAGCAACTGTGGCTAAAACTTATTGAGTACAGAAATTATACTTCTCATACTTATAATGAAAAATTAGCAGAAGAAATTGCTGGACGTATTCAAAATCAATAATGTATCTTCAGTAGATAAATTAATTGAACAAATTTTAAAGATAATATAGTGAATATAATTAAGGGTCAAATAGTGACCCTTAATTTTTTTTTACAAATGATTGAAAAATAGTTTTATTTTTAGGTAGTTCTAAAATATCATTAGGTATGATTTCAAATACTTTTTGATTACTAATTACAGCAGTGACAGTTGAAAGTTTTGCTACTCTGGAGATATCACTTTGGTTGATGGATTCTTTAGTGAGACCATATACAACAGTCATGGTATTTCCTATAAGTAACAGTTTATGCTTGCCTAAAAACTCCGTATTAATTAAATTTTTATTTTGATTATACATTTCTAAAGCTTCTTTTTTTATTCTTTTATTTCCATAACGTTCAATATTAATAAAAACAAGGATAACCGCTAGTACTATTAAACCATATCTTAATAAATTGGGCATAATAATATTTTGTGCAACTAAATAATGAAGAGAAAGAACAATAAATACAACATTAATTAAAGCTGCACTTATTTTTCTGTTTCTATATCTAGACTTTACTTGAAATTCTACTAATTCTTTATACTCTTCTTCGCTTATTTCATAATTTATTTCAAATAATTCTTCCATTGATGTGTTCCTCCATCTAATTTATTTTTCTATAGTTTGGCCTTTTTTCATCTTATTTATAATAAAATTCATAAAAAATAGATAATTAACTTTTTAGAGTTGTTTTCTATTTAAAATTGTATCAATTAAAGTGTTTCAAATGGTTTAATTATCGTATCAATTTCTTTCATCATTTCATCGTCTATTTTCCAAGTAGTGCAATGAATATTTTGCATATTTTGTTTCATAAAACTTGGTACGTGCTTTAAAGAAATGAATAAATAAATAAATTAATTAATGCACATAATATTTTTAAATCTTCACATTAAGAGAAATTGTATTAGCAAGACCATAAACATGATAAGGAGAAGGATTGTGGAAAATAAAACTTTAGAAGTACAAAATATACAGAAATATTATATCAGCAAAGAAAATACCACCAAAGCAATAGATGGTATAAGCTTTGATGTTGCAGAAGGGGAATTTGTAGGAATAATGGGCTCTTCTGGTTCGGGAAAATCTACTTTGTTAAACTGTATATCGACTATTGATACCGTTACAAATGGAAAAATTTATATTGATAACGAAGATATTAGTAAAATAAAAGGAAATAAACTTTCGGATTTTCGAGGCAAAAAACTTGGATTTATTTTTCAAGATTTCAATTTACTGGATACTCTTACAGCTTATGAAAATATAGCTTTAGCACTATCTATAAATAATATTAGTCCTTCTGAAATTGATAAAAGAGTTAAACAAATTGCTAAGGATTTAAATATTGAAGAAGTTTTAAATAAATTTCCATATCACATGTCTGGAGGTCAACAGCAAAGAGTTGCAGCAGCTCGTGCAATAGTGACAAATCCAGCTTTAATACTTGCCGATGAACCAACAGGAGCATTAGACTCCGCATCTGCCATAATACTTTTGGAAATGTTAAGCGAAATAAATACAAAATTTAACGCTACAATTTTGATGGTTACGCATGACGCTATGTCTGCAAGTTATAGCAACAGAATTTTATTTTTAAAAGATGGACAAATTTTTAAAGAAATCTTTAGAGGGGCTGATGACCAGAAGACATTTTTTAGCAAAGTTTTAGAAGTTGTTTCTGAAATGGGAGGACAAAAATAATGAGAGATACCAAAATTATTTTTGGAAACGTACGCAAAAACATAAAGGATTATTCAATTTATTTTCTAACCTTATCTATTTCGGTAAGTTTATTTTATTCGTTCAATTCTTTTGCTGACCAACCAGCTTTTCGGAATTTGTCCAGCACGAAAAAACTGATGTATGACCAACTAAATATATATATGACAATTTTATCATACCTAGTTGCTATTATACTTGCCTTTCTTATTATTTATACAAATAATTATTTGCTTAAACGCAGAAAAAAAGAACTAGGCATTTATATGTTACTAGGTATGAAAAAAAGACGCATTGCCAAACTTTTTAATGGAGAAGCTTTTTTCATTAGTCTTATTTCGTTGATAGTAGGGCTTGTGTTAGGGATTATTATATCACAAGGGATAGGCTTGTTGTCCTTACAACTATTTGCTGTTGAGCCTAGTGAATATCAAATTATTATTTCACCTAATGCACTAGGTATAACAATAGGCTGTTTTGCTTTAATTTTTATTATTACAATTTGTTTTAACGTATCAAGTATATCTAAAGTTAATTTAATATCGCTATTAAGGGCAAGTAGAACTAGTGAAAATCCTAGCATTAAAGGGAAAGGGTTAATAGCCATGATATTTATTATTTCTATAGTTTTAATAATATCTGCACAAGCAATAATTGTTAAAAATGGGATTATACCAAGCCGTGATGATTATTTTATCCAGACTGCTATAATTTTTCTGGGCATAGGAACAATATTATTGTTTTATTCAGGAACAGTTGTTGTTACGTCGCTAATCAAATCTAATAAAAGGATTTACCTAAAAGGCATAACGTCATTTGTTGTTAGCCAAATAAATAGTAAATTTACTGCAAATTTGCTTATTTTATCTATTGTTACAGGATTATTGACAATAACAATTTGTGGAATGTCAACAGGGGTTAGTATGGCACTGGAAATAAATAGATTATCTAATGAGCAAGTACCTTATGATTTAAATGTGTACTCTCGAATTAGTAGAAGTGGTGAAATTGAGATATTAGAGTATCTGTATAATAATAATTTGGATTTAGAAAAATATGCCGAGGCTATGGAAGAAATAAGTGTTTATAATGCGGATATGACTTATGGTGATATTTTAGCAAATCAAGAGCTAGATTTATGGCCGATGGATGCGTACTTACCTGATACACCTATATCAGTGGTATCCATATCGGATTTTAATAAGGCTATGTCGCTACAAGGTAAAGAGGCATATATGTTAGGCGAAGATGAATTTTATTTAAATTGCAACTACGATGGAACTATTAAATATATGGAGCAATTTTATAATAACGCTAATTCAATAACTATAGCTGGAAATACTTTAAAACCTGCTAATAATAATATAATAAGTGAAACATTTTATATGACATCAATAGGCAATAATGACCGTGGTTCATTGGTAGTTCCTGATAAAGTCGTATCATCTTTACAGAAATTGTGGAACATATTGTTAGTTCAATATAAACCTACCATTAACTCAGATGATGTTCTTCAACCTTTGATACCTATAGGACTTGATGAAGAAAAAGGCGTTGGTTATACAGAATCAAATGTGATGCATGATATGTATTATGGAGTATATGGAATTTGTATTTTTGTATGTTTTTATTTAAGCATAATATTTTTACTTATTTGCGTAGCACTGCTTTCGGTTAAACAATTGACAGAAGTCTCAGACAATGCACAAAGATATGGACTTCTGAGGAAAATAGGGGTTAGCGACAAGCAATTAAATAGAAGTATACTTATACAAGTAGGCGTATTTTTTGGATGCCCAATTGCTATTGCGACTATATATTCAATTATAGAAACTAGGGAAATAATAAAATTGATTGAAGGCTTTATGAATTTGCATGTAGCAACAAATTTTTATATTACGATAATTTTATTTTTGGTTATCTATGGGTTATATTTTGTGGCGACTTATGTGTCCAGCAAGGCAATAATAAGAGAGAGGAAGCAATAGCAATGCCCGAAAACGTTAATTGGATAGCAGTCTTTCAAAGTGTAATGGATATATGGTTTCCTTTCATAATTATTTTAGTAATTATTATTGGATTTATAATATACAAAGCTATAAAATCCAGACATAAATAGGAGAAGAATACCCCTCTGGCACTAGAGCACTGAAGGGGTATCAAACTCTATAAACTTTCAAGAATTGGTTTAAGATGTGCGATAGTACCTTTTGCAGCTTCCATTTGGTTTGGCAACTGATAAATTTCAGTACATAAATAACCATTATATCCAGTTTCTTTTAATGTTTCCAAAATCTTTCTAAAATCAAGACCGCCCATTCCAGGATAACGCCTGTTGTTATCTGCTAGATGAACATGAATGTTATAGTCTGCTGCATTTCTTATAGAGTCATAAATATTTTTTTCTTCAATATTTACATGGAAAATATCAAGCATAATTTTTACACGGTCATTTCCAACTTCTTTGCAAACCTCAATAGCTTCAGTAGAAGTGTTTAAAAAGTTAGTTTGCATATATGTTACTGGTTCAATTGCAATGCTTACATTTTTCTTTTCGCCATATTCCCCAATTTGTCTAAATGCATCAATTGCGTATTGATATGAAAGTCCACGAGGAATGCTATCAACATATTGTCCCCTCACTCTACCAATGTTAATATTTGCACCAAATATTGACGCAAAATCCATCATGCCTTTTACTTCCTCAATAGCTTGCTTTCTTATTTCTTCCTTTGGGTTTGTAAAGCTTAATTTTTTTTGTCCAAACAATTCCCCTGTGCAAACAATTGCTACATCTAAATTATTTTTTTGAAGTAGTTTTTCTATTTTGCTTGCATCCAATTCTTTAGGATTAATGGTCATAAACTCAACTCCATCATACCCCAAGTCTCCTAAAGTGTTTAATGAAACTTCAATATCTCCTTGGAAAGCAGTAACACTTGGATCAATTCGGACATCAGGTGTTGCAACTTGATAACATAATTTCATAAATTTATCCTCCTATTTTTTAAGTCCCATTGCAATACTAGCAGTCATTTTAACAGCATTTTCCATTGCATCTGTGGTTGCGATATTTTTTCCAGCAATATCAAAGGCACTACCATGAGCAGCAGTTGCAATTGCTACTGGCAAGTTTGCATGAACGGTAACTCCATATTGAAATCCTTTTAATTTTAAGGCAATTTGACCTTGATCATGATACATTGTAACTGCAGCATTGAAATCTCCATTAAATGCTTTGATAAATAAAATGTCTGCTGGATATGGTCCTTTTACAATTATTCCATTTGCTCTAGCTTTTTCTATAGCGGGCCCAATCACTTCGATTTCTTCTCTACCACATGTTCCGTTTTCGCCTCCATGTGGATTTAATGCTGCAACGCCAATAGTTGGATTTTCATTGCCTGAAAATTTTAACGTATCATAAGCTAGTTTAATTCCATTATAAATTGAATCTACTGTTAAATATTGAACTATATCTTTAACAGGAACATGACTTGTTACACGTGAAGTCCACAGTCCATCTAAAACATTAACTTCACAGGTTAGTCCAACCCTATCAAATTCTTCACCAAACAGTTTATTTTCACTTTCAAGCTTATAGCCACCTTCTTTCATAGCAGCTTTGTTTAATGGTGCAAAAGAAAATCCGTCTAGTATTTTCTTTTTACATAAATCAATAGCTAACATCAACATATCACCAGATGCTTTACCTGCTATTTTACTGACTTCACCTACTGTAATTTCATCTGGATTTACATTTTTTTGATCTAATATGTAATAAACATTTTCTTTTATATCTAACTTATGAATTTCTTCAGCTGTTTCAATTGTCTTAACCTCAAAACTTGCTTTAACAACACCTTTTGCCCATTCAAAAATTCTTTTGTCTCCTATAATTAATGGTTTACAATATTTATTTAGCTTTTCTTCCTTACAAAGTTTTGCTACAATCTCTGGTCCAACTCCACAAGAGTCTCCTAATAAAATGCCTAATACTGGTTTCACAATATATTCCCCCTAATTTTTATTTTTTTATTCATATTTATATAAAGCAATTTTTATGCCATGTTTTGCTATATGTGCATATTGTATTTAAGTGGACGTTATTTTGTTTTTTATTAGGTATAAAATTTTAATAAGTTTTACTTTGCTACAAATTCGTTTCATTAATTTTAGCTATGTGGCTTTAGGCATGGGGGGCGTCAAATTATTAATTTCATTTATTTAGCAGTAATTAATGTTGTGAAGTATAGTAACAGTATTTTGGAATATAAATAAATTTGATTATTATATAGTGGTGCAGGAGCAAATCTCCTGCTGGGGAGTTTTAATTCCAAACCCTAAAAAAAATAAAAAGATTAAAATATGTCAAATTTTTTATTTTTTTATTTAACCACTTTACTGTAAAACAATTTAAATTTTATTTTTTTTACTATTCATTAAAGCTTCATATTCGTTAGCTAATTTTCCTAACATCATTGCAGTTTCGTATTGAGTCTCAGAATTCATTTTAGAGACTAGCATTTGTAGTTCGTAAAATAATTTATCTATAGAGCTATCTTTAAAAATTGATCTTAAATATGCATCTACTTTTGAATGAGAAATACTAGTATTTAAAGTATAATTATACTTATCAGTGTCATAATTTTCTGCTGATTTAAGATCAATTTGAGCATTTTCTAAAAGCATACTTCCTTTAGAAGTTCTATCTATAACTAAATTTATTCCTCGGCCATCTTCTATAATATCTGAATAATTTCTTGCTCCCCATAAATCTCCCAAAGTTATATCAGCGAAAGAATTATCACTTTTAAAACCACAGGAATAACATCTATTTTTGCAGAAACTATACCAAAGCTTAGAGAAAAAATCATCCTTACCATATAAAAGAACAGATCTGTTGTTTTCAAATGTTAATTTATAAGCACTTGTATAACCCAGTTCTTTATTTCTCATATTAATATTTATTATTTTGCCATATTTCTGTGTGTAAAAGTCTATATATTTTGCAAATAAATTAGGTGAAGCTTCTCCGTAACAAATTAAATCAACAGTATATAAGTTGTCATAATCTTTTTGCAAATAATTTTTTAAACCTGCAATCTGACAAGGTGTCCCACTGTATAAAACAATTTTATTGTTATCTAAATACTGTTTTGTTTCTTTATAAGTGTTTTCTATATCACTTTGAACATATTTACTTGATCGCAAAAGTTCTAAACCTGCGAGATTATTTACACCGATATGTTTAACTTTAAAGTCTTTATCATATATTGCACCAAAAACAATACCTCCATTTGAGATAATATATTGGGCAATAGCAAAGAATGTGCCTCCTGATGCACTCTTCAATCGTTCATTTTTATCTATATGAGTTGTTATATATACAAATGATGGCTCTTGGTTTTTAGATTTAGAATTTATAGCGGGACATACTTTCTTGCATAACATGCACTTATTACAAACATCATGATTAATTTTGGGAAATCCAAATCCTAAATCATCTTTAACTATCTCTATACAAGATAATGGACAAACAACTTTACAAGTACTACAATTATAACATTCGCTCCTTGGCACAATATCAAATTTATAATCTTTTTCTGCATTAAGAGATTTTTCCAGAAATGCAAGAGATTTTTCTCTCTCTAATTCTAATATAGCATTAACTTTAGAATAATTAATTTTATTATCAATAATACTAAGACAATTTTCTATAGGGGTATCTATATCAATATATCTGTCACAAATATCAAACATTTTAAGCAAATCTTTTATGCGTACATTTTTAGAGTAATCTGATTGAATATTATCTATATAGAATGATATAAATTGTTTATTATAAATAATGCTAAATATTGTTCCGTGAAATGAATTTGTAACAACATATTCAGCATTTGCAATAAGAGTTATAAACTCAATTGGATCAGAATAATCTGAGAGATATTTTATTTCATAGTTAGTCTTTTGTGATAATTCATTAATACATTTTTTCAAATTTGAAGGTAAATCTAACATATAACAAAATATATATGGTGCATCATTTGTTTCTATTTTAAGAGTAGCCCAATCTTTTTTTAAAAGTAATAATGTAGGGTCAAGAACACTTTCTACAGATTTACCAGATAATTCTGAGATAAAAGGAACAGCACTTTTCTCACGGGCTAAAATATAATCAAGCTTTTGGGCAGGTTCTTTAAGAACATTTTTTATATTATCTGTTGTGTAAGCTCCACCCATACTAACAGCGTATCCTATTTTGAGTTTATCTTCATTTGCAAAACTTAATGCCATATGTGGTAAAGCACATGAAGACATACCAACTTTGTCACTCCAAATTTGGTCACTACCACAGATAAAAATATCATAAAGTTCATTGCATTCATAAATAGTAGCGGAATTATAAATTTTGCTACTATGAGGAATAGTTTCAGAAAATGCCTGCATTTGTTCAGCGTTAGAATAACTTTTATTAGTTAGTTCTGCTTGCTTTGTCTTATAATCGAAACGAATGACTTCACATTCAAAACCAAGTTTTTCTACTGTTTTTTGTAGAGCATATGTTTGCAACAGGGCTCCATGATTAAAAGTGTTATTAAATAATGTTATTATACCTACTCTTTTCATAAGGCATTCTCCTTAATATTTTGTCTTAAAGTAATGTAGAGGTGAGTATTTCAATTTAATTATAATTAAGAAGGAATTGAATTGCAAGGAGGTGAACTTGGATAATGTTAATAAAATATCATAGGCATTTATAAAAAAAAGGATAGTACGCTAACTTTAAGTTAGTATACTACCCTTAATTCATATGTTTGCTTATTCTGCTTTACCTATTTGTTCAAGATAGTCATTTTGATATTCTGTCATATACGCTTTCGCTTCATCAGCGGGCAGATAGAATGATTCCAATACATTTTTATCAAGATATTGAGTTTTCCATTCTTCTGATTCAGACACTTGTCGCATTATATCACTCCAATATGCAACAGCTTTATCAGGCATATTTCCAGGAGCAACAATTCCACGCCAAACACTTGATTCAATATCTTCAAGGTCAGTTACTTCGCTAAGAATTGGAACATCAGCTAAAATACCAGAGCTAAAACGTTGTGTTTTAAATGCAACTGCAGCTTCAGCATCTCCTGACTCAATATATTGCATACTTGCAGCTGGTTTAGAAATACAATAGTCAATATGACCTCCAAGTAAGGAAGTTAGTGCCTCACTTGTCGCATCAAACATCATATAGGTTAACTGACTTTTTTCAAGACCAGAAACTTCTAAAAGTTCCTCGTAAAGAGCAATATCATCACCTTTTGAACCACCAATTATAATACTAGTACCATTTGCTGCTGCATCAAGAGCATCTTGGAATGTTTCATATTCGGTATTAACACCTTCAAGAAGAATTTGTGAGTCAACAGCCATAATAGCTATTGGCTTAAAGTTTTCGACACGATTACTTGTGTTCTGTACCATTGGAGTAAGATCTCCACTGTTAAATGTTAATAGCATATGTCCATCGTCTTTTTCTTGGCTTACACGAAGTCTTCCAACTTCTCCGCCACCATCAGTTTGGTTGTTAATTAAGAAATTTTCTTCAACCAGTCCCTTCTGCTTAATAATATCAGTTATAACCCTTGTATAAATATCACTTCCGCCACCTGGACTTGATGTTACAATCCAGTCAATATCATCTGATGGTAAAAATGGTGCATTTGGATTTTCTTCAGCTCCTCCACAACCTACTAATAAAGTTGCACCTATACTTAATGCCATAAGTGTTTTAAATTTTTTCATAAATTCCCTCCATTTATTTTTTATGTAAATAGCAATCATCGTTGTTACTTCATAAGAAGTTAGAAAAACAATCTAGCTTCTTATGTTATATTTTCTTATTAATTATATCGTCAGTTTTAAAGACAAATATGATTGTTATTATCTGGGTGTTAATAAATGACATTTAGTTTTTATTCATTAATTTTTTCCTAGTAGTTAAAACTATGAGTAAAATAAGAACACACATAAAGAATAAAGAAATTGGTTCAGTAAAGAAAATTAGAGGGCTGCCTCCTGAAATTATAAATGCTCTTCTTAAGTTAGTTTCAAAGATTTTAGATAATACTATAGCTAAAATAAGTGGAGCTGATGGATAATCACATTCATTCATTATGTATCCGATGCAACCAGCAATAAACATTATAATAACTCCATATAGAGAATTTGTTGCACTATATGAACCTACAATACAAATAGTTGTAATGATTGGAATCATTAGTCTAGTTGGAATAACTAAGATTTTTACTAAAAATGGTATAATGCAGATTGCAACTAGCAATGTTAATCCATTTGCTAAAAATAAAGAAGCAATTAAACCCCAGGTAAATTCTGGTTGTTCAGTGAAAAGTAACGGCCCAGGAGTTAATCCCCACATCATAAGTCCTCCAAGTAAAACTGCTCCTGTGCCTGAACCTGGAATTCCTAAAGCTAAAAGTGGTGCAAAAGCTCCTGCTGCTGCCGCATTGTTTCCAGATTCGCAAGATGCCAGCCCTTCAATTGCCCCTGTTCCAAGAGGTTCTTTTGACTTAAATTTTTTCTGCATTGCATATCCAGCAAAAGCTCCTGTGGTGGCTCCTGCTCCAGGAAGGACTCCAATAAAAGTTCCTAAAACTCCTGAACGGATTGCTGGTGGCAAAAGTCTCTTAAAATCAGAACGGGTTAAAAGACTTTCTTTAAAAGATAGTTTCATATTAAGTTCAGTTGTTTTGTTACGGTCTTTCATCATACCAATTACTTTTGAAAAGCCAACCATACCAATTACAAGAGGAGTAAAAGGTATTCCGCCAAGCAAATATATATTTCCAAATGAATATCTTGGGATGCCTGTTACTGAGTCCATTCCGATACATGCAATTATTATGCCTAGTGCAGTTGAAACTAAACCTTTTATAACACTATCCCCCATAAGCCATCCAATTGAGGTCATAGCCAAAATCATTAAAGCAGCCATTTCAACTGGGCCAAAATTTAATCCTAATCTTGCCAAAGCAGGCCCTGTAAATGTAAGAATTATCATACCTATAAGTCCGCCAATAAATGATGCTGTATTTGCAACAAGCAGTGCAGTCCCTGGTCTTCCTTTTTGAGCTAATGGATATCCGTCTAGTGTTGTCATTACGGCTGGACCATCCCCAGGTATATTTATTAATATCGCACTATATGCTCCCCCGAACATATTTGCATAATATAATGCTCCAAGCATAATGATTGCTGTTGTTGGATCAAATTTGTATGTCAGTGGTAATAACAGTGCAACTCCTGCTAAACTTCCTATTCCTGGCATTGCTCCAACTAAAATTCCAAGTATAGCGCCTAATGTAGCAGCTCCAATGTTTTCAAATGTTAAAGCTACCTGAAATCCTTGTAATAACCATTGTATATTTTCCATCTTATTACCTCCTTGCTATATTTTTATAGAAAATTCTCAAATAATCCCATTGGAAACTGGATTGCCAACCATACACCAAATACTAAATATACTATAACTGTTGTAATTCCAGCAAATATAAGTGTTGATTTCCAAGATATTTTTTCTATGATTCTCATCCATATTACTAAATAAATTGCAATAGATGGAATTAGTCCTATAAGCATAGAACAAGCTATTATAGCTGCCCCAGCAAATATAACTTTAAAATCATCTCTAAAAAACTTTACTTCACTTTCTTTTAAAGATTGCATTAAAGATATAACACTCCCAATTAACAGTATGATTGCTATTATGGTAGGATAAAACCCTCCCATTGGTCCATTATCACCATCCCAAAATCCTATTTTTACAATCCCTTCATATATAAAGAATAAAGAAATTAAAATCAAAATACTAGGAAATATTTGTTTGATTGTTATTTTCATGCTATCCCTCCTTTTTTTGATACGATTTATAAATTATATCTTATATAAACTTCTTGTGGTACATCATTATGTTTCATAATCTCTATTATGTATTTTTTCATTTGGTTAACAGTAGTTTCTTCCTTATTAATGGTAATAATATTTTCGTTCATTTGAGGGTCTTGTTCTAGGTTAAATAGAAAATCTCCAAGATTTATCTGACCAGATTGATTTTTAGGTTTAATTTTTTTTACCTTTAAAACTTTATATCCATTAGTAAATCCTAAAGGTCCAACCAGTTCAGAATTATTAATCTCTTCTTTAACAAAACTTTGCATCATGTGTGTACATGACAAGGTATAGTTATAAACTTCATTATTATTTGGGTCTGGAGCACGCATATATACATACTTTCCATCAGTACAATTAATGTTTCCAGCATGACTACCATATACAATGGCCTCTCTTAACTTTGTATCATTTTTTAAGACTGGAGTTAGAGATTTGCCCAATACTGTTTTGGGAATTGGTACATCAAAGAAATCATATAATGTTGGTGCAATATCTATAGTTTGCACTAATGCTGTTCTGCTTTCGTTATTTTTATTAATTTTTGGATTCCAAATGAATAGTGGTATATTTGCAATCTCGTTA
>LJHD01000012.1 GCA_001983475.1 Candidatus Epulonipiscium fishelsonii | reverse complement strand
TTGTTACTATAGTTATCATCGTCGTCATTGCTATCACCGTCATCTTTTTTATACTCATATTCATCATCATCCTATTCTTCAGGTTCTGATTTAATAACTGATGCAGGTACTAATTTTCTAACTGTTAATTCTTGAATTTCCACTCCAACAATAGCAATTTAGTTATCATCGTCGTCGTCATCATCATCATCATCATACTCATATTCATCATCTTCTTCAGGTTCTGATTTAGCAACTGGCGCAGGTACTGATTTTCTAACTGTTAATTCTGGAATTTCTACTCCAACAATAGCAATTTTTTTAATTGGTACTCGAATACCTTTATTTAATCCTATTTCAATAATAAATAAGTCATTGATGATGTCTACAACTTTTCCATAAATACCTGATGTTGTAAGTATGCTATCCCCAACTTTTATAGAATTTTGCATATCTCTTGTTTGTTGTTCACGTTTTTTTTGTGGACGAATTAAGAAAAACCACATAATTGCAAATAAAAATAACATATAACCAGCTGTAAATAAAATTTGACTCATATCTATATTCCCCTTTTGTTAGTTAATTTAAATTCTTATAACTTTTTAATCTTTTCTTTTTATAACTTTTAAATTCATTATTGTCCAATGCAACTCTTATTTCTGTCATAAGATTATTAAAATAGTATAAATTGTGGATAACACACAATCTCATCCCAAGCATTTCTTTAGCTTTCAGAAGATGCCTTATATATGCTTTTGAGTAACGTTGACATGTTGGACAGCAGCATTCTTTGGAAATTGGATCCATATCTTTTTCATGTTTTTTATTAAATAGATTTAGCTTTCCGTTGTTAGTATAGACATGTCCATGTCTCCCATTTCTTGCAGGTAAAACACAGTCAAAAAAATCTATTCCACGGTCCACAGCCTCTAATATGTTTTCAGGTGTGCCCACTCCCATCAGATAAGTAGGTTTATTTTTTGGCAAATGTGGTATAACTTCTTCTAAAATATTATACATTTCTTCATGAGTTTCACCAACAGCTAATCCCCCAATTGAATAGCCTGGTAAATCAAATTCACGTATTACTTTTGCGTGTTCTATACGAATTGCAGGTATAACTCCACCTTGATTTATACCAAACAACATTTGTTTATTATTTATAGTAGTTTCTAAACTATTAAGTTTATTAATTTCTTCAATACATCTTTTTAACCATCTTGTTGTTCTTTCAACAGAAGGAATTATATACTCTTTATCAGCCATTGCTGGTGGGCATTCATCAAAAGCCATTGCAATTGTTGACCCAAGATTCGATTGGATTTGCATACTTTCCTCTGGTCCCATAAAAATTTTGCTTCCATCAATATGAGAAGAAAAATATACTCCTTCTTCTTTTATTTTTCTTCTATGAGCCAGTGAAAAAACTTGAAATCCACCTGAATCAGTTAATATAGGCTTATCCCATACCATAAATTTATGCAATCCACCTAATTCTTTAATCAATTTATCATTGGGTCTTAAATGTAGGTGGTAAGTATTTGCTAAAGCTACTTGTGTTTCAATTTGTTGTAAATCTTGAGCGGATACTGCTCCTTTAATTGCAGCAACTGTTGCTACATTCATAAACACAGGTGTTTCAATTGTTCCATGTACAGTCTGAAATCTACCACGTTTTGCTCTTTCTTCTGTTTTAAGTAAGTCATACATAAAAAAAATCCTCATTCCTTATAATCCTATGATATAGTATACAATATAGTTAAAATTTTTTCAATATTTATTTAGTTATTTAATAAAACAAATATATAAATATGATTATTTTGTTATTTATTTTTATAACTTTTATATATCAAAATTTTCTTACAGTTTTATATACTGAAAATTCGTATAACTTATTTAATTATTGTAAGTAAAATATATAAATGATATAATTGTGTCTCAGTATAATTTTATAGCAAAATAGTTTATAGTAAAGAGGAGGAATATATGTATGGGATTTAATATAGATGTCACCATATCGGTTGTTACAGTTTTTTTACAAGGAATATTAAGCTTTTTTTCGCCATGTATTTTACCAATTATTCCATTATATATGAGTTATTTATCAGGAGGAGTCAAAGATAGCAAATATAACAAAAAAGTAATTTTAATTAATACGATATTTTTTATTGCAGGTGTAAGCTTTGCTTTCTTTTTATTAGGAATAGGGTTTTCAGCATTTGGACAATTTTTTGTACAACATCAAATACTATTCTCTCGTATTGGTGGTGTTTTAATTATAATTTTAGGACTTATACAACTTGGAGTATTTAACCAGCCTTTTGGAGGTCGAGAATTTAAACTTCCAATTAAAATTAATGTTTTAAAGATGAATCCTATTACAGCATTTGTTATGGGCTTTACATTTAGCTTTGCCTGGACCCCTTGTGTTGGGCCAGCTCTTTCAACAATACTTATTATGATTTCATCTGCAAGTACTACCACAAAAGGAATACTGTTAATGGCAATATATACTATAGGATTTACTTTACCATTTTTAGTGTTGGGTATTTTTACAACAAAATGTCTTGAACTATTAAAAAAACATAATAATATAGTAATATATACAGTAAAACTTGGTGCTATCCTTATGATTTTTATGGGAACAATGATGTTTACAGGAATGATGAATGGAATAACAGGATATTTATCTTCTATAGGTAATGATATGATTGAACAAAACACTACTGAAGATAATATTTCATCCAAGGAAAAATCATCACAAATAGATAACGAAAAAACACCAGCAATTGATTTTGAACTTTTTGATCAATTTGGAAATATACATACTCTTTCTGATTATAAGGGAAAAGTTATATTTTTAAATTTCTGGGCAACTTGGTGTCCTCCTTGTGTAAAGGAAATGCCAGATATTCAAAAATTATACGAAAACTATGGGATGAACTCAGAAAATGTAATTATTTTAGGAGTAGCTTCACCAAATGATCAAAATCCATACACTCAAGAAAGAAGTAAAGAAGATGTAATTAACTTTCTTGAACAAAACGAATATACCTATCCAACAATTATGGATATAAACGGAGACCTTGTTATGCAATATGGAATTTCAGCTTATCCAACAACTTTTATGATTGACAAAAATGGGAATGTTTTTGGATATGTTCCAGGAATGCTAACCTATGAAATTATGCA
>LJHD01000011.1 GCA_001983475.1 Candidatus Epulonipiscium fishelsonii | reverse complement strand
ATGTACTTTCACAATAATGTAGTCTTTTTAGATGTTTTTACGACTTGTTCTTGTCATGCTTCACTTTAGAAACATTTTCAGTGCATTGAATATTCACAATTAAAAATTGCTCAGAAGTATTCAGTTGTAGTTATATATTACAATAAAGATTAAAATATGGCAAGAGTTTAAGAGAAAGGCTAATAGCTTTATCCCCATAGCTAAAGCTAGAGACTTTACGGCTTATTTGGTAATTTTAAATTTTTTTATTTAATATAAAAAGTATACAGTTGTATCTTACATTTATACCCAGCTAATATGAATTTATGTTATAAAATTTGGAAATAATTTTTATATAGTAATAGTAGTTTGAAAGTAGTAACTAAATTTGATTATTAGTAGGAAGCTCCTGTTGAAACTCTAATACTACATTTACTACAAAAAAGATCGGAGATATTTATGATAAAATTTAATAACAGTTGGGACAATATATTAAAGGACGAATTTGAAAAACCATATTATAAAAAACTTCGTCAATTTTTAAAAGAAGAATATGCTACACAAACTATCTATCCAAAACCTAATGATATTTTTACAGCATTCAAAATTACGTCTTACGAAGACGTAAAAGTAGTAATTATTGGTCAAGATCCATATCATGGAGAAGCTCAGGCGCACGGCTTATCTTTTTCTGTGCAACCAGGAATTAAAATTCCTCCTTCTTTGTTAAACATATATAAAGAAATACAATCATCATTTGGATATGATATCCCCAAAACAGGATATCTTTTATCTTGGGCTCAACAAGGTGTGTTTTTACTAAATACAGTTTTAACAGTAAGAGCTGCTCAACCAAATTCACACCAAAACAGTGGATGGGAAATTTTTACAGATAATGTTATTTCATATTTAAATGACAGAGAAAAGCCTATTGTATTCTTATTGTGGGGAGCTCCTGCACAAAGAAAAAAAGTTTTAATAACAAATCCTCATCACTATGTTCTTATGGCGCCTCATCCAAGTCCACTTTCGGCAAACAGAGGATTTTTTGGATGTAATCACTTTAGAAAAACAAATGAAATTTTAGAAAGCCTAGGAGAAACACCTATCAATTGGCAAATAAAATAAACCATAGACTACCCGTCTATGGTCTAAAAAAAGGCTAAAATCTTTTTCCTAGATATACCTCTTTGCAATCTCATCAATTCCTAAATCATACGTTCCTTTTCCAATTGCATTAAATTTCCATCCATTATCCTCTCTATGTATTTCACCAAAAATCATTGCTGTCATATTAGTATAGTCTTCTGTTAGATTATATCTATACATTTCAATGTTAGTTGTTGCATCTACAATTCTAATAAATGCATTATGGATCATACCAAAATGTTGTTTTCTTTGTTGTGCACGATAAATGTTTACTACAAAAATACCACGATTATAACTTTCAGGAATACCATCCAAAGAAATTATAATTTGTTCATCATCTCCATCTCCTGCCCCAGTTAAATTATCGCCTGTATGCAAAACTGAATTTGAATAATGACACAATCTTTTAAAACATACAATATCTTTTTTACTGTGCAATTTATCATCTTGTAGCATAAAAACTGAAGCATCACAATCTATTGGAGTTTCTAACAAAAAAGCAAATAGGCCTTTTTTCTTAGTTTTTATCTGATCCCATCCTAGACCTATTATAAGCTTTGATAATTCTTCGTTATCTTTTTGTAAACTAACTTTCTGGCCTGTTTCTAAATTAGCTACCATTTTAATTTTATTGCCAATACTATTATAAAACTTTACCTATATTGTTTAATTCTTATCTATATTATTTCGATATCTCATTTTGAGCTGGCAACTTTAAGATATAACGTCCTACATTTCATCTTAGAATAAAAGGTTAAAAAATTTTTATATAACCTTTCTAATAGTGAATGGTCCTTTGCTAGGCATCTATAAACTATTTATATTAATAGTACTTTGAAATAGTAGTAAATAATGGTACAGGAGAGGAGTTGAACCATCAAAAAAACATTTCAGCTTATAAGTACGTTTACTATAAATATGAATTTTAAATTATATTTACTAGTTATTTTAATTAGATAATTTAGTTTTCACTATCTTTTTTTGTTTATAATGAATATAATTCAATCTTATATTAGCAAGGTTTCTAAACAATAATTTTATTCGCTTTTTAAGTTTTATAATGTTGCTAGTTTTGACATACTCCTTTCCATTTTTTTCATCCCCTATTTATTTGAGATTTTACGTTGCAACCTACGCAATCTTTTTTTGAACTTTTAATAAATTATTTGACTTCCATATTTTGTTTTATATAACATATTTAAATTTTATGCTTAAACGTTAATATAAATTCTACTAATTTTTTCAAAAAAACAAATATTTTATATGCAGTTTTAAAAATTACCAAAAATAATAACTAAATAGTCTATAGCTAGTTAAAATAGTAGCAACTAAATTTTATAAAGGTAAGCTCCTGTTACGCCCCTTCTCTCCAAAAAATACTTCAGCTTATAAATACTCATAAAATATTTAACTAGCACAACTTGTTATAATACTAAAAAAACAATAATACTTTTTCCTTTTAATTTTTGCATAATGTTAATCATAATGTTTTTTTACAAGTAGTTATTAGTAATCTTTTGTAAAAAATTAATAACAAATGTACAAAAAATATAAATTAGATTGTAAAAGTTATAATTTGAGGTATAATTATTATTAAGGGGGGGAAAAAATGAATACCAATGAATTAATTATTAGAATTAAAAATCAAATGCCCTTACTAAGTAAAAGGCAAAAATTAATAGCAAATTATATATTAAATCATTATGATAAAGCAGTATTTTTAACAGCAGCAAAATTGGGAGCTGTAGTTGGAGTTAGTGAATCTACTGTAGTAAGGTTTGCAAATGAACTTGGTTACGATGGGTATCCACGTTTTCAAGATGCTTTAGAAGAATTAGTCAAAAGCAAGCTAACTGCTATGCAACGTTTAGAAGTAACTACAAATAGAATTGATAAAAATGATGTATTAAAAACTGTGTTACAAGCTGATGAAGAAAAAATACGATATACATTGGATGAAATTGACAAAGAAGTATTTAATGCAGTTACCCAAGAAATTTTAGAGGCAAAAACAATTTACATTTTAGGTGTAAGAAGCTGTGCAGGAATAGCAACTTTTTTAAATTTCTATCTTAATATCATGTTTGATAATGTTAAACTTATAACTACTAACAGTATTAGTGAAATTTTTGAAGTAGTACATCGAATAAATAAAGATGATATTTTAATAGCAATAAGTTTTCCTAGATATTCAAAAAGAGCATATAAAGCTATAGAATTTGTCAAGGCTAGAAATGCAAAAATATTAGCTATTACAGACAGTAAACTTTCCCCGATTGGACAATGTGCAGATTATACACTAGTGGGACGTAGTGAAATGGTATCTTTTGTTGACTCTCTTGTTGCTCCATTAAGCATTGTTAATGCAATTATAGTTGCTTTAAGTTTAAAAAAGAAAGACGATCTTATAACAAATTTAGAAAATCTTGAACAGGTGTGGATGGAATATGAAGTTTATGAAGATACTAGAAATGAATTTTATAATGAAAATGACCAAGAAAAATGTGACTAAAAGGAGTAATAATCATGCAAATAGCTATTGACGGACCAGCAGGAGCAGGTAAAAGTACAATTGCCAAAAATTTATCTAAAAAATTAGGATGGATATATATAGATACAGGAGCTATGTACAGAGCAACTGCATTATATTGCATAAATAATAATATCGATTTAAATAATGAAAGTAAAGTTGAAAATGCTATTGAGAAAGTTAACATCACACTTGTTTACGAAAATTCATCTCAACTTATATTTTTAAATAATGTAAATGTAAGTCATGAAATTAGAACTCAAGAAATAAGTACAGCAACCTCTCTAATCTCAAAATATAAGGGCGTAAGAAATTATCTAGTAAAAATGCAACAAATGTTAGCAAGTAAAAACGATGTAATTATGGACGGCAGAGATATCGGAACTGTAGTTTTGCCTAATGCTGTGTTAAAAATTTATCTAACAGCTTCAAACGAAGTACGTGCTAAAAGAAGATTTCAAGAACAATTAGTAGAAGGCATTGCACAACCATTTGAAGATGTTCTGAAAGAATTAAATAGTCGTGATAAACAAGATAGCGAAAGAGAACATTCACCTTTATGTAAAGCTGATGATGCCATTGAAATGGATACTACACATTTAGATGTAAATCAAATTGTAGAAAAAATAATAGCTTTATTAAATACCAGAAGGTGACTTTTATGGATATTAAAATAGCAAAAAGTGCAGGATTTTGTTTTGGAGTACAGCGAGCGATAGATTTAGCTTATAAAAGTAAAGACCTTTCTCATACCTATACTTTAGGACCTATTATTCATAATGAAATTGTTATTGAAGATTTAAAACAAAAAGGAATTTATCCCATAGATCAACTTAATGATAATTGTCAAAATATTATTATACGTTCACATGGGGTAACTCCAGAAGTTTATAGTCAAGCAAAACAAAGAAATATTAATTTATTAGATGCAACATGCCCTTATGTGAAAAAAATTCATACATTGGTAGGAAAACACACAAATAATGGTAAATCAATAATATTAATAGGGAATAAAACTCATCCTGAAATCATAGGCATTAATGGGTGGGGACATAATAAATGTAACATAATAAAAGATATACATGATCCCATATTATTAAATTTAGATAAAACAAAACAGTATTTTGTAGTTTCTCAAACCACTTATAAGAAAGAAATAGTAGAAGAAATTTTAAACTATCTATATAACAATAAATTTGAATTTATTCATAAAAATACAATATGTGTGGCTACTACTAAAAGACAAGAAGAAGCAAAACAAATTGCTCTTGAAGTAGACATAATGATTGTTATAGGAAGTAAAAAAAGTTCTAATACAAAAAAATTATACGAAATATGTAAAGATGTATGTAAAAATACGTATTTTGTACAAAGTAAAGATGAGTTGCAAAATTATAACTTAGGATATGATAAAATTGGAATAACAGCTGGAGCATCTACTCCAGCCAGTATTATAACTGAAATTTTAGATTATCTTAAGATATTCCAAGAAAAGTAGGTAAATATATGGATTATAACAAATTTATGGAAGAATTTTTTAAAATGACTAAGCTAGATTTAACAAATTATAAAGAAAGCCAAATGAAACGACGCATTGATACAAATATTAAACGATATGATTGTAAAAATTATGTAGAATATCTTAATATTTTAAAAAATGACAAAAAAGCTTTAGAAGAATTTATGAGTTATTTAACAATCAATGTCTCAGAATTTTTCAGAAATCCAACACAATGGGATGTATTAGAAAAAGAAATTATATCAAAATTTCTTCCAATTAAACGTACAATTAATGTCTGGAGTGCTGCTTGCTCTACTGGAGATGAACCCTATTCTTTAGCTATGCTTTTACTAAAATATTTCTCAGCTGATAAAATAAAAATATTAGCAACTGATATAGATCTAGATATTTTAAAACAAGCAAAAGCAGGGATATATCCTGATAAACAAGTCATAAATTTACCTTCACAATTTAAATCAAAATATTTTAAACAAAATAAAGATAAATTCATCATAGATAATTCTATTAAAAAATGTGTGGATTTTAAACAACATAATTTATTAAGTGATCCCTACCCGAAAAATATGGATTTAATAGTTTGTAGAAATGTTTTGATTTATTTTACAGAAAAAGCTAAATCCGATATATACAATAAGTTTAGTCAATCGCTATCAGATGATGGGGTATTGTTTGTAGGCAGTACAGAGCAAATAATTACCGCTGCTCAATATAATCTACAACCATCCAAAGTATTCTTTTACAAAAAAATTAAAAAATAATTTTACAATAAACCTACACACTCTTTATATAGCAAGAACATCCATGATTGTTTTTTTATAGGTGTTCTTGTTTTTGTTACTTTCTACGAAAGTCAAGGGCTTCTAAAGTAATTATGGGAATTCTTACCTGTTGTTCTTAAAACGCTTTCTCTATCTTTTATATAGAATTTTACAGATACATAAAAGTATGGTAATAATATAATTATCTTGACTAATACAAGTTGAAAACATCATAAATCCATGGTATAATTTTAATGTATTATAGATTTATAGGAGGTACATAGTGAAAGATAAAGAAAATTTCAAAGAAATTGATAAAATATTTAGTTCAACAGGTACATACCAAGAAATAGTTGAAAGCATATTGGTGGAAGACTTAAAAAATATTAAAAATAGTAACTTACATATTAAAGATTATGAAATAGAAATTATGAAATTAGAACTTAGCAGAGCATTAAAATTATATGTATATGCTATAAAAAGTAATCAACTTAACATAACAATACTTCAAAACGTACTTGGTGGCTTAGCTAAGCTAGAAAACATTTATGATATAACTAGTATTTCAATTGAAATTTCAATTTCCGATTTAGACTTAATAGTAAAAACCACAGATAAATTAGCTCCAAAAAGAGTAATAGTTTTTAATACTTTTTCAACTGATATAGAAATATTAAGATATCATCTTAGATTACAAGAACAGTTTTTAAAAATTGTATAAAATATGGTAAGTTTTGAATAGAAATATATTTTCTTCACTAGAAATAGGCTTAAAGTAATTTCTTCAGGCCTATTTCTAATTACATCTAGTATAATATTAACTAAATCAGAAGAAAAGCTCATATTGGGAGTTTTACTCCTAAACACTTCGAATTATAAGCACGTCTACTATACAAATTTATAATCTTTGCTTCCAAACTATTAAAAAAAACACTTTAGTTTATAAGTACTTTATTACATGTTGAGATTAGGATAAATTTCTGCAATTCCTTTTTTTATAATTGACAAATAGGCTTCCCCAGGGGAACTAGACGGTCTTCTTTGTTTATTTGTAAAAGTAACTATTTCTATACCATCTTTTTCTCCAATGTGCACAATCGTATTATACCAATTTTCATGATTTCCTTCTTGTTTCCAAATATCCTCAAATTGATCTTTAGTAATTAAATACATTCTCCCCATTGTTATTCCAACTTGATCTGTATCTAAAAAAGCAACCCCTTTTCCTTCCCACATGGAACTATTATTACCAAAGTAAAGCGAATAAGGTATTAATATAGGCTCATCTTTTAATGGTAACCGTGTATTTTTACAACCAATATGTTCTCTCTGATTAAATCTTCCACCTCTAATATAATATAAAAATCGTTCATATAGTATATTTGAACCATAACTTGCATACCATACATACTCTTCTTTAAAGCAAGGTTGCTGCTTTGATACCTTTTTCCATGGTTGGTTACTAAAAGGAACTTTTGTACATTCTGTTACATCATTATTGTAAACATAAACATAGGCTTTTTCTTTATACAGGTTATGTTCATCTCTAACATCTACTATGCGTCTTATATATAGTATTCCTTCACCTTCCAAAGCATCCAGTTCATCTAGCATGTAGTCCTCAATATGATATAGTTCGCCTTTAACTTTTTCACCTTTTTTGTCTACAATACCTGGATAAACTCCTAAATCATACAATTCATAATCATCAAGCACTCTTTTCCCTAAATAAATAGCATCCTCTAAATAATGCTTGTTATTGGAATAACTTTTCATAAGAGTTCCATATACAAATACTTTGTTGCATGGTGACGTTATTTCTGCATTATAAGCCTTTAAATATTCTTTGTTGCATAGTGACGTTATTTCTGCATTATAAGCCTTTAAATATTCTTTTACTGATCTGTTCATTTCAACGCTAAAGTTACTGTTAAACTTTCTGGTGCAAAAGACATTCATATATTCATTAAAAGATTTAGTCGAATCTTCTCTACTGTTATAGCAATTAATTAAATCATCATCGCTTAGATGAGGATAAGAGTTTTCTCCGACAATATACTTTATATCAAATCTAGTTGGTTTTGAACGACTTCTTTGTTGTTCAGTGGGATACCCAAGCACAAGCATGCATACTGGCACAGCTTTTTCAGGTAAATGTAATAGTTCTTTATGCAATTCACATCGTTCTAATATATCTCCAATATAACAACTTCCAAGACCGAGAGCTTCTGCAGCTACAACCATATTTTGAGCAGCTATTGTAGCATCTGTAATTGACAGAAATAAATCTCCAACTCCAATTTCACGTGGATTAGCTCCTGCTATACTAAAACTTCTATGCCATCTTGTATAGTCTGCAACAAAAATAAATACTAAAGGAGCTTTTTCAATAAATGATTGGTTGTCACAACTTTCCGCTAGTATCTTTTTTAATTTTAAATCAGTTACATCAATTATACTATATAGCATTTGATTTCCAGCAGTAGGTGCTTGAACAGTTGCTTTTAACAACTCTTCTTTAACTTCTTTTCTGACTTCTTGGTTTGTAAATGCTCTAACTGATTTTCTATTATATAAACTTTCTATTATTTTATCCATAAAAGAACTCCTTTTTTTATAAATATAAATAGACCAAGCTTCTAATTTTGTTATAACTAGGGATATACAAAAAAATAAGCTGGCCTATAGGTAGTATTTACAAAAAATTAATATTTAAACATTACAATATTATATAGAGTTAGGCTAAACGTACTTATATTTTAAAGTTTGCTAGGTTCTCTCCTGCACCAATCAAATTTAATTACTATATTATTTATGCTATTTCAGTTTATTTTGAGTGTAGTTACAATAAACCATGTATGCTAAAAAAGAAGCTAGAATAATTTGAAATGCTGTTTCTAATTTATCTTTATGAACACCAAATAAATAATCTCCACCGTTTACCTTCCCTAATTTACCCATTGGATATTGTTCTTGATCTAGGTTATATTGTTCTTGGTCTAAACTATGTTGTTCTTGATTTAATGTATGTTGTTCTTGATTTAAAACTTGTTGATTTTCTAAAACTTTTTTTTCAAAATTTTTATTTCCAATATCTACTCTCATTTAATACACTTCCTAACACTTACCTTTTTTAATATAATATGTAAATAACTTCAAGAAGTTACACTTTTTGTAAATTTAAAAGATTTTATCAACATTTATTAATAAATGCAAAATAGGTAAAAATATTTTAGAAAATATGTTTTAATACTTTTGTTTTATGCTGTATTTAGATATAGCTTAAAGTATGAAGAGTTTATTATATAAAATACCAGATTTTAATAAAGATAGCTTGTTGAATAATTCATTTTCATTTAGTTAACTAACTCTTTATAGTATAGTAATAAAAGATTACGGAATAAAATAATTTGAGTTCTGGGCAAGGCCACGATTAAACTCCACGCTTTAAAAATTATTTACTTTTTTACTCCTGAATGATGATAAATTAAAGATTTATCATCATTCATTCAACACCCTAAAAGAATTATATAAGCCAAAAGATGTAACTACAAAGTATTACCTAATGCTTATGCAGATGTGGTGTAGGGTTACAAACAATTAGAGTAGCTATTTAGAAATAAATAGCTACTCATCTACAAAAAATAATAAAAATATTAACAGATTTTAATTTTTTTATTATTTTTGATAACATAATTTTAAAATTATCTATTATATAAAGGATAGTACTCTACTTTTTTTATAAATATTAATTAGCAAGTATTGCATTTACTCCAATGGGTTACCAACAATTAGTCATCAAAAGCATGCCTTCCTTTGGTCCCATCCTCATTAATATAGTATCCATCAATAATTTCTCTAATTTTGCCATCAAAAAGCCAGTTGTTACCTTCAATAAATCCAATGAATATGTTCCAAAACTTATCTTTTGTTAAATCTAGTGAAACTTCTACCGCTCCCTGAATATAAATCTTTCTTGCACCATCTTGGCCAACGGCTTCTTTCATTCCACCGCCAAAGAACCAGTTGTTATCTTCAACAAATCCAATGAATGCATACCAAAACCTGTCTTCTGTTAAATCGGACGAAACCGTTAACCATCCTTCAATAGAAAATTCTTTTTCCAATGAAAGCCTCCTTTTTATCTTATACAAAAGAGAAGAGCTTTAAACTTACTCTTTTATAAATAACGAAAACGGGAGTACAATGAATGGACTCCCGTATAAAATTTCTTTTATTCATTGATAATGTAAAAAGACCAATGAACTTTTTCTCTTATTTATTGTTTTTTAATGCATTGTTGATACGTATAACTATTGCAGTCATTTCAGCACGGGTAACAACTTTATCTGGAGACATGGTGTTCTCACTAGTACCATTTAGAAGGCCAGTTTCAACACAATATCTAATTGCTTCTTTATAAGGAGAATGTGTTATATCTCCAAAGTCTGTGGTTACATCAATAGTTTTATCTGTAGTTATAATTTTACCTGTAGTTACTTCGTATATAACTTGAGCTAACAATTCACGTGTCATTTCACTATTCATTGCTTTAGAAAGAGTGTCTTCAGAAAGTTTTGAGCCAATGGATGCCATTGAATTAAATGCCCAGTGGTCTTTTGTAGTTATATATTGTTCAACTGTTGTACGTGAAAGCCTCATGTCACTCACTCCATTTATAAGAAGTACTCTATCTAAGAAAGTAAAAGTATCTGCAACTTGAAGCAATTTATCGGGAGCAAATGTCCCATCAGGCATACCTGTTACTAGGCCGATTTCAGCAGCTTGCTTAACTATGCTACTTTCCCAATCAGTTTCTTTAATATCACTAAATTGTACATTTAACATTGGTTTTAAAGTTGTAATGTTTGTTAAGGAAGCTATATCTATCCCCAATGTTTTTAATAATTTATTGTTTACAACTATAGACTTAATTTCAGCTTCATTAAATAAATTAGCTAGTGCTGGCTGTAAAATTTCAATTGAAACCTCTGTAGTCAAGGCAGTGTATGGCATTGCATTTGTTAGGGTCTTAGTTATAAAATCTTTTGCCCAAGGTAACAAGCCTTTAACCATCACTTCAGTTTGGTGGATATCTTGGTTTGTTAGACCATATTCCATAAACAATGCTTTTTCACTATCATTCATATCTTCAGTATAGTCTTTAATAACAATATCATCAGAGTGTTTTGCATTGTCATCTTTAACTTGATTGCCATCTATGCTACTATCTTCATCATCGTCTTTGTCTGAAATATTCTCTTCATCTTGAGTATCATCATCGTCTTTGTCTGGGGTATTGTCTTCATCTTGAGTATCATCATCGTCTTTGTCTGAAGTATTGTCTTCATCTTGAGTGTTATCTTCGTCTTTGTCTGGAGTATTGTCTTTATCATCCTCTTCATCTTTATCTTCTGTCTCAGGAACTTCAGGTTTAGAATTAGAGTTAATAACTAAGTTTACCTTTAGATCTATATCCCAGTTAACGCCTTTTCTATACTTAGTTAATTCATCTACGGCAGCTTGAAGCTCATCAGTGCTTTCAAATAGTACTTTATCAACCATTATTACTTCAAGGTTAGGTAGAGTTTTAATAGAATCAAATCCACCTTCAACATTGGTTACCCCTGTTAAATCTAGGACTTCCAAATTTATTGCATCTTCAAGCCCTATTAAATCTACAGAACTTCCTACGCCTATCATTGGGCTTATGGAATTTCCTATCGCCATAATACTAGCTCCAATGGTTCTACCTTTTGAAATTTCAACTGGTTCAATTTTTAAAGTTGTTAATCTGGCTAATTCACTTTGTTGAATAATTCCGTCACCATTTTCATCTGTTTGTTCAAGTATTGCATGTTTAACAGCTAGATCTGTAATTCGTGCTACTGATAATGTCCCCAATTGTCTTGTAGTTAAAATTTCATTGACAACTGTTTCTAATTTAGTTTTTGCTTCCTCAATTTTATCTTGTGTTACTCCGTCTTGTGTTAATACACCTTTTGCAGTGGCAATACCATTTTCTAATTT
>LJHD01000010.1 GCA_001983475.1 Candidatus Epulonipiscium fishelsonii | reverse complement strand
TTAAATATTAAACCATTACAACATAGAGGAGATAATTTTTCCTCTATAAAAAAATTTATTGGAGGGTTTTATTGATGTCAAAAGTTTATATTGTTGAGGCCAAAAGAAGTGCAATTGGAAAATTTGGAGGAGCTTTATCAGGAATTACTGCTGGAGAATTAGCAGGGCAAGTTATGAAGAAGACTTTGGATGACTTAGGAATTGATAAATCTAAGATTGATGAAGTTGTTTTAGGAAATGTTTTACCAGCAGGGCAAGGACAGGGAATTGCACGTCAAGCATCGATATATGCTGGAGTGCCAGCTGAAGTACCAGCGTATACTATAAATATTATTTGTGGTAGTGGAATGAAAACAGTAATGTCAGCTTATAATGCAATTAAAGCAGCAGAAGCAAACTTAATTGTTGCTGGTGGAGTTGAAGTAATGAGTCAAGTACCTTTTGTGACTGATGCTAAAGTTAGAACAGGTTATAAAATGGGTGGAATGAATTTAAAAGATGGTATAATTATAGATGGACTAACTGATGTATTTAATAATTATCATATGGGCATTACAGCGGAAAACATTGCTGATAAATATAAAATTGATAGAATTAGACAAGATGAATTTGCGATGAAATCACAAGAAAAAGCTATAAAAGCTATTGATAGTGATAGATTTAAAGATGAGATTATTCCTGTTGAAATAAAAACACGTAAAGAAAATATTATTTTTGATAAAGACGAGTATCCAAATAGAGCCACAACTTTAGAGGCATTAAATAGATTGAGACCTGCGTTTAAGAGCGATGGAACAGTAACAGCTGGAAATGCATCTGGAATTAATGATGGAGCAAGTATAATTATTGTTGCGTCCGAAAAAGCTGTTAAAGAGTATAACTTAAAACCAATTGTAGAAATTGTATCAGTTGGACAAAGTGGAGTTGATCCATCAATAATGGGACTTGGTCCAGTACCTGCAATTAAAAATGCTCTAAGTAAATGTGAGTTGTCTTTAAAAGATATTAATTTAATTGAATTAAATGAAGCTTTTGCAGTGCAATCTTTAGGAGTAATTGAAGAGCTAAAAGCAGAACATGAAGGCGTTGATGATGTTTGGTTTGCTGAACGAACAAATGTAAATGGTGGAGCAATTGCACTAGGGCATCCTCTTGGGGCATCTGGAGCAAGAATAACAACAACTTTAATTCATGAAATGAAAAAGCAAAATGTAGGATATGG
>LJHD01000009.1 GCA_001983475.1 Candidatus Epulonipiscium fishelsonii | reverse complement strand
CATTTATAAAACCTACTATTTCTTATCAAACAGTACAATATGGCTCTATTGATAATGGAAAAATTCATAAAGGTATTATTGTAAGAGAAGAAGTTGTTTATAATAGTGAAGTAACTGGAAACATTCACTATGTGGTTGGAGAAGGACAAAATGTTAAAAAAAATGGTGAAGTTAGTATAATTATAGATAACAATATTACTAATGATTTAAAAGAAAATTTAAGGGAAATTGATGAAACTCTTTATGAAGTGCAAGAAAAGAGAATTGAAGTTTCAGATTATCAGCAATATATTTACGAATTAGAAACAGAGATGAATAATTTAATTAATACATTTTATAATACTTCTAATATGACTACAATTTATGAATTTAGGCGTTCAATAGATAAGCTTTTAGAAGATAGAATAAATATATATGCAGAGGATAATAGCAAATTTCCAACTTTACATGAAGATAGACAAAACTTAGTAAATCAGTTACAAGTTTATCAAACTCCCATTGTTTCAAATGAAGCAGGTATTGTGTCATATAAAATAGATGGACTAGAAAGTTTAAACAAAGATATTTCATATAATTTGTATGAGAATATTTTAATGAATGAAAGAGAACCTAAAAAGTCTGGAGCTGAAGCAATAGTAGATAGTCCGATATTTAAAATTATAACAGATTATACTTGGCAAGTAGTAAGTTATTTAGATACACAAGAAGCTGATAAATTTAGGCTAGGAAAAACTTATTCTTTAAGCATAAAAGAAGAGAGTGATGAAACTATTCTAAAAGCAAAAGTGATAGAAAAGATACAAGAAGGAGATAAAATTAAATTAGTGCTTAAATTAGATGAGTATTTGTCAAACTTCTTATCATCTCGAGTTATAAACTTTTCTTTAGGAAATACAAAAGCATCAGGTTTAAAAATACCACTTAAATCTTTGGTAGAAAAAAATATATTAAGAGTTCCAAGAGAATTTTTAGTTATAAATGGAAATCAATATGGAGTCTTAAAGGCTGAAAAAGAAAATTTTGTGCCTATAGATATTCAGATTAATGGAACAGATTATGTGTATATTTTACAAGATATAACGGATAAAGATAGTATTCAATTAAATGATACTATTATTTCACAAGAAGGAGAAAGTTTTAAAGTAAATGAAGTTGATACAATTCAAGGTGTTTATGTTATAAATAGTAGATATGCTGACTTTAAAAAAGTAAAGATATTATTAACAAATGAAGATTATGCAATTTTATCTAATGATAGCGAAACAGCTCTAAAAGAGATGGATCAAATAATATCAAATCCAAAAGGTATAGATGAAAATCAATTACTAAAAAATATGGATATCCAGAATGAATAAATATATATATTTAAGTCGTTGAATAATTCATGGGCATTTAGTACATTGAACCAATGAAGTTGCTTTCTTTATAATATGATATACTTATTTATTCAACAATTTATGGTAATATAGAGCAAACGTGATTATAGGCTGAGGAGTTTGAAGTTCTAACATGAGAGCTTCGTTGCTGGCCAATATAATCAAATTTAGTTACTACTATTTCAAAGTACTATCACTAAAAACATGTTAAAAGCATTACCAAGTTAAGATTTATACTTATGGTGGATAATTAGCAAGTAAAGATATTTATTTAACTAGTCAATACCTTTTATATTGGTGATATGTTATTTTTTATCTTTATTATGAAAGTTATAACCTTTTAAAAGATTATAAACAGATTAAAATTAATCTATATATAAAAATACATAACTTAATTATTGACAACAAGCTTGAAAAATTAGATAATATATATGTAACAAATTTTTACTGATTAATTTTATTACGAGGGGGAAAAATAATGAAGGTAATGACAAGGTTAAAGGATATGCTTTTATTAAATGAAGAATATGATGAGGAAGAGAATGAGATTGTGGAAGAAAACAAATTTGAGATAAAACCAAAAATAGTATCACCTGCACCTGTAATGCCAGTTCCAACTGTTTCACAAAATAATAGAGTTGGGCCTGTTGCATCAAGACATTCTACTCAGAAACAAGAACTTTTAAACATTACCATGGCGTCATATGCGACAACAGGTGATGTGGCAAGTTATATAAAGGAAAGAAAATCAATAGTTGTTAATATGCAAAATTTACAATTTCATGAAGTTCAAAGAGCTTTGGATTACCTTTCGGGAGCAACAGATGCACTTGAAGGAACTGTGGAAAGGGTGGCGGAAAACATTTATATTTTTGCACCAGAGAATGTTCAATTAAAGTCTGAGCAAGATTTTGATTAAATTAGGAAATTATATATGAACATAAATTGGACAAACATTAACAATAAAGATGAAAAATCTTTGTTAAAAATTATATGTGAATACAATAGTAGGTTTGAGCAATACAATAGAGAGCTATATACAGATTTTTATGATACTTATTGGGTAAAACAGGTTCTAAGTAAATATATTGGACCATATTATAATAATAGCATAAGTTTTATCGGGGGCTATCAGTTTGCAACCAGACAAATGGTAGCATTTATACCATTTGAAAAACCATGTAATGTTCCAATTTCTATTCTAAAAATAGAAGTTAAAATGAAAATATCAGAGCCACTTACACATCAAGATTTTCTAGGCTCTCTTTTAGGGTTAGGTATTGAGAGAAAAAAAATAGGTGATATAGTTATAAAATCATTTGGAGCATATGTTTTTGCTCATAAGGATATAGGTGAATTTATAAAGTGGAATCTAATCAAAATTTCAAGATATACTAGGATTGAGATTACGGAAATTGAGGAGCAAGAGTTGGAATTAGAAGAACCTAAATTTAAAGAAATAACAGGAACAGTATCTTCGTTAAGAGTAGATGCAGTTTTTAGTTTAGGATTTAAAATTTCAAGAACAATAGTAACTAAGTTGTTGCAACAAGATAAGGGTAAATGTAATGGTGTTTTAGTAAAAGCTTCTTCGCTTATGAAAGAAGGAGATATAGGTTCATTGAGGGGATATGGTAAAATAAAATTACAAGCTATTTCAGGTAAAACAAAAAAAGATAGAACTCATGTTATTTTACAAAAATATATGTAGGAGGGATAAAGAATGCTTTCAACAACAGATATACAAAATAAAGAATTCAAAAAAGCAGCTATAGGTGGTTATAACAAACAAGAGGTAAATAGTTTTATAGAGGATATTGTAGAATCCTATGAGGTGCTCAAGCAAGAACAAGTTGAACTAAAAGAAAAAGTAAATAGTTTAACTGAAAATTTGGCTTATTATAAAGGAATGGAATCAACAATACAAAATGCATTGATTTTAGCTGAAAAAACTGCTCAAGACACAAAAACTTTAGCATATGAAAAAGCTGAACAAATTAAGCAAACTGCAGAAACACGTGCTGAAAATATGATTGATGATGCAAAACAAGAAGTTTATCAAATGACTATTAAAATGGATGAACTAAGACAATGTTATTCAAATTCAAAAACACAAATAAAACAAGTTTTAAAATCACAATTAGATTTGATTGATAAACAAGTTATTGAAAATATAGATGTTGATGCATCTCCAAATAAAATAGAATATAGTGGGATGGAAAATTCAGAAATTGAAGAAGTAGCTGTTAATGAGATATTTGAGGAAGAGCCAGTTTTAGAAATATTAGAAGATGTAGTGTTTGAAGAAATAATTGAAGAAGCGATTGAAGAAGCGACTGAAGAAGTGATTGAAGAAGCAATTGAAGAAGTGACTGAAGAAGCAATTGAAGAAGCAATTGAAGAAGCGATTGAAGAAGTGACTGAAGAAGCGATTGAAGAAGCAATTGAAGAAGCGATTGAAGAAGCAATTGAAGAAGCAATTGAAGAAGCAATTGAAGAAGCAATTGAAGAAGCACAAGTAGTAGTAGAACCAGTAGAAGTATATGAAGTAGAAGATGAAGTGGATTTTAATGAAATTTTTAAAGGTAATAGTAATGCTGCACATGCTGATACAGAAGAGGACAAAGCAGTATAAACTAATATTTAAAAACATATGTCAACAAGTACACCTATTAACATGTGTGCTTATAAAAACAAGTTAATTGTTCTAAAGTTTAAACACTACATTACTTTAAGTAATCGAAGTGAAATCACTATAGAATGTTTCTCTGTTCGGAACTTTAAGATTAATAGTTAAGCTAAGAATAGATAAATTACTATTTATCTACAAAGTTTATTGTGACATTGGCAAAATAGACTTATCCTCAGCAGGAGGAGTTGGGCGTTCATTTATTGGCCTACATGGCTAATGGGTGAATGCCTTAAATTTTATAAAAACATCTTATGTCTTATTGCAGTTATAACTAATAGATGTTGTGATAATGAAATAGAGAAAAACCTAAGCTATTTTATTATTTTAAAGGAGTAGAAACGAATGCAAATGATGATTACATTTTTTTTAATAGCTTTTCTAGTAATTTTAGACCAAATAGTAAAATTTTGGACTGTTAATGTATTAAAGGTAAATGGGCCAATTAAAGTATGGCCAGATGTTTTTCACTTAACTTATGTTGAAAACAGAGGGGCTGCTTTTGGAATGTTGCAAAATAGGCAATGGCTGTTTGTTGTAATTACAATTATTGTATTAATAGCTATAATTATATATTGGAGACATATACCTAATGATAAAATTGGTAAATGGACTAAAATAGCTTTATTATTTACTATAAGTGGAGCAATTGGCAATTTGATTGATAGAGTAAGATTAGGATTTGTTGTAGATATGTTTTATTTTAAATTAATAGATTTTCCAGTATTTAATGTAGCGGATGTTTGTGTTGTAACAGGTACAATATTATTAATCCCTTTAATGTTGTTAAGCGAGGATAAAAAAAGTGAGTAGATTATTAAATATAAAAATTTCAGATGAATATAGCGGAAGAATAGATAAAGTACTGAGTGATATATATCCTGAGTTTACTAGGTCTTTTATTCAAAAACAGATTGAAGATAATAATTTAAAAGCGAACGGAAAAACTGTGCCTGCAAAATATAAAGTAAAGCTGAATGATATAATTGAACTTAGTATCCCTGCTCCAAGACAAATCGAGACTTTGGCACAGGACATTGATATTGATATTGTTTATGAAGATAGTGATATTGTTATAGTAAACAAGCCACAAGGAATGGTGGTACATCCTTCGGCAGGACATGATGATGGTACAATGGTAAATGCGTTACTTTACCATTGTAAAGGAAATCTTTCAGGCATTAATGGTGAAATTAGACCAGGAATAGTTCATAGAATAGATAAAGATACTTCGGGGTTGCTTATGGTAGCTAAAAATGATAGTTCTCATTTTTATTTATCTAATTTATTAAAAGATCATAATATAACAAGAAAATACCATGCTATTGTTTATGGGGTTATAAAAGAAGATGAAGGAATAATTGAAAAACCTATTCAAAGATGTCAACAAGACAGGAAAAAGATGGGTATATCACAAAATGGGAAGTTTGCTAAGACAAAATACAAAGTGTTAGAACGATTTAAGGATACAACTTATGTAGAACTAAGTTTATTTACGGGAAGAACTCATCAGATTAGAGTGCATATGACTAGTATTGGACATCCTTTGGTTGGCGATCCTGTGTATGGAAGAAAAAAACATTTGTTTGGATTAAATAAACAAACCTTACATGCTAAAATTTTAGGTTTTACTCATCCTTCTAGTTTGAATGAGATGTATTTTGAAAGTGAAATACCTATATATTTTAAAGATATCATTGACAAATGTAAAAAAATATAGTATTATTCAAATTATAAAAATCCTTTAAGATAGTCCGAGAGGCTAACAAGGATATGCAGATGATAGGTAATTATTTATCTATTATTTATCATAAATATATTTTATTTATGTGTATATTCTAGTGTGCTTCTTGCGATATTGCAAGAAGTTTTTTTTAGAGCAAAAATCGCTTTTAAAAATTTTAGTAATTGCATATTTCTTAAAAAATAAGTCCATAATTAACTATAGAAAAACTGAGTTTGTAGGGATTAGAGCTTTTAATAAATATAGCAAATGTACTTATAAGATTAGGATTTGGGACTATAAACAGTAGCTTCCCACTATATAATAATCAAATTTAGTTACTACTATTTAAAAGTACTATTACTATAAAGAATCACTGAAGCTGAAATAGCTGTAAACAAGGTTTGTTCTTAAGTTAAAATTTATAAATTTATAAAGGAGAGATATAAGATTGAAAATTTTGCTTGATGAAATAGCAATGAATAGAGCTCTGACACGCATTTCGCATGAGATATTAGAGTCAAACAAAGGAGCAGAAAATCTTGTTTTAATTGGAATTGAAACAAGAGGGGTGCCACTTGCAATAAAAATAGCAGAAAAGATTAAAATGATTGAAAATGTTAAAGTGCCTGTAGAGAAGGTTAATATTACGTATTATAGAGATGATTTGGTTAAGAAATCAGAAAACCCTATTAGAGGAGAGACACATTTAGAAGTTGATATAAGTAATAAAAAAGTTATATTGGTAGATGATGTTATATTTACAGGAAGAACAGTAAGAGCAGCTATGGATGCAATAATGGATTTGGGGAGACCAAGTTGTATACAGCTTGCAACATTGATTGATAGGGGACATCGAGAGTTACCTATTAGACCAGATTATATAGGCAAAAATATACCTACTGCTAAAACAGAAATAGTTCATGTACGAGTTAAATATGCAGATAAAGTTAATCAAGTTGTATTAGAGACAGTAAATAAATAGGGGGCTATTATGTCAGATTTAGCGATTACACAAGTGCAAGATATAAATGTATGTAAAAAAACTATTTTGGGACTTCAGCATGTGTTAGCAATGTTTGGTGCAACTGTGTTAGTACCAATTTTAACGGGATTAAATCCAGGAGTGGCAATACTTTCAGCAGGATTAGGAACACTAGCTTTTCATGCTGTTACAAAGGGAATAGTCCCAGTATTTTTAGGGTCAAGTTTTGCATTTATTAGTGCAATATCATTAATATTAAGTCAGTTTGGAATTGGAGCAGTTAAAACGGGGATTTTAGCAACAGGAATGGTATATATCATTATGGCTACTATTATAAAAAGAGTGGGAGTAGATGTTGTTAAATCATTTTTTCCACCAATTGTAGTGGGACCAATAATTATGGTTATAGGTTTAAGACTTAGTCCAACTGCAATTGATATGTTAAGAATAGATGGAGTCATTGATGTTAAAAATGCATTTATAGCAATGTTAGTAGTTATGACTGTAATGGTAATATCTATTTTTTCAAAAGGTTTTTTTAAAATGGTACCAATACTAATAGCAGTAATAGTTGGATACATAGTAGCATATTTTATGGGAATGGTAGATATGCAAACCGTAAAAGATGCAAGTTGGGTTGGATTTTCGCCAGAAGCTTGGAAGCACATTACAACTTTGCCAGATTTTTCAACAGCAGGACTTAATGCAATTATAGCAATAGCTCCAATTGCATTAGTAGTGTTTATTGAGCATATTGGAGATATTACAACAAATGGAGCTGTTGTAGGAAAAAACTTTTTTGAAGAACCTGGAATTCATAGAACAATGATTGGAGATGGTTTGGCTACAATGGTAGCAGGATTTTTAGGAGGGCCTGCAAATACAACATATGGAGAAAATACAGGTGTGTTGGCTGTGACAAAAGTGTATGATCCATCAATTATAAGAATAGCAGCTTGTTTTGCAATTGTATTAAGTGTATGTGGAAAGTTTACAGCTATGGTTCAGATTATTCCAGTAGCGGTTATGGGAGGAATTAGCATTATATTATTTGGAATGATAGCGGCTGTAGGTGTAAGAACTCTTGTTGAAGAACAACTAGACTTTACAAATAGTAGAAATTTACTTATAGCAGCAGTTATATTTGTTATAGGAATAGGAATTACTGATGTGCCAATTATAAATACTATAACGATTTCAGGATTAGCACTAGCAGCATTATTTGGAGTAATATTAAATAAACTATTACCAGAAAATGATTAGAAGTTATATAAAGAAATACGATGTCTGTCTGCTCTATACTAAACCTTTTAGTATAGAGTTTATTCATGATAACGGATTTAGAAGTAATGTGGCTAAATCCGTTAAATGTTGTATTCCATTATATATTTGTCAAGGGTATGTCTATAGATTATTCTTATAGTATTAATTAGTCCACATAATAGACAAATTTTTTCAAGTTTATATTTAGTGTTTCTTCTAATATTATTGTTTCGCCAAACCTATATTGCTGACTTACAGGTTTTACTATTTTAAAATGAGGGATCCAAAAATTTTCTTTTATACACGGGGTAGCTACAACTATATCATTATTTGACAATTGAAATAAAGTATCTGGTGCAAAAAAATAACTATTTTTGAACAACAATTCTAATAAAGTCTTATCAAATATTTTAAATGAATCTATATAAAACTTAGATAAATCATTTTTAAAACTACTTAAGTTATCTAAATGCTCTCTAAATTCAAAAAATTTATCTACGATGGCAATAATTTTAGCAAAATCACAAATTTTATCCTCTTTCAAATGATGAGGGTATCCTTCACCATTAATTAATTCATGATGTTGCGTTATTGCCTCCATAACCTCTACATCGTTAAAATTTTTGGAAGTTAGAAATTGGCAGGTTGCAATTGGGTGAAGATGCAATTTATTAGCTTCTTTTTTAAATATTGGAAAATCTAAGCTTATATCACGTAAAAACGCCGCAACAAAAAGCTTGGTCATTTGCTCAAGGCTATATCCGCGATAAAATCCAAGTATTGCACAAAGAGTAGGAATATAAACATTTTTTCCAACATAAGAATTACCGAACATATTTTCGGGCAAATATCTAAGTTTTAATTTAGACTTAAATATAAGATGAAGTCTTACTGCTTTTTCAGCAAGAATATATAATTCATTGAAATCATTTTCAACAAAATGGTGTTGTTTAATTTTAAGAATAAATTTTTGAAAACTGTGAATAAAATTATTTATTATGGATTGATCGCTTGTAGGGAAATAGGTATCATTACTGAAACTATATTCATCAGATATGTAGATTTGAGAAATGTTTAGTTGCTTGAGAGTTTTTATCATTTCTGAATTTACTAAGTCTCCATTTTTAAAAATAATATTTTCATTACCTGTAAAAATATCAAAGCTTAATTTGCTATTTGTTTTTAATTCTTCAGTTGGTATTAATCTCATATCACAACTCCTTTACTATATGAACCATTGTTTAAATATTAACACAATAAAAATAACTTGTCAATAATACTTAAGATAGCAATATTATTTAAATGATGATAGAATATATAGTAGATGTACTTATAAGCTGAAGTGTATTTTTTTAGGGTTTATGAGCTTCGTTCATGCCTATATTAATATGTAGTTGCTACTATTTCAAGCACCTTTACTATAAATTAATTAGCACAAGACGTACTATTTATAATAAAAAATGAAAAGGAATGATGAATAATGAAATTAGAAGTTATTGCTGTGGGAAATGAAGTTGTTTTTGGACACACTATAAATACAAATGCAAGTTTAATTTCAAAAAAAATGGATGAGTTGGGTATTGAACCTTGTTATCATGTTGCAGTTAGAGATAGACAAAAAGATATTGAGCAAGTTTTAGAAATTGCATTAAATAGAGCGGATATAATTATATTTTGTGGAGGCCTTGGGCCAACTAAAGATGACTTAACAAAAGAAGCGGTATGTAAATTTTTAAATAAACCTTTGATATTAAATGAAGAAGCTCTTAAAGACCTTAAAGCATTTTTTAGGATACGTAATAAAAATATGACTGAAAATAATATAAAGCAAGCAATGTTTCCTTCTGACTGTTTTATATTAAAAAATAATTTTGGAACTGCTCCAGGATGTTTATTTAATTTAGACAACAATAAATACATTGCATTATTACCTGGACCTCCAAAAGAAGTAGAAGCGATGATGGAAATTTTAATAGATGATTATTTTTTAAAATTAAAAACATATGTATATGTTACAGAAGAAATAAATGTAAAAGGTATTGGAGAGAGTCTTATTGAGGAACAAAATAGTGATTTGCTTGGAATTTTTGAGGATGTTGAATGTGCGACATATATTGCTCAAGACTATATTGTTATAAGAATAAAATCAAGAGGATTTAGTAAGGAAGATGCACAAGAAAAGTTAAATTATTATAAATTTAATTTTTCTGAGAGATTAAAAGAGTATATTATTGGTTATAATTCTTAAAAATGATTTTATATTTTGTGGTAAATAAGGGTTTCCAGCTATAATTTATAGGAAGGCGAGCGTTATTTGCCTATACGTATTGAAATAACGAGGTGTTTAAGAATGAATGATGATGTACAAAAAGCGTTAGATTCTGCAATTGCTCAAATAGATAAGCAGTTTGGGAAAGGGTCGATTATGAAACTGGGAGATGCAGTAGATACAAATATTTCGATATTTCCAACTGGGTCATTGAGTCTTGATATTGCATTAGGTGCTGGTGGAATGCCACGTGGAAGGATAATAGAGGTTTTTGGACCAGAATCATCAGGGAAAACTACTATAACATTGCATATGATAGCTGAAGTACAAAAGATGGGTGGCGTTGCAACATTTATAGATGCAGAACATGCATTAGACCCATCATATGCAAAGAAGCTTGGTGTAAATATTGATGATTTATATATTTCGCAACCAGACAATGGTGAGCAAGGACTTGAAATAGCTGAAACCATGGTACGTTCAGGTGCAGTTGACATTGTTGTTATTGACTCCGTTGCGGCTCTTGTTCCACGTGCAGAAATTGAAGGGGATATGGGAGATTCTCATGTTGGGCTTCAAGCAAGACTTATGTCTCAGGCTTTAAGAAAGTTAACAGCGGTGGTAAATAAATCTAAATGTACAGTTATATTTATTAATCAATTGCGTGAAAAAGTGGGAGTAATGTTTGGAAGTCCTGAAACAACACCAGGAGGAAGAGCTTTAAAATTTTATTCATCAATAAGATTAGATATAAGAAAAATAGAAAGTTTAAAACAAAATAATGAATTTACAGGAAATCGTACCCGAGTAAAAGTTGTAAAAAACAAAATAGCACCTCCTTTTCAACAAGCAGAATTTGATATTATGTATGGAGAGGGCATTTCTAAAGAAGGAGATGTTTTAGATTTGTCATCAAATTGTAATATAGTAAATAAAAGTGGAGCTTGGTATTCTTATAATGATGCCAAACTTGGACAAGGACGTGAAAATGCAAAATTATATTTAAAAGAAAACCCTGAGTTACTGAAGGAAATAGAATTGGCTGTGAAAAAACATTTTAATTTAGATGAAGAAATTAAAGAATAGTTGGAGGGGAAAGAGGTTCTATAAAAGCAGAACCTCTTTTCTTATTTATCTTGCATATATTTATGCAATGCGATATACTGTATAGTGGCATTAAGAAAAAATTTTAAGCAATTTTATATATAATGCAGTGATAATTTTGATAGGAGGTGACGGTTATAGTAATAGAAACTTTAACAATAGTGGTTAGTTTGGCAAGTGGATATTTCATAGGAAATTATGCTAGAAAAAATTTTTTAGAGGAGAAACTAGGGATTTCTGAAGAAAAATCTCGGCAGATAATAGATGGTGCTATAAAAACAGCGGAAGCACAAAAACGTGAAATGCTGTTGGAAGCCAAAGAAGAAAGTATTAAACTGAAAAGGAGAATTATCTTCCACAATACTTGCAACTCTAACTCCTTTAACTCCTTTTTGTGTAATACCCATAGTTTCATTCAGTACAGAATTAAACTCTAAACCTGGATTCATTTGTTCAAATGTTATAACTTTTCTCTGATACGGCCCCCCTTCTGGTGTTCTTGTTGTGTCTACATTCGCTAAATTTTGTGTTATTATATCTAATCTTTGACGTTGTGCTGTTAATCCTGTTGCTGCTATATTCATTCCATCAAAAAATGACATTTTTATTCCTCCTTAATAAATTCCCCTATTATTTAGGCATATTATTTTATATTCCCCAAAACATATTCATATCTTCCTATTTGTGCTATTGCTCTTTGAATTAAAGTATCATATTTTAATTTTACTTCACTAAGTTCTGCCGTTTCTAAATCAATATCTACATTATTTCCATCAAGTCGTGTTGAAAGTCTTTCCATATCAGTGTAAATTTTAGGCTGAATTTGGTTTAACTTCAGATGGTTCATTCCATAGGAATCAATTTGTTTCTGCAAAATAGATTCAAATTCAACATCTTTTCTTTTAAATCCAGGTGTATCTACATTTGCTATATTATTTGCTAACTCATCATATTTTAGCATCATAGCATTTAATGCTACAGAAGTCACATCTAATCCATAAAACATATTTTCCCTCCAAGCTGCTACTTTACATTTATTGTTAATCTTATTGTCTTATATTATACAACTTTTTTTTAAAATTGAAAATTACTTTTTTATATTTTTCCGTTATTTAAATATTTATTTTTATATTTAAACTTATTTTGTACAACTTTATTAATGACCTTCATTTACAGCAACAAATACAATATTTATATTTTTTAAGAGTAAAATGTTCGTGTATGATTTCTACAATTACATTATATAACAGTAATTTGGTATTCTCAAGCTATAAATTATTCCATATTATTTATTGTATCATACATATTAATATAATAATAGTTATCTATTTATTTTTATTAAATCGTGCTAAAATCTATTTTGTCCTTCCGATTTTTAAATAAAATTTTACTATATGTTAATAGTCAATAAAACTTTATATTCTAAAATATATACTTTTATATAAAAAAAGAACTAATTTTTTTATTTATTAGCTCTTTTTTTATTATAGGCCTAAAACATATTCATAATAATTAAAACCACAAATTTACTTAAGTTAATCAGTAGTCTTAGTTAATATTTTTACTAAGACTACAAATCTGTTTGTTCAAAGAGGGCATCTTTCTCGGAGCATAACACCAAACCCTGAATATTATTTATAATAAAGATAAGAAGATATTAATTTCGGAATGCCAAAGGCGATTAACTACTCCAGACATTAAGTTCCATAACGTAATTATAAGCTTGAAGATTTGGTAGAAAAATTCCAAACAAAAGCTTCTCTTCCAAACCTATACAATAATTTAGTTATACTATACGCAAGTAGAAATTGTACAAAAAATAATTATCTAAAAGAGTAATTTAAAACTCAATGTATATTAATTTGCTTTTAGTATACTACTATCTCAAAGTACTATTACTCAACATATTTAATTTCTATATAATATTCAATGCTAAGTAATGCAACAAAGGTTGTACTAAACTATCTATTGTACTTACCACCACTAAAATAGCTCCTCCTCTTGTTAAATTTTGAAGATACAATTTCATATCCCTTGAATTCTCACATAAACTAAATTTCAGGCCTTTATGTCCCACTTCAATTAATAAGCTAATTATTATCATTGCCTGAATTCCCATAATCAAAAGTCCCACTATAATTCCTTTTGCACCATAAAGTAATAAAAAGCAAGTCATAGTAAAACTATAAGAAAAAACAGTATAAAAAAAGCCTAAAATAGATAAAGGTAATAATAGCTTATTTAAACCACCTAAAAATACTATTATAAAACTAAGTCCATATGTAATAAGTGAATTTTTAAAAATATTTAATATTTCTGCTTGGTCATATTCAACAGTTATATACTGATTAATTGTAAACAATAAAATATCATTTTCCTTCATACTAATACTATACATACACCCACATACTATTGCACTAAAAAAAAACAATATATATAGCCATTTTTGATACCAAGCTCCTTCTTCTCGTTCTTTTATTGAATAAATCTTTTTCATAAGTCCCCTCTTTTCTTAATTATTCTTATTCATGATAAAGATTATGATACAAGCTTAATAATTAGAACATTTTTCATCAATGTTAACAATTAATCTATATAAAAAAATGCTGAATTAAGATTTCTTAATTCAGCATTACAACATAGCCTTTGTTTATTCAAAAAATTTTTCTAGAACTAAACTAATTCACTTATAAAATTTTGAATTCTATCTAATCCTTTTTTTTGTGTTTTGTTCATTTATTGTATAAGATAATCTTATGCAACTTGGAGCTCCAAAGTCTTTACATGGAACAACCGCAACATTATACTCCTCCAGCAACAATTTAGCAAAATCATTTGCAGAATTTATAGCTTGATTTTTATATTTTTTACCATACAATGCTTTTATATCCACAAAGCAATAGAATGCACCCTCAGGCTTGATTACTTCTAATCCTCGAATTTGTTTTAATCCTTCATACAGATAATCTCTTCTTTTAGCAAAAGTCTTTACCATATCTTTAACAAAATCTTTACCATGTTCAATTGCAAATTCAGATGCTTTTTGAGCTATCGAATTTGGGTTTGAAGTTGCATGAGATTGTATGGTTGCAACTGCTTTGGCAACTTCAATTGGAGCTGCCAAATATCCCATTCTCCATCCTGTCATTGCATATGCTTTTGACATCCCATTAATTGTAATTGTATGATTATATATTTCTTTTGACAAAGAAGCAATGGATATATGTTTATTGCTTCCATAAACTAAATATTCATAAATTTCATCTGAAATAATCCAAATATTATTTTTAACTGCAATATCACCTAAAGACTTAAGTTCTTTAGCAGTATATACCATTCCAGTTGGATTTGAAGGAGAATTTAAAATAATAGCTTTTGTTCTACTAGTAATTGCTTCCTCAAATTCACTTGGTTGCAGTTTAAATTTATTTTCTTTTTTTGTATATACATATTTTGGTACCCCATGAACTATCTTTACCATTTCAGGATAACTCAACCAAAAAGGTGCTGGAATGACAACTTCATCTCCTAAATCTAAAATTGCAGCAAATGCATTTATTAGAGAATGTTTAGCTCCATTGCTTACAACAATTTGATTAGCATTATACTCCAAATTATTTTCATTTTTTAGTTTATTCGCAATAATTTGTCTTAAAGATAATAATCCAGAAACAGGTGTATATTTTGTAAATCCTTCATCGATAGCCTTTTTTGCAGCTTCTCTAATTTCAACCGGAGTAATAAAATCTGGTTCTCCAGCTCCAAATCCAATTACATCTACACCTTCTGCTTTTAGTTGATTTGCCTTTGCTGTAATTTCCAAAGTGGATGAAGGTTGAATATTTTGTGACAATTTTGAAATCATAACAATACCTTCTTTCTAGTTATTTTTAATATGAAATCACTAAATTACTCCCTCTTACTCTAAATCCTATTTAGCTAAGTTTTTTAATGCATTTAATCTCTATCATGTTTTCATTAAAACAAATGATAATAGTTTTTAAGGGAGCAATACTATTGCTCCCTTAAAACTTTATTGTTTAATGAGATTGGTAAATATAGCTATAGCTATATTTACCAATCTCCATTTACTTTATACTTAACATACTCTAGTTACTTAGCATATTCAATGGCTCTTGTTTCTCTTACAATATTAACCTTAATTTGTCCTGGATACTCTAATTCTTTTTCTATTTTCTTAGTTATATCCCTTGCTAATAAAACCAATCCATCATCATCAACTTGATCTGGAACAACCATAATTCTAACTTCCCGTCCTGCTTGAATTGCAAACGATTTCTCAATTCCTTCAAACGAAGTTGCTATTTCTTCAAGTTTTTGAAGTCTTTTAATATATGTTTCTAATGTTTCGCGTCGTGCACCTGGTCTTGCAGCTGAAATAGTATCTGCTGCTTGAACAATAATAGAAATTGCGGATGTTGGTTCCACATCACCATGATGTGATTCAACTGCATTTATAACCCCTGAATTTTCTCCATACTTTCTACAAAGATCTGCTCCAATTGTCACATGAGAACCTTCTTGTTCATAGTCAATAGATTTTCCTATGTCATGTAATAACCCTGCTCTTTTAGCCAGCCGAACATCAAGGCCCAATTCACCTGCAATAATTCCAGCTAAATTTGCAACTTCAATAGAATGTCTCAATACATTCTGTCCATAACTTGTTCTATATTTCATTTTTCCAAGTAATCTAATAATTTCTAAGTGTAAGCCATGTACCCCTGTTTCAAAAGTAGCAGCTTCCCCTTCTTCTCTCATTAATACTTCAATTTCTTTTGTTGCCTTTTCCACCATCTCTTCAATCCGAGCTGGATGAATTCTCCCATCAACAATAAGTTTTTCTAATGCAATTCGAGCAATCTCTCTTCTTATAGGGTCAAATCCAGACAAAATTACAGCTTCAGGTGTATCGTCAATAATTAAATCCACGCCTGTTAAAGTTTCCAAAGTTCTTATATTTCTTCCTTCACGCCCAATAATCCGACCTTTCATTTCATCGTTTGGAAGAACCACAACAGACACAGTTGTATCAACTACATGATCTGATGCACACTTTTGAATAGCATTTGTTAAAATGTCTAAAGCTTTTTTATCTGCATCCATTTTCGCTTGAGACTCTATATTTTTAATTAATATAGCAGATTCATGTTTTAGCTCTGACTCAATTGTATTTAAAAGATGTTGTTTTGCCTCTTCTGCTGTAAGACCAGCTACCTTTTCTAATTCTACGGTTTTTTCTTGTTCAATTATTTCTAGTCGAAGTTTTGTTTTTTCGACTTTATCCAATTTTTCTTGAATTTGTCCTTCCTTTTGCTCAATAAGTTCACTCTTTTTATCAAGCATTTCTTCCTTATTCAGTAATCGTCTTTCTAATTGTTGTAATTCTGAACGT
>LJHD01000008.1 GCA_001983475.1 Candidatus Epulonipiscium fishelsonii | reverse complement strand
TTTCCGTTGGCAGCTCCTAGTGCAAATAGTTCTGGTAAACCCAGCCCTACTATAGCAAAAAGAGTGTTTGAAGATTTAAATGGAAAAATAGACGGAATAATTGATGGCGGAAAATGTGATATAGGAATTGAATCTACAGTGGTTGATGTTGCAACTTTAACTATTTTAAGACCAGGATTTATTACAGAAAGCATGCTTCAAGAGGTTGTTCCAGAAATTAAGAGCACTTCTATTTTTGAACAAGACAAACCTCGTTCACCAGGTATGAAATATACTCACTATTCTCCAAATGCACAAGTACAAATTGTACAAGGAGAAAATTCTATTGAAACTATAAAAACCCTAATTAAACAAGATTTATCACAAAACAAGCGTATTGGAGTTTTAGCAACAGACGAAACTTTGCACAATTTTAAAAATGTAACTGCTTTAAGTGTAGGCAGTCAACATAACCTTGAAGAAATAGCAAGCAGTTTTTTTGAAATATTACGTAGATTTGATGATTTAGGGGTAGATAAAATTTACTCTTTATCCTTTTCTCAAAAAGGAATTGGAGAAGCAATCATGAATCGGCTTGAAAAATCTGCAGGATATAATATTATTAATTGTTAGCAAAGCATATTATTTATATTAAATATAATAACTGGAGGACTTTTATGAGTAAAGTATTTGTTATGGACCATCCTTTAATTCAACACAAAGTTTCACTCTTACGTTCAGTAAAAACTGGTTCGAAAGAATTTAGAGAATTAACTAGAGAAATTTCTCAGCTTATGTGTTTTGAATCAACACGTGATTTACCTCTTGAAGATTACAAAATTGAAACGCCTATTGGCCCAACAGTTGGAAAACGTATCTCTGGAAAAACCCTAAGCATTGTTCCCATTCTTCGTGCTGGTCTTGGAATGGTTGATGGAATATTAGATTTGGTACCAACTGCCAAAGTTGGGCATATAGGTCTTTACCGTGACCCTGAAACTTTAGAACCTGTTGAATATTATTGTAAACTTCCAGATAGGATAGAACAACGTAAGTTTTACGTTCTAGATCCAATGTTAGCAACTGGAGGCTCTGCTGTTTCGGCAATTCAATTTGTAAAAGATAGAGGAGCAAAAGATATATGTTTCCTATGTATTATTGCTGCACCAGAAGGAATGCAAAAATTGCGACTTGCACACCCAGATATTGAGATTTATGTAGCAGCTCTTGATGATAAACTTAATGACCATGGCTACATTGTGCCAGGACTTGGAGATGCGGGCGATAGACTTTTTGGAACAAAATAATTATAGTGAAAATTAAATAATATAAAAAATGTAATTATATATAAAATTATATTCTAAATTTGACTAATTCGAAGTATAATTAAATATTAAATAACGGATTCAGTAACAATGTGACTAAATCCGTTATAATGAATAGAATAATAAAGTAATTTTTTTCTATCTTATTATGAATAATACAAATTTTGTTTGAATAAAATGTATTTACATTTTTATCCAAAACGAAATTATGTATTGTTTTACATAATTCTGTATATATTAATTGTAATGTCTGCCAGAACTTTACCCAAATAAAGGTAATACTGTTGCAAAAAAGGAAGAATCTATATTTTTATAGTAAATATACTTATAAGATGATGAGAGGTTGGGAGCGTCTCTCCTACACCGCTACTACTATTTATGAATTACAGATTTAACATGACTAAATCTGTTCTTTCAAAGTACTATTACTATTAAATTGTTGAATAATTAACTAATAAAGCTAATTTATTTATAGAGTGATAATATTTATTTACAATAAAAGATTGAGAAATAAAATACTTTAAATTCGAGGGTAAAGCCTCGCTTTGAAAGTTGTTTACTTTTTTATTTAATACCCTATATAAAAGAACTATAAATTAGATATTTTATTGTTAAGTATTGCAAATTAGTTCTTTCATATACAACTAAAAGTATGAGCATTCTCAACTAAACCAATAAAAAAGTTAGTTTTCTTTACTTGAATAACAGAGGAGGTACTTTTGTGAATTTATTAGGATTGTATGTAGTGGCTTTTGGTGTATCATTTTTAATAGCCTTTTTTTCAACTCCCATTGCAAAAAAGATAGCGTTTAAATTTGGAGCCATTGCTCAACCTCGTTTGCGTGATATGCATACGCAACCTATCCCTAGAATGGGTGGAATAGCAATTTTTGCAAGCTTTATATTTACTTTGATTGTTCTTTACAAGCAGTTTGAATTTTTACACACTAGACAAATTTTTGGAATTGTTTTGGGAGGAAGCCTTATAGCATTATTGGGATTTTTTGATGATATTTGTGAATTAAACTCAAAATTTAAAATGGCCATACAAGTGATAGCATCTATTATAGTTATACGCTGTGGAATCCGTATTGATTTTATAGCTATTCCGTTTATAGAAGATTTAAAGTTTTTGAGTGTTTTTTCTGTACCAATAACAATTTTATGGATTGTAGGCATTACCAATGCAGTAAATTTAATTGATGGCCTTGATGGATTAGCAGCAGGCGTTTCTTCCATTGCTTCCATATGCCTTATGGTACTTGCAATTTATAGTGGGCATCCGATTGCTGTATTTTTAACTGTCATTTTAACAGGTGCTACCCTTGGGTTTTTACCATACAATTTTAATCCTGCTTCAATATTTATGGGAGATACGGGTTCTACTTTTTTAGGATTTATGTTATCAATAGTTTCTATTTTAGGGCTACTAAAAACTTACACAATAAGTACAATTCTAGTTGCAATTTTAGTCCTTGGTCTTCCTATATTTGATACAACTTTTGCAATTATAAGAAGATTACTAGCTGGAAAACCCATTATGTCTCCAGATAGAGGGCATCTTCACCATAGATTGGTAGATAGTGGATATAGCCACAAAGGTGCAGTTGTTACATTATATGGTATTAGTGGAGTTTTTGGTCTTTCAGGTATTGGACTTTTAATGCATGACAGCCGTATGATTGCAATTATAATTGTAATTATTGCCATACTTTTATATTTTAATACCAAAAACAACAAACATCGCCAAATAGATTAAAGTGCTATACACTAAGTATATAGCACTTTTTTTAATAAGCAATTTTCATATTATAAAGTCGTAATATCTAGGTTGTTTCAATTTACTTTTTTGCTCCTGAATGATAAGACATTAACGATTTATCATCATTTATTCAACACCATATTAAATAATAAATTTATATTCTGTTATGGCTGTGTTACTTACTTTGTTAATCTTTTATATTTTATTGTATATTAGAAATATATTTTTGTAAATTTTTGTGTAAATCTATATTCAAATCGTTAGCTCTTATTTCTTCAATAAAGTCTATCATAACCTGTGTATCTATGTTATGGTCCAATAAATCCAACATTCTAAGCCATAATAATTTTAAATATATACTTTTTTGATTTTTCCAATCGTTCAAATTAGTTACATTTTTAGTTATTTTATCCAGCACACTATTTAACACCTTTTTTAATTCCCCAATAACATTATCATATAACAATTGAACTGAATTTACCTCTACAAAAGTACTTGCAAATTTTACAAGCAGCTCCTCTAATATTTTCTCTGTTGCTGTTTCTCCAATTATTTGTTTTAATCTACAAGTATTAAGACCATTGCAAATCCTTTTTTTATAAAACTCAAGAAAATTTTCTAAATCAGACGTGTTATTTTCAGGCTCAATATAAAACAATATTCTAAAAAATAAATTCCATTGAAATTCTTTATTAAGCACACTTTGGATATGTTTTCCTATAATTAAAGTAAAGTCATTTTTAAATGTCAACGTTCTTTCAAATAATAAGACTTTATTAAAATTTATTTCAGATTCATCAATTGCATTTAATCTATTTAACATTGCAACTAATATATCATTATAATGAATATTACTGCTTGGGCTTACATCTCTTAAAATATACTTTACTAAAGTATCACATGATTTTCTGAAATCAACTAATAGCCCAATATCTTTTTTCATTCTTTCTGCAAACAAATCATATATAATTTTAGATAATAAAGTTTCCACTTGATTGCTTCTTACATCAAAAGTGGTACTTTTAAACCTTTCAAATTGATTAGAGATAAGTAACAATTGCTGGTCAATTGTAGTTAGGCTATTTTTTATTGAACGCATAATATCTTTATAAAACCTATCTGCCACTATATAGTTATAATTTTTGTAAATGACCTTATGTTCAATTTCACTCCAAAATATATTCACTAGAGATTTAATCTGTATTTCAAAATTTATAATTTGGTCTTTAAATAGGTATTTACCATCAATTCTATACATTTTTATACCATTTTTTTGCTCTTTTGGCTGTTTTGAGGTTATCTCTAAAAATACATTTTCTTTTTTTGTGTTATAGGAATATCCAGCATATTTTTCATGTGCTATGTTAAAATGAGCTTTTATTAACTTGTAAATTGTTAACTCATCTTCAATAAATCTACACTCAATACGAATTCCAACTAAGTCTGAAAGATTTTCATATAATGCTTCTACAGTTTTATACTTGCTAAAATAATCATATCTTAATATTTTCTCTTTCAAGCTACCACTAGATTTTACCCTTGTACTTATATTTAAATATCCTTCTATATT
>LJHD01000007.1 GCA_001983475.1 Candidatus Epulonipiscium fishelsonii | reverse complement strand
ACTATCCATAAAAATTATAAAACCAATTATACCTATTAGTACAAAATACATTGCATTATTAAACATAAATTGTCCAATTGAATTTTTCTTTTCCATTATTGTCCCCCTTTTGTTTCTATAAATATTTCGCTGCTAAAGTCATTATTTCTTCTTGAGAAGTTGTTTTTGTTTCTACAATTCCAGCAACTTTTCCATTGCTCATAACTAATATTCTATCTGTTATCCCAATAAGCTCAGGCATTTCTGATGAAATTACTATAACTCCCTTATCACGATTTGCTAAATCTCCAATCAATTGATAAATCTCATATTTTGCACCAACATCTATTCCTCTAGTCGGTTCATCTAGTAACAATATTTCCGGTTCAATAAGTAACCATCTTCCTAATATTACTTTTTGTTGATTTCCTCCAGAAAGAGTACGAATTTGAGTTTTTTCAGAGGGAGCCTTTACTCTCATGCTCTCAATAACCCATTTTACATCTTTAGTAATATTTTTTCTTTTTAATAGTCCTAGAGAATTTGTATAAGATTTTATGTTAGCTATTTTTGCATTAAATCTTATACTTAATACACCAAATATCCCACTTTTACGTCTGTCTTCAGTAAGTAATGCAAATCCATTTTTTATGGCTTGATGTGGAGATTTATTGTTTATTTGTTCTCCATGTAAAAGTATTTTACCACTTGCCGTTTTTCTAACTCCAAACAACGCTTCAACAAGCTCTGTTCTCCTTGAACCAACAAGGCCAGCTATCCCAAGAACTTCACCTTTACATAAATAAAAAGATGCGTTTTGAACTTTTGGAGTGTAATATGTAGTTAAGTCTTGTACATCTAAGATAATATCACCAGGGTTATTTTTTCTCGGAGGGAATCGGTCCGTTAAATCACGGCCAACCATAAGATTGATTATTTTTTCGGTAGTTAAATCTTTTGCAAAGTGAGTAGCAACCCATTGACCGTCACGCATTATAGTAACTTCATCAGATATTGCTAGAATTTCTTCCATTTTGTGTGAAATATATACTATTGCACATCCTTTATCTTTTAATCTATTTATTATTCTAAATAAATGCTCTACTTCTCTTTCTGTAAGTGATGATGTTGGTTCATCCATAACAATTATTTTAGCATCATACGAAACTGCCTTGGCAATCTCTAGCATTTGACACTCTGAAAGCGGAATGTTTTCAACTTTTTCTTTTGGATCAATTACTATTCCTAAATCATCTAAAATAGCTTTTGTGTCTTTATACATTTTTTTATGGTCAATCAGTAGTCCTTTAGTCGGAAATCTTCCCAACCAAATATTGTCCATAACTCTAGTTTCTTTAACCTGATTAAGCTCTTGGTGAACCATCGAGACTCCATGTTCTAATGCTTGTTTTGGATTATTAAAATTAATTTTTTCTCCATCAAGAAATATTTCACCTTCATCTTCAATATAAATCCCAAATAGACATTTCATCAAAGTAGACTTCCCAGCACCATTTTCTCCCATCAATGCATGTACTGTTCCTGGTCTTAACTTTAATTGAGCTTTGTTTAAAGCCCTAACTCCAGGAAAATCTTTTACTATATCTACCATTTCAAGTACATATTCATTCTTTAACATCTTCTCACCACACTTTATAAAATTTAAGGCATTTATCTACCATCCCTTTAGAATAGCGGACAAACGCCTATTAAAATATGAATAATAACATTCAAAAACTTTAGTTAATAGTAGGAACAAATAAATTTCGCCCCTACTATGTATTAATATATATTATTTGACTATGTTTATAGCCCGTATGCTTCTTCTGCAACTGCAATATTTTCAGTTGTAATACCAACGTAAGGAACACGAACTGCTTTTGTTTCATCAAGAACCCATTCTGTTCCAGTAAGTACATCTATTCCAAGAGCAGCATTAATAGCTAATTCAAGAGAAGCTTTTCCTTGCCCCAGTGGATCATTTAATACCGTACCCATAAGTTGGCCATTTTCAATTAGCACTAGAGCTTCAGGTAATGCATCAATACCTATAACAGGCATATATTTATCACCTTCAAAATATCCTTCTGATTTCAGTGCTTCAATTGCTCCCATAGCCATTCCATCATTATTAGAAAAAACTATTTCAATTTCATCTCCATTTGCTGCAAGCCAAGTTTCCATCATGTTTTTAGCTTGTGCTGCATCCCACATAGCAGTTTGGGTTCCTAGTTCTTCTGTTGGAACTCCTGCTTCTTCAATAGTTTTTACAACCCATTCAGTTCTTGCTTCAGCATCAGGATGCCCTGGTTCTCCCATAAGCATTACATATTGCATTGTTCCATCACCATTTTTGTCCCAACTTGGGTTTGCATTCCAAGCATCAAGCACAACTTCTCCTTGAATAATGCCTGACTCTTCTGATGTTGTTCCTACATACCAAACTTTATCATAATCTAAGTTATGAGTTCCATCTTGGTATTCTTTATTAAATAGAATAATTGGAATACCCGCATTTTTTGCTTTTTCAACAACAGCAGGAGCCGCCCCAGGGTCAACAAGATTAACCATTAAAGAGTCTACCCCTTTTGCAATCATTGTATCAATTTGGTCATTTTGCTTAGCTTGATCATTCTGAGAATCATTCATTATAAGCTCTGCTTTACCTTCTGCAGCTTTTTCTATTGCTTGACGAGTATATGACATAAAATTATCATCATATTTATAAATACAAACACCAATTGTTGGTACTTCAACTGCTTCTTGTGCAACAGATCCGTCTTTAGCCGAATCATCCGCTCCTCCGCAACCTACAAAGCTTAATGCCATTGTTGAAATCAAAAACATGCTAAAAAATTTCCTCATTATAGTTTTCCTCCTAGTATATACCTTTTTTCTTTTTGTTTATCCTATAACTCCATATGTAATATAAATATTCTGTATGTAATTATTCATATTATAATATTAACATATTATTCAGTTATTTTCAATGTATTATTGTACTTTTTATAAGATTTTTGTTATATTTCCCTAAAAATATTTTTATCTTTTGTTACATTATCCATTTTAAAAATTAATGCTTGTGCAAAATTTACTATGTTTTTTATATGTTGTTAAATAAATAAGAAATTTGGGAACAATATTGCAAAATATCTTATTTTTCATTGCTATTAATTAAATTTAATAATGAATATTTATACACATAAAGCTACAAAACCTTTCTTTTTTTATCTTCAGTTAATCTGAGTAAACTTATTAACCCATAAATTGTATAAAGAAATGTTCTTTATTTATAAATTATTAGCTATAATTCAAAACACGGATTTCGGAACAACGTAACTAAATATGAAATTCAAGATAAGATAAAAAAAACAAAGAACTTTTTCCATTATTTTTTAATAAATATATAACTGGACAGAAACGCCGAGTTTGTATTGGAATTAAATATCTGCTTGGAAACGCTGAGTTTAATCTGGATTAAAATACTGCGTTTGTATTGTAATTGACTACCTTATTAAAAATGCTGAGTCCGTGTCGAAATTGACTAAGCTTATTGAAAGAACTAAGTGTATATCGGAATTGACTCCCTTGTTGCAAATACTAAGTTTGTATCAGAACTGACTAGCTAGATTAACATGCTGCGTTTATATCAGAACTGACTATCCAGATTAAAAAATCTAAGTATGTATCAGAACTGACTAGCTAGATTAACATGCTGCATTTGTATCGGAATTGACTATCCAGATTAAAATGCTACGTTTGTATCAGAACTGACTACCTTGTTGGAAACACTGAATATATATCAGCCTTGACTACCTTATTGAAAATACTATGTTTATATCATTATTGACTAGCTTGTTGAAAACACTGAATGTATATCAGAACTGACTAGCTGAATTAAAATGCTATGTTTATATCAGCATTGACTATCCAGATTAAAATGCTGAGTTTGTATCAGAACTGACTATCCATAAAAATTATAAAACCAATTATACCTATTAGTACAAAATACATTGCATTATTAAACATAAATTGTCCAATTGAATTTTTCTTTTCCATTAT
>LJHD01000006.1 GCA_001983475.1 Candidatus Epulonipiscium fishelsonii | reverse complement strand
TATATAATAAAAAAAGAGATAAAATTTTAATAATAGTTTAGCTATTATATAAAATAAAAAACAGACCTTTCTTAAATTATTATAAATAATAAAAGAAGGTCTGTTTGCTTATCATTAAAGTAGTTAAAACTTAGTAATCATAATTCTGTTACAACAACTAAAAATACATATTAGATTGGAGACTATTAAATGAATAATGAAATTATTAAAGCTGCAATTTTAAATCAGAAACAAGTTTTTGTAGAAGAAGTGAATAAAGATATAGAATTTCTTTGTAATGAAGAAGAAAGAAATGATGAAATGATTAACAAACTTATTTTCATAGAATATTTTGCAAAAACTATAGAAGATTGTTTGGAAATTAATAACTATAAATTAGCAATGAAAAGACTAACAATGTTGACCATTTTAATGGATAATAATCAACATTTTAAAACTTATGTCCACAAAGTATAGTAAGGCATCTCTTGCCTTTTGGCATAGAGGTAGATATAAATTGTATACAAGCTTTATTATTTCATTAAATTTAAAAACATAATATTTTAATTTTTTGAATTGTAGTAATTGCTCATAAACTTTCTTTTAAATACTTGAAATAAGCTTATACTTAAGGTACAATTTAATTAATACTAAATATATAATGTTGGTATTGCATAAAGTTATGATAAATTTGGCTTGATAGATATATTAAAAATTTTATGTACAATATAGAAACCTTGTCTTGTTATAAATCAATATATTTTAAAAGGGGGATTTTTTATGGAAGCTATCGATGTTGGTTGGCTATCGATTTTACCACCAATTATTGCAATTAGTCTTGCACTTGTTACAAAAGAAGTTATTTCATCACTTATAATTGGTATTTTATCAGGAGCATTTATCTATGCAATAAATACTGGTGGTGGAATTATAAAAGCTATTGATATTACCATTCAACTTATGGCGGAAAAAATGAGTGGAAATGTAACTATTATTTTATTTTTAGCTTTTCTTGGAGCATTAGTTGCTGTTGTAACAATGGCAGGAGGTTCACGAGCATACGGTGAATGGGCAGCATCAAAAATTAAGACAAGAGCAGGTGCTCAACTTGCAACATCCGCTTTAGGAGCAGTTATCTTTATTGATGACTATTTTAACTGCTTAACCGTTGGAACAGTTATGCAACCAGTTACAGATAAGCATAACATTTCACGTGCAAAGCTTGCTTACATAATTGATGCAACAGCAGCACCTATGTGTATTATTGCACCAATTTCATCTTGGGCAGCATCAGTTATTTCACAACTTAATGATGTTGGGTTAAATGGAATGGAAACATTTATGAAAATTATACCATATAATTTTTATGCAATACTAACATTAATAATGGTACTATTTCTTTCAGCAACAAATTTTGAATTTGGTCCAATGAAAAAATTCGGAGATAGTTCAATTAAAGAAAATATTAAAAATACAGCTTTAACAAACGATGAGCAAATTTCAAGACTACCAGTTTCTGACATAGGAAGAGTAGTAGATTTAGTAGTACCACTTGTAGCTTTAATCGTATTTTGCACATTAGCTATGCTTTACATAGGAGGATATTTTGAAGGTGAAATGACACTTACAGAAGGATTTGGAAATACAGATGCAGGACTATCTTTAGCCATTGGTGGTTTTTCGGCATTATTTGTGACCTTTATATTTTATATCCCAAGAAAAGTTTTAAAATTTACTGAGTTTATGGAAGGGATTAATACTGGAGTAAAAACTATGGTTCCAGCATATATAATTTTAACTTTGGCTTGGACTATTGGTGGAGTTTGCTCTACTTTACTTTCGACTGGACCTTTTGTTGGCCAATTAGTTAAACAAGCGAACATGTCACCAGTATTTATTCCAGCAATAATATTTATTGTAGCAGGGTTTCTTGCATTCTCAACAGGAACATCTTGGGGGACTTTTGGTATTTTAATTCCAATAGTTGCGACTGTAATGCAATCAATGTCTCCAGAACTTATGATTATTGCACTTTCTGCAACATTGGCTGGAGCTGTATTGGGAGATCATTGTTCACCAATTTCAGATACAACAATACTTTCTTCCACAGGCTCAGGGTGTAATCATATTGATCACGTTTCAACTCAAATTCCATATGTAATTCTAGTGGGAATTTGTAGCATTCTGGGATATTTAATTGCAGGATATACATTGAATTTTTATATAAGCTTTGGTGTATCTCTAATTGTAATGTTAATTATGTTAACCATCTTAGGTAGAAACAAAGATATGAATTGAATATTAAAATGTTCTTGACAAATGTAAGGGTTTTCTTATAAAATGTAAATGGTTACAAAATTTTAAAATTGAGGAGATATATAATATGAAACAATTTGAATTTGTAGTACAAGATAAAGAAGGAATTCATGCAAGACCTGCTGGAATTTTAGTAAATGCAATTAAAGGTTGCCCTAGTAAAATTGAAATTGAAAATAAAGGTAAAAAAGTTGATGGAAAAAGACTTATGGCTGTTATGTCTTTAGGTGTAAAATGTGGCGAAACAATTATTGTAACAGTAGACGGGGACAGCGAAGATGCTGATTCTGAAACAATCGCAACTGTATTAAAAGAAAATCTATAAATTTTCAAAAATGTGCTATTCTAGCATAGGCTATGGATATATTATTATCCATAGCTAATAGGCAGCAACACACTGTTAAAAAGATAGTATGTTGTTGCCTTAACTTTTATTAAAATATGCGATTATAGTACTTTGAAATAATAGCAACTAAATTTGATTATTATATAGTAGTGCAGAAGCGAAGTTCATGTTGTGAGTTTAATTTTTAAAACTCTAAAAAAACATTTCAGCTTATAAGTATATTTACTGTACTTTCCATTCATTTTTCATTTTGATATTTATTTTCTTTAGTTTTAAGTTATTTACTTTTTTACTTATTCAATGCCTTATAGTTTTATAAATTTTTTTATATTATTTTTTTGTGATAATTTTATTATAAATGATATAATTATATAATAACCAGTTGTGTTAGTTAAATATTTTATTACTAAGACTACAAATCTATTTAAGGATGATTGAAATTCTTCGCTTAATGAATCTGAAATTAATGGCAATAATAGTAAATCTGGAGCACTTATCTACTTTATTCCAGGCATTGGTCAGATAACTCTTGCAACAAGTGGGGCAATGGTAATAGCTGGAGCTACAACTGCAACAGATAGTTGGTTATTTGAAATTGTTATTTTACAATACAGTTGATAAAAAAACTTAAAATATAAAGGAGAAACAGTAACATTTAAAAAACTCTCGGATACATTATGGCGAATCTCAGATACGTGGGTGAATAATTAAAATGATAAATAAAATATCAGAACAAATAGAGAAAGAAAAAAAATTACTCAGGTTTAATAAAAACTGTACAAATGTTTTATATAACACAAATAGAAAACTTCTCAACAAAAGAATTATATAACTTAAGCTATGATATGTGGGATAGGTAAAGAATGGCTTTTTTACAGTGAAAGCTTGGAATGTATAGTAGAAAAAATGAAGATAATTTTGATGGATTGTTTAAATTTTAAGACTAATAAAAGATTAAAAGAATATTTTAAATGTTACTTTAAAAAACCTAAAATGCAATTAACTAGCACAAGATGTTATAATATTAGAAAGGAAAATGAAAATGTCTAATTTAACAGTTTATAATAATTATAGAGATGAAATAATTACTTTGTCAGAAAAATATATTCAAATGATAAAAGATAATTTACCTGGTACTTCAACTAATTTTTTTACAATATTATCTGATCATAAAGATAAAATTATAGAAATTTTATATACCAATCAAAATAAAATTATAGACGAACAAATAATGAAAAAAATAAACGAAATAATAGATTCAACTTATAATAGATTAGCTGAGGAAAACTATAATTTAGCTAATAATAATGCCGGATGGAATGCTTATAGTTTAAAACATCGAGAACAAGAAGCTTTACTAAATTTGATATATACAAGATATAATAATATAATAAATTTAAAAAATTCCTTAAGACTAAAAGGTAAAGAAAAAAACATTGGATTTGCTGATTCAAGCTTTAATCCTACAATAGAATTAAAAAATATTACTATACAATATTGTGAATATTTACAAAAATTAACTATATTACTTGATATTTCTTGGTATAAAATAAATTATATACATTATGCAGAAGTGATAAAATTAATAAATGATTTTAGCATAACTTGTGACCCAGATACTGCTAGGTGGAGAGGTAATAGTATAGAATTAATTGATCTAATAAAAGAACAAATGGATAAATCTTTAATAAATTTAACATCAAGTTCTGGAAACGAAAGTTTATTAAAAGAAGAAAATAAAGATATAGGCATTTTAAAAGAATATCATAAATTAATGAATGATATAAATGAATTAAGACAATTAGCTCAAAAACATATTTAAAACAGTTTTAGGAAGGTTCATGTAATAATGAATCTTCCTTCATTTTTCAGGATAACGGATTTAGGGGCACTAAATCTGTTAGTTATATATACACATGTGTTTATTAAATAATGTTTGCTGCTACATTAATTTAAATACTTCACCCTCTACTTTAGAAGAAATTGATGGCACACATTTATTCAAATACTCTACTAAAATGGGAATGATAACTTGTTCTGATGCATAATGACCTGCATCAATTATTATAAATTCTCGCTCATAAGCTTTTTGTGCATCATGGAACTTTATATCTCCTGTAATATAAACTTGTGCAACGTCACTAGCTTTATCAATAAGACTTGATCCATCTCCTGAGCATACAGCAATTTTTGAAATAATAATATTATTATTTATTTTTCCAGCAACCCTTACATAATCCACATTAAATATAAATTTTACCTTATTTATTAAATCATTTATTTGTATTGGCGCAATTTCACCAAATCTTCCAAGGCCTTCTTTCATTTCATTGTTATGTAAAACACAACTATTTGTAATATCTAATTTTTTTGCAATGAATTCATTTATTCCTTCTTTAGCACTATCTAAATTAGTGTGCATACTAACAACAGAAATATCGTTTTTAATCAATTTTTTAATAATTTTTCCTTTAGCATTATCATAAGTTATATTTTTTATAGGTGTAAACAAAAATGGATGGTGTGTTACAATACAATTCACTTTTTCAAAAATTGCTTCATCACAAACTTCTTCGTTTAAATCTAAGGCACATAAGATTTTATTAACTTCATCATCATTTTCTCCTATAATTAACCCTACGTTGTCCCAATTTTCAGCTAGTGAAATTGGTGCTAAATTTTCCAACAAATTTAATATTTCTTGAACTCTCATAAGCCTGTCTCCTTATACATTTTGTAATATTGTTCGACTTCTTCTCTCCATTTTAGTATAGAGTCACTTTGCTGTAAATTTTCTATATAACTTAGCATTTCCTTATATTTTGTTCCTTCATAGTGTACCCAATCCAAAAAAATTTTATTAGGATTATTAATCATATATTTTCCATAAATATATTCACATTCGCTATAAGTTTCACTGCCTTTTTCGCACACTATTATAGTATAAATTTTATTATCTTCTTTTAAAAATTGTTCCGCATAAATTTTAAATCCAATACTATGCAAAAATTTTCTTACATCTGATTTCTTGTTTTGTGGTTGTACTATTAAAGTAGTTATACCTTCTAGAATACCATTAATATCATTAGATAAAATTTCTATTATAGAGTATCCTCCCATACCTGAAATAACAAGTGTATCTATATTATCTTGTTTGTAAATATTTTGTATTCCATTGCTTAATCTAGTTTCTATATTTTTTATTTTATATTTTTTAATATGATTACTAGCATTTTCTAAAGGGCTTTTATTAATATCACAAGCAATACATTTTTTTATTATATTATTTTTTTCCAAAAATATTGGTATATATGCATGGTCTGTGCCTATATCAGCTAAACAACTTTCTTTTGGTACAAAATTTGCAATTTGCTCTAGTCTGTTTGATAATTTCATAGTTATTATTTTTTTTCCTTTCATCATAAATAGACGGCCATGGACCGCCCACACATTTTTACTCTAAATAATCCTTTAATTTTTTACTTCTACTTGGGTGGCGTAATTTCCTAAGAGCTTTTGCTTCGATTTGTCTTATACGTTCTCTTGTAACAGTGAATTCTTTTCCCACTTCTTCAAGAGTTCTAGCTCGACCATCGTCTAATCCAAATCTAAGCCTTAAAACTTTTTGTTCTCTTTCTGTTAAAGTATCAAGAACTTCTAACAATTGTTCTTTTAGCAAAGTAAATGCTGCTGCTTCTGCTGGAACAGGTACGTCTTCATCAGGAATAAAATCTCCCAAATGGCTATCTTCTTCCTCTCCTATTGGAGTTTCTAGTGAAACTGGTTCTTGAGAAATTTTCATGATTTCACGAACTTTTGCAACAGGCATTTCCATTTCTTTTGCAATTTCCTCTGGTTGAGGGTCTCTACCCAATTCTTGAAGTAATTGACGTGATACACGCATTAATTTATTAATTGTTTCTACCATGTGCACAGGAATTCTAATTGTACGAGCTTGATCAGCAATTGCACGAGTAATCGCTTGACGTATCCACCAGGTAGCATATGTGCTAAACTTATATCCTTTAGTATAGTCAAATTTTTCAACTGCTTTTATAAGCCCTAAGTTTCCTTCTTGAATAAGGTCTAGAAATAACATTCCTCTCCCAACATATCTTTTAGCAATACTAACTACAAGTCTTAGATTTGCTTCAGCTAGACGTTTTTTAGCTTCAGGATCGCCTTTTTCCATACGTTGAGCTAATCTTATTTCTTCATCAGCAGAAAGAAGAGGAACTTTACCTATCTCTTTAAGATACATTCTAACAGGATCATCTATGCTAATTCCTTCAGGTAGCGAAAAGTCTACTTCTTCCTCTTCTTCAATAATCTCCATATCTTGTAATTCATCAATTATGTCGATATTATTTGCTTCAAGGTAATCATAGACTTGCTCTATTTTGGTTGGATCTAAATCTAAATCTATAAAAGCATCTGAAATATCTTTTTGTTGTAATACTCCCTTATTATCTTTTGCTAAATTTAGTAGCTGTTCTAACCTCACCTTAATTATAATTATTTGATTTTGTGTATCCTCTTTCAATTTACTCCATCCTTTCGTCTTTACTAGTCTAACCATTTGTGATATCAATATGCAATCTATCAATCACTTTCTTATGTTCAAGTAGGTTAATTTGTTCTAGTGGATTATTTGTTGTCTTTTGTTTTTTTGCTATATCTTCATAATTGATTTTTTTCACTACGTCATTTATCATTTTATTTAACTTATTTATGTCTTTATACCTATCATCTTCATAGAGTAAGACTTTTGATATAATTTTTTGACTTTCTATATCTTTATAGCAATTTACAAAATAATCTATGTTAATTTTTTTCCTGTTTTTAATATTATTGGCAATACAAATAAATAACTCTTTATATATACCATCTTCAAATAAATTTTCGTTTATATAAGGTGTTATAAAAGCGTATATAAATTCATAATGGTATAGTGTAGCCAAAAGTTCTATAAAAATATTCGGTTTAGAAACTTCATATTTATTATTAATGGATACTTTAGTTGTAACTTCAACAGGAATTTTAAAAAATTGTTTGACTTCTGCTTCCAATGAATTTTTATCTATATTATATTTTTTAATTATTTCATCAATATATACTGATTGTTCTATTGTACTAGAAATGTTTCCTATTATCTGAGCAACCAATTTTAGGAATTTTATTTTTTGTTCTGGTATATTTATATTATATTTGGATTGTATTCTTTCAATTTGAAACCATATATCTGCTTTTGCTTCATCAAGTTTTTGTTGCAATTTTTCCGCTCCATATTTTACTATAAATTCATCAGGGTCCTTTGCTTGTTCTAGTTGTAATATTTTAACTTCAATTTCTTCTTTTCTAAGTATTTGAATTGCTTTTAAAGTAGCATTCTGTCCTGCTAAATCATTATCATAAAAAATTATGACTTTATTAGTATACCTTTTTAATAATTTTGCTTGAAAAGCTGTAAAAGCTGTGCCTAAAGAAGCAACTGTTTGTGTAAACCCAGATTTGTGCATAGAAATTACATCCATATATCCTTCTACTAATATATAATAATCATGTTTATTGGCTTTTGCCCAATTTAAACCATATAATACTTTACTTTTGTCAAAAATAGAAGTTTCAGGTGAGTTTAAATATTTTGGTTGCCCCTCTCCAATAATTCTTCCTCCAAATGCAATTACTTTTTTTAAAGGACTAAATATTGGAAAGATTATTCTATCTGAAAATCTATCATATATTCTAGTCGTTTTTTGTTGACAAAGCCCACTTTGTATTAAAATTTCATCCTCATATCCTTGTTCTTTAAAATACCTATATAATATATTATAGTCAGGTGGGGCATAGCCTATCCCAAAATTTTTAATAATTTCTTGATTTAGTCTTCTATCTTCCAAATAATCTATTATTTTTTTATTTTTCGACTGTTTTAATGTGAAATAATAAAATCTTGCAGCCATTTTATATAGTTCAAAAATATCATTTTTTTTATTTGATTTTATATTTTCTCCATATTCAATTGAAATATTTTTTCTTTCTGCCAAATTTAATACTGACTCTGGAAAAGATAAATTTTCTTTTTCCATTAAAAAAGTAATCATATTTCCTCCTGCCCCACAGCCAAAACAATAATACATTTGTTTATCTTCGTTAACCGAAAAAGAAGGCGTTTTTTCACTATGAAAAGGACATTTTCCCCAATATGATTGACCTTTTTTTACCAAGTTGGTATGTTCTGAAATTATTTCTATAATATTATTTTGTTCTCTAACTCTTTGAATAAAATCGTCTGAAAAAAGCATTTTCTACCTCATTTATAAAATCTTTAGATATTATATTAAATACCACATATCTTTTTGATTTCCTTTTTAAATTTTATCTTTTTTTAGTATATACCAATAAGAGCTCATAAAATACATAGTTTAAAAATAAAAAGCTAACTAACTTTAAAAACCATTATTTTACATAAAATTTAGAACATATTATTAAATTAAATTTATTAATATTTAAATTAGTTTCAAATATTTTATATTATAATTTTAAAAAAAGAGAAAGACTAAAAGTCTTACCCTTTTTCATAATAGTAAAATTTATTATACTTTATAAATTTGATTTTCATTTTGTAAAAATTCAAATACTTTTTGTTCAGGTATTGGTTTACTTATAATATACCCTTGTAATATATCACATTTCAAAGTTTCTAAATAATCCATTTGATTTTCATTTTCCACTCCTTCTGCTATAACTTTCAAATCTAATTCGTGTCCTAAATTTATAATTGAACTGACTAAATTTTTTCTATTTGTTCCAATATCATCTATAAAATTTTTCTCAATCTTTAAAATATTTATGGGAAATTGTTTTAAATATGTAAGAGAAGAATATCCTATTCCAAAATCATCTAGTGCAATTCCAATTCCCATTTCTTGCAAAGTTCTAATCTTTTTAGTAGTTTCTTTCATATTTGTCATTAATATTGTTTCTGTTATCTCTAAATGAAGATTTTTTATGTTTACTTTAGTCTCTCTCAATATTTCCTGTACTATTCCAATAAAATTATCTTCTGCTAACTGAATTCCTGAAACATTAACAGCTATATAAATATCTTTATAACCTTTTTTTTCTAAGCGATTTATAAATAAACATGCTTCCTTTAAAACCCAGTTGCCCATAGGTATCATCAATCTTGTTTCTTCAGCACTAGGAATAAATTTAAATGGCGGAATAATTCGTCCATCAGGTTTAATCCATCTCATTAATGCTTCAAATCCTTGTGTTCGACCATTTTCCAAATTTACTTGAGGTTGATAAAATAAACAAAATTCTTTATTTTTCAATCCCTCACGAATTTCACTTTCCATATAAACTTTTTCTAAAACATTATGTTTAATCTTTGATTCGTAAAAAGTATACTTACGTTTACCAGCTACTTTTGATTGATGATTTGCAATATCTGCATGATTGCAAACCTCCTCAAAATCGCTTCCATCTTGTGGATACATTGCAATTCCTGCACTATAAGACAATCCAAATGTTACATCATTTATAGTAAAAGTTTTATTAAACTCTGTATTAATTAATTGAATAAATTTTAAAACTTCATTGGTGTCATCAACATCTTCAATAACAATAACAAACTCATCGGCAATCATTCTGCCTATCAAATATGAACGATACTCTAAAGTTTGTAATCTGTTGGCAATTTCTTTTAAAGTATTATCTCCAGCTTTTTTTCCAAAGGAATCATTAACAAACTTAAAATCGTCAATATCTATATAAATAACGGCTTTTTTACTAGTGCTATTTTGTTTAAAATAAATATCAAAATATTCTGTAGTCGGAATTTGTGTCAAAGGGTCCAACATATCAAAAGTTCTTAGTTCTATCGCAGAAATTTCTATTTCGTTAGTATTAATGTTTTGATCAATTGTACAAATTGTAAAAATATTTTTGTTGTTTATACCCACAAAAACTAAATCTATACTGGTTCTTCTAAAAGTACCCAAACTTTTTAATTG
>LJHD01000005.1 GCA_001983475.1 Candidatus Epulonipiscium fishelsonii | reverse complement strand
TATTAGAAAAACAAGATAAAAAATTTTGCAAAAACAAAGTTGACTAATTTTTCAATAAATGATAATATATATCCGTAAATAATTTATATTTTAAAAATTTTCCAAGGAGCGATTAAAAAATGAAAGTTGTTGTAATTGGTTGTACACATGCAGGAACATTTGCTATAATGAATACTAAAGCTTTATATAAAGATGCAAAAATTACAGTTTACGAAAGAAATGATAATATATCATTTTTATCTTGTGGGATAGCTTTAGATGTTGCTAAAGTAATTCCTGATCCAAATAAATTATTTTATAGTTCACCTCAAGCATTGGCTGATTTAGGTGTTAATACTAAAATGGAACATGACGTTCAGTCTGTTGACCTTGCTAATAAAATAATTAAAGTTCAAGATCTAAAAACTAAGAAAGTCTTTGAACATAGTTATGATAAACTAATTATAACCTTAGGTTCTTGGCCAATTGTACCAAAATTTGAAGGTGGCAATTTGGAGAATATCTTACTATGTAAAAACCATACTCATGCTCAAGCTATAATTAAAAAAGCAAAAGATGCTAAAAATGTTGTAGTTATTGGAGCTGGATATATTGGAGTTGAACTAGCAGAGGCATTTGAAATGTTAGGTAAAAAAACAGTTTTAGTGGATGCTGAACCAAGAATTATGAATAAATATTTGGATAAAACTTATACAGATATTGCTGAAGACGCATTCAAAACACATGGTGTAAAAATCGCTACTGGTGAAAAAGTAAGCAAATTTGAAGGAAAAAATGGAAAAGTAACTGCTGTTGTAACTGACAAAGGTAAATATGAAGCAGACTTAGTAGCATTATGTATTGGATTTAGACCAAATACAGATTTACTTAAAGGTCAATTAGATATGTTACCAAATGGTGCAATTGTTATCGATGAATATATGCAAACAAGCCAAAAAGATGTATTTGCAGCTGGTGATTGTTGCGTTGTTTCATATAATCCAGCAGGAGATAAAAGATATATTCCACTTGCAACAAATGCAGTAAGAATGGGAACTTTAGTTGCTAAAAACCTAGTTAAACCAACTTTGAAATATATGGGAACTCAAGGAACATCTGGAATTAAAATTTATGAGCACAATATTGCCTCAACAGGATTAACTGAACAAATGGCAAAAGCTACAACAAATTTCGATGTTGCTAGTGTAACGATTACAGATAATGACAGACCAGAATTTATGCCATCTTTTGAAAAAGTTACAATAACTTTGGTATATGACAAAACTTCAAGAAGAGTTTTAGGTGGTCAAATTATAAGTGATAAAGACTTAACTCAATACATGAATACACTTTCAGTTGTAATTCAAAATAATATGACTGTTGAAGAATTAGCTATGACAGATTTCTTCTTCCAACCACACTTTAACAAACCATTCAATTTGTTAAATACAGTGGCATCAGCAGCATTATAATAATATTTAAAAGGCAGAATGAAAATCTCTGCCTTTTAGTTAATACAAAATAACTCCAACAACAGAACCTTCTACAAATAAATATGTTTCATTTAGAACATAATTACTATATCCAAACTTGCCCTCCTACAATTCTCCTTTTGCATGCCTCCCTAGCTGAGCTTCCTGTTCTAAACACTCCATCCCAAGTATTTGGATCATTTAAATCAATCTCTCTTATAAATTTAAAACGTATTTTTTGCTAAAAACTCATGTTTTTTTAGA
>LJHD01000004.1 GCA_001983475.1 Candidatus Epulonipiscium fishelsonii | reverse complement strand
GGAAGTGGGTGGCTCTTAACACATAATGGTGAAGAAGAAGATATAGTCTGTGCTTTAGCGAAAGCTAAAGAAGTTCATAGAGAACTGCAATAGGAGTAGCGTCTTATTGTGAACGACAATCTCCATTGGTTGGAGGTTCAGGGGAGTAAGTGTTTCAGGTGGAAATAATGGAAATTCAGAACATTCGTTTTTAAAAATTATAGAAGATAGAAATTTGAAAGTTTATAAATTTAAAAATATTATTATGACAGAAAATTCTTTTCCAGTTTTGTTTGGCTCTGAGATTAAGACAATTGAAGTTAATTTAAAGAAAATAGCTTCAGATTTTTGGAGTATGAAATATACTAAAGGAAAAGTAAAATGTAATGTACTGTACAAGATATTTTACAAACTAATATTTAATCCTGTAGGGAGAAAATTATTAAAGAAAAAAGTAAATAAAAATAAATGTATAGGCTGCGAGAGATGTGCAAAAATTTGTCCAGTAAATAATATTAAAGTTATTGATGGGAAAGCAAAAATAGGAAAAAAATGTGCGGAATGTTTTGGATGTATTCACTGGTGTCCTAAACAAGCTGTTAAAATTAATCGAAATATTAAAAAAACAAATCAATATCATAATAAACATGTTAAATTTAAAGAATTTAATAGATAATTTTAATATATTAAAACATTGACATATGTACACAAAATTGATTGTGAGTTTCTGTTAAGACAGTTGATATTGGTACAAGGTGCAACTTCATCTAATTTTTGTTGATAAGATAAACTTTTATTAAATAGCCGTAAAGCCCCTAGCTACAAGCTAGGGGGATATAAGTTAAAATGGTTTAAAGTTAAATTTTAATTCTAAATCTTTTGAAGAATCTATTTTATATTCATCATGGGTATGTTGTCCCCAACTGTCATCTCCGCCTACACCCATTTGTTTTTTGTTTATTGTGACAAAAGTTGAGAAAGGTCTAGGTAATTCATAGTGATGTTTTACAATCTCTAGTTGCTGAGGTACATAGTTGCTTACATTAATTTCAAGGTTATCATTAATTTTTTCAAATAATATACCTCTATCATTTGGCATTTCAACCTTTAGCCATCTTACTTCAGTGCGATTTCCACACTCTTGTGGTATAAGATAGTTAGTTAAATTTTCATTAACTGTTGTTTGGTATATACCAACATTTGAACCTGAATTTCTATCGATATAGTTTTCATATGGACCTTTTCCGTAAAAAGTAACTTGTTCAAAGTCTTTAGGCATTCCCATTCTTATACCAAATGCTGGCATTTCTGGCAAGCCTTCTATTCCTTTATAATTCATTTGCACAGTAATAGTTCCTTCTCTATGAACTATATAGGTTACTCTACAAGTAGTGGGAGTTGGTAATAACAAACTAAAGTCAACATAAACTTGAATTGTATCTCCAACTTTTTTAGCATCCATTTGTTCATAGCGAGCCCATTCTCCTGCATAATACCATGGATAACACCTTTGCTGCATAAGGTTTCCTCTATCATTATCGGTACTAGCACGCCAAAAACTTGGGACTAGAAAATCTTTTATATATTCTATACCATCAAGTTCATAACGGGTTAATGACCCCATAATTCTTGAAAATAAAATAGTAAAGTTTTCTCCTCTAACACCAATATTTGTAAGTCCCATGTGTAAAGAGAATTCAGTAGAAATTTTTGATTCAGGCAATTTTCTAAAAGTTCCTTCTTGAAGAATACATTGTGCATAAGCTACTTCGTAGTTATGTTTTGCCCAATTAGTATCTTCTTTTAGTCTTAAACTAACATTTAGAATATATTCTTTGTCTTGATTGAAATTTATATCATAATTTAAATCGAATGTTGCTACTTTTTGAGGTTTGCCAAAGATTTGAATTACATCACTAAATATTATCTTTCCTTCTTCTAAAACTTCTATTTTAGCTTTAAATTTATTAAGGTCAGTAAATAAATACTTATTTTTTATTGAGATACTTTTTAGTCTATCAAATTCAAAATCAACATATTGATAGCAATATTTTACTTCGTGAACTTTAGGGCTTAATGCTCTATCAGCAAATAATAAACCGTTTCCGCTAAAGTTTGCATCATTTGGTTTATCTTCAAAATCTCCACCATAGCCTAAAACTTTTTCGCCGTACTCGTTTGTTTTCCATAGTGCTTGATCAACCCAGTCCCAGATAAATCCACCTTGATAATGAGGATATTCTGCAGTTAGATTAACATATTTATTAAGATTTCCACAAGAATTTCCCATAGCATGGGCATATTCACATAAAATCACTGGTTTATTTGTATGTGAATCTAAATACTTAGCTAAGTTTTTAGGAGAGGTATACATTTGGCTTTCTATGTCTGAGACATAAGAAAACTCTCTATCGTGGAAAAATCCTTCATAATGAATTAACCTAGTGTTATCCTCAACTTTTAGATACTCACCCATTTTCTTAAAGTTTTCACCACCATAAGATTCATTTCCTAGTGACCATATTATTATGCTAGTAAAATTTTTGTCTCTTTTAAACATAGATGTAACACGTTCCATTACAGCGTTGGTCCATTGAGGCAGCCCTTTTGGAATTGCATCATTGTTTATTTCGCCATATTTCCAGGTTCCATGTGTTTCCAAATTTACTTCATCAATAATGTATAATCCAAACTGGTCACATAATTCATAGAATTTAAGCTGATTTGGATAGTGTGAAGTTCTAACAGCATTAATGTTAAGACGTTTCATTTGAATAATATCATACATCATTTCATCTTCTGAAATACATCTTCCATGTGTTGCGTTAAATTCATGTCTATTTGTTCCGTTAAATACTATTCTTTGACCATTAATTTTTATAATGCCGTTATCTATTTCAATTTTTCTAAAACCAAATTTATCTTGAATATTCATTATATTTTGTTTATCTTTAATTAAATCAATTTCTACATTATATAGATAGGGGTTTTCACTACTCCAAAGATGCATATTTTCTATTGCTACTTCAAATTTAATGGTGTTATTTTTTTCTCCAGTTAAGTCGAATTTGTGAGCTTTTTGTAATATATAATTTCCAGCTTTATCTTTTAAAGTCAAAACAATAAAATATTCACCTTGGGCACAGTTGTTATAATCAATAACTTCACAGTCTAAAGCTAGTGTTGCTTTTTTTAAGCTATCATCAATGTTTGCTCTTAAAAAATAGTCCCAAATAAAAACATTTTCAGGCATTGCGTATAAAAATACATCTCTGAAAATACCACTAAATCTAAAGAAGTCTTGATCTTCCAACCAACTTCCTGTACTAAACTTTAATACTTGTACTGCTAATTTATTTTCTCCATCCTTTAAAAAGGAAGTTATATCAAAATCACTTGCTGTGAAGCTATCTTCACTGTACCCAATAAATTCACCATTTAGCCATATATAAAAAGCACTTTCTACACCTTGAAAACTTAAAAAACATGGTTTATCTTTTAAGTGATTATCTAGAGTAAAATATTTCACATAACTAGCAACAGGATTAAATATTTTTGGAACTTGTGGAGGGGTTAATTCTTCTATTCCATCCCAAGGATATGCTCGGTTTGTATAGTGTGGCTTGTCATAGCCTTCCATTTGTATATGTGCAGGGACTCTGATTTTATCCCAAGATTTGCAATCTACATCTTTGTTTTGAAAGTCCTTTGGTGCCAAATCTATGTTTTTAGCATAGCTAAAATTCCATCTTCCATTCAGATTTTGTTTGTAACTATCTAAGCCAAAAAAATTATGTGCTGGACAATTATTTATTTTAACTACTTCCGGTTTATCAGTATCATACATTAATAAAGTCTCCTTATAAATTAAGTCATATAAAATTAAAGCATACTACAGTATGCTACGGGCAAACTATGTTTACCCGTAAATGATTACTTATGAGCAATACATTCAACTTCAACTAATACATTTCTAGGCAAAGTTTTCACTGCAACGCAAGACCTTGCTGGTTTGTTGACAAAATATTTTTCGTATACTTTATTAAATTCAGCAAAATCATCCATATTACTTAAAAAACATAATGTTTTTATAGCATTTTCAAATTTTGTACCTCCTGCTTCAAGAACTGCTCCAATATTTTTCATAACTTGATCAGTTTGAGTAGCAATATCGTTTCCAACAATTTCCATAGTTGTTGGATCAAAAGGCACTTGTCCAGATGTAAATACTAAATCACCAAAAATCATCCCTTGTGAATATGGTCCAATTGCAGCTGGTGCTTTGTCTGTTGAAATTTTCATAATTTTCCTCCAAGTTTTATAAAATTAATGTGCAAAACTACTAATTTTTTAGACGATATAGTAGCTGACATTAAGAAAATTTATTATTTCCTTGCACTTCATTATATTTGATTTTTTAATTTAAATCAATAAAAAAGAAGGCTAAATTGTAACAAATCAATAAATAAATTTAATATTTACTTTTTGTGTATAAATATTATTTATAA
>LJHD01000003.1 GCA_001983475.1 Candidatus Epulonipiscium fishelsonii | reverse complement strand
ACAAGAGTAAACGCCGTAAGTACGTTGTATGCACTTCCACAGGCTATAGCTAAAAATATCCCAATCCGCATAATCATTCTGACATTTTGTCAATAAAAAAGATTTAGAATTTTTCACTTTCATTTAATAAAATTTTAATCCCATAAAAATTATGTTATACTGAGAGGTAATTATATCTTAATTGTCCGCAAGAAGCGTTAATATCTTGGCCAAGAGTTCTTCTTATAGTAGTTTTAATTCCTCTATTTTTTAATATATCTGCAAAATCTTTTATTCTGTTTTTGCTACTACTTTCAAAAAACTGTGTTTCAATTTTATTTACTGGAATAAGATTTACGTGACAAAGCATTCCGTTTAATAAATTTGATAGTTGGATTGCATCGTCTTGCGTATCATTTTGCCCATCAATTAAAGAATATTCAAAACTTATTCTTTTACCCGTTTTATTTATATATGTTTTGCAAGCATCCAAAAGCTGATTAATACTATATTTATTAGCAATAGGCATAATCTGTTTTCGACTTTCATCAGTTGTAGCATGAAGTGACACAGCTAGGGTAACTTGAATTGCTGTATCTGCGAGCTCTAGTATTTGAGGAACAAGCCCACAAGTTGAAATAGTGATGTGTCTTGGACCTATATTTTGTCCTTTATGACTATTTATGAGTTCTATAAATTTGGTGGTAATATCGAGTCTCTCTAGTGGTTCACCTGTTCCCATTATAACAACATTAGATATTTTTTCGTTTATATCTTCGCTTATCTTATATACTTGTGCAAGCATTTCAGCAGGAATTAAATTTCGTTTTAAGCCCCCAATAGTGGAAGCACAAAATTTGCATCCCATATTACACCCTACTTGTGAGGATATGCAAACTGAGTTTCCATGTTTATATTTTATCAATACACTTTCTATTACATGGCAATCAGAAAGCTCAAACAAGTATTTCCTAGTGCCATCAATAGCAGAAATATATTTTTTAACAATTTTAATATCATCTATAGGATATTGAGTTATTAATTTGTCTTTTAGATTTCTGGACAAATTATCCATTTGATTGTAATCCCAGATTTTTTTTAGATGAAACCATTCAAAAAGTTGCTGAGCTCTAAATTTACTTTCCCCAAGGCTTAACATTATTTGCTCTAGCTCAGCAATATTCATATTATTTAACACATCAATTTCCAACTTTCTTAATTGCTTTGTTCGTGATAACGGATTTAGGAACAACGTGACTAAATCTGTTATTTATACTCTCTAGTAGGTACATCAGTCAATTCTTTCTTTATATATGAGGAATTATATATTATGGGTATTAAGGTTGTCAATATCCAATGCCAAAATCTAACTAGTTATAAATAAATTCCATATATACTAGAGTATTTTTCCAGTTGTATTTTTTTGAATATAGGTGTATCCTTTAATTCTTCTATTTTTTGCTTTTTATTTTGGTGCAAAAACATTTCTATGTATATTTAATAAACTTGTCTTTGCTATCCATTTTAAAGTATAATAGATTATAAAAGGAAGGTGAGATTTTGAAGAATATTTTATATTTAGTTGGTTTAATTGCAATAATTGTTGCTAGTCCATTTATTGCATATTATGGATTGGGTGAAAATGATGTACTTGGATTTTCACATATAAAATTAGGACTAGACCTAAACGGAGGAGTTAGCATAGTTTATGAAGCTCAAGTTGAAGAACCTTTGCCAGAAGAAATGAGCTCAGCTGTGCAAATGATTCAAGCCAGATTAGATAGCCAAAACTACACAGAAGCAGAAGTTGCTATTGAAGGCATAAACCGAATTAGGGTAAATATTCCTGGAGTGGATGATCCTTTGAAAGCCATTGAAGATATTGGCGCAACAGCACTTCTAACATTTGAAGATGAAGACGGGAATATTGTTTTAGAAGGAAAAAACATAAAAAAAGCATCTCCACAAGTGACTCAAACTCAATTTGGACAAGAAGCAATTGTTTCTTTAGAATTTGATAATGAAGGTAAAGATATTTTTGCTGATGTCACAAAAAATAATATTGGTAAAGCTATAATTATAAAATTAGATGGTGAAATTATATCTGCTCCAGTTGTAAATGAAGAAATACGAGGTGGAACATGTATGATTTCAGGAACATTTACACCAGACTCTGCAAAGTCATTAGCAGAATTAATTAGTGCAGGTGCACTGCCATTTGCTCTTGAATCTGTTTCTTCTACAAGTGTTGGAGCAAAATTAGGAATGGATGCATTTAATTCAAGCCTAAAAGCTGGAATTTATGGTTTTTCAATTATTCTTATATTTATGCTATGTGTATATCGCATAAATGGCCTAGCAGGAAACCTAGCTTTAACACTATATGTATCAATGTTAATAATGTTTTTAAGTTGGACTAGTTCAACTTTAACTTTGCCTGGGATAGCAGGGATAATTTTATCAATAGGTATGGCGGTTGATGCTAATGTAATTATTTTTACACGTATAAAAGAAGAATTAAATCAAGATAACAGTCTAAAATTTGCTATAAATGATGGCTTTAGCAAAGCTGTTAGTGGTATTGTTGATGGAAATGTTACAACTTTAATTACATCTGGTGTATTATATTTACTAGGAACTGGATTAATTAAAAGCTTTGCACTAACTTTAGGAACAGGGATCATTTTATCAATGTTTACTGCCTTAGTAATAACAAAGCGTTTATTAAAGCTATTTTATGCTGTTGGAATACAATCACCTGTTTTATATGGTGCAAAAAAGGCGGTGAAGTAATTGTATATAGAACATAGAAAAAGATTTTATTTCATTTCTTATTTAATTATTTTAGTTGGCTTGGGATTTATGTGCTATAATGTTGCAGATGGGAATGGACTTTTAAATTACGATATTGAATTTAAAGGTGGAACACTTATTTATCTAAATTTAGAAGAGGAATTTAATGTAAATTTGGATATCAGACCATTAACAGAGATATATTTATTGGATAACAGTGCAGTTATTCAAACAACAGATAATCCTACAGAAGTTATTATTACAACTAAATCCACAATATTAGATGAACGGATAGCCTTTATGGCTGCTATAAAAGAGAACTTTCCAAATGCAATTACTTTAGAGGAAAATTCTTTTTCTCCAACAATAAGTCCTGAAATAACAGCAAAGGCTGTTCAAGCTGTTATTTTAAGTGCAATTCTAATGTTAATTTATATTTGGATAAGATTTCAAGACCTTAAATTTGGAACTAGTGCAGTTATAGCTTTAATCCATGATATTTTAGTTATGTTAACGGTTTATGCTGTTTTTAGAATTCCAATCAATAACTCATTTATTGCTGCTATGTTAACTATCATTGGATATTCAATAAATGACACCATTATTGTTTTTGATAGAATTAGAGAAAATAAAAAGTTAATGGAAAAATCAGATAATTCAATTATTATAAATAAGAGTATAAAACAAACTCTTTCACGTTCAATAAATACCTCTCTTACTACTTTAATTGTTGTCTTGTTATTGTATATTATAGGTACAAGTGAAGTAAAAGAATTTGCTTTTCCTCTTGTGATAGGTATTTTATCAGGAACTTATTCTTCAATTTTTATTGCAAGTCCTGTATGGTATGAAATGAAAAAGAATACAAAAAAAACAATTCGGGCTTAAAATTAATTTAAGGGGAAGCACAACGTGCTACTCCTTAGTTTACTTTATCACTTTCGATTTTATATTGCTATATCCCAATTTTGTAAAAGGGCAAGCTGCTATACAAATAGCACAACCATATTTTGTAAAACCACTATTACATATTTGGTTAGAAATACATTCTATATGCCCATTCTTATCTATTTTATTATCTTCGTAAATTGCATTATACGGACATGTTGCAACACATTTTTTGCATTTATTACAAAAACTATTTCCCCAACTATGATCTTCAGTATGCATAAAATCATTTAAATTTTCTATACTTGTGTATATAATGCTTAGGCGATTGCATGGTCCACTATGCGGAGTAATAAGTAATCCATGTTTACCTATAAATCCAAGATTTGCTTTATAACCTGCTTTAGTATAATCAACGTTTCCTCCCAAACTGTGATTTGGTAAAGCACCAAACCCCATAGAGCGTAGTAATGATGTAACTTTTAAACATGCCGTGCCAGTATCTCCATATACTTCCATAACTTCTAGCATACAATCAATGTTAGGTAGCTCTTCAACAATAAAATGGTCATTTTTCATACGTTTTGATAAAACGATTACATTTTTGTATGGTATTGCATTGCCTTTGAAAATTTCTTTTTCAGTAAAACTAGCAACGCCCCAAGAATTCATTTGTAGTATATTCTGAATATAATTATCTAGTTTATAAAACTCCTCTTTAGAGATTTTAGTTTTATATTCTTTAGAGGAACTATGATTTTTTATAATACTTGAAGTTTTAATTAAAGACTTAATAGTTGGTGAAATCCTCTTTCTGTTTTTTATCAATTTTAAAATATCTTTGCTTGTAAAATGTCTCTTTGGAAAGAAACCTTTTTCTTTTGCATTATCATTAGATTTTATTCCTTTGAATTTGTTTAAAGCTTTTTGCTGAGGTTTTGTCATAAATTCCATAAAATTTCCACCTTTAAAAAATATATAGTAAAGTATAACATTTTAATTATATATATTACAATCTTTATAATTAAAACACGTGCAAATATAATATGTACGAAATCTTTTGTGATATATTAAATGAAAAATTAAATTGTTAGTTAAATATAGGTCTAAAATAATATTTAAACCTATATTATTTTAATTTTATTTATACAATGTTATCAAAATCTATCAATTAATACCGTAAAACTAAATGGTTTTGCTATATAAGAATTATAGGTAAAACTTCCTTCATCACTAGAGATATAAACTTCCCATCTATTTCTTGGAATGAAAATTTCAAAAGATAATTCTTCACTATAATTATTTGCAACAAAATATACAGTAAAATTTCCTTCTTGAATTGACCAAGCTAAAATTCTTGACTCAAAACTCCAATCAGGACTATTTAATTTTGTGCCATGCCATACTGGACTTATATCTGAACCAAACCATTTCATACTTTTCCTCAAGCTTATTGCTTTAGCCACAAATTCAAAAATATTTTTAAATTTATCTGTTCTTTCCCAATTTAACCAAGACAATTCATTATCTTGACAAAAAGCATTATTATTTCCTTGTTGAGTTCTTGCTCCTTCATCTCCCATAACTATCATTGGTATTCCTCTGCTAAATATCAGTAATCCTAATCCTGTTTTAAGTCTAGTTAATCTTAATGCATTTATTGCGGGGTCAGAAGTTTCCCCTTCAAGGCCACTGTTCCAGCTGCAATTGTTATTACTTCCATCTCTATTATCTTCTCCATTTGCCATATTGTGTTTTTCGTTATATGAAACTAAGTCCCATAAAGTAAACCCATCATGAGCAGTTATATAATGTACAGGCATACAAGCATTTGGCATGTTATGAGCAATTTCTTTTCCTACAATGCATGTTGCAACATCACTTATTAATCCATTATCACCTTTTATAAATCTTCTAATGTGGTTTCTAAAAACATCACTCCATTCATGGAAAGGTTTTGGCATAAATCCAACATTATATGCTCCTTTTGCATCCCAACTTTCAGAAATCAGCTTTACCTGGGAAAGAATTGGGTCTTGACTAATTCTTTTTAATAATGAATGTTCAATCCATTTTCCGCTTTCATCTTGTGCTAAAATTGATGCTAAATCAAATCTAAATCCATCAACACCCATTTCTTGAATCCAATATCTTAAACTATCAATAATCATTTCTTGAACAACAGCATGACTTGTATTTAAAGTATTTCCTGTGCCTGAACAATTAGCATAATATTCACCAATCATTCTATAATATACATCATTAGCTAATGCTTTAAAATTAAATACTGAACCACCGTGCCCTCCTTCTCCAGTATGATTATAAACAACATCAAGTATAACTTCTAAATCGTTACTATGCATGATGTCTACAAATCGTTTAAATTCTTCCCTTGGATTTTGTTTATCTTCCACATACATTGGGTCTAGTGCAAAAAAGTTAATAGAGTTATATCCCCAAATGTCTTGTGGTGGAAACCCTGTAAATGGATTTATACTTTTTATAGTATCTCTATACCATAAAAATATTGGCAATAGTTCAATTGTTGTAACTCCTAATACTTTGAAGTATGGTATCTTTTCTATAATACTATTAAATGTAGCAGGGGCTTTTACTTTTGCTGTTGGGCTTTTAGTAAAATTTCCTATATGCATTTCATAAATTATAGTTTGGTCCCAAGGAATATTTGGTCTTTTTACTAGTGTATCTTCAAGCTTAGTAATTTTGTTAAAATATATTCCATCTTTGTTTTGTACAACTTCTTGTGCATATGGATCTATTAAATAATGAAAATTTCCTTCATAATTTGCTCCCCAAGTATAAAACTGATTTATTTTTGCTTCAACAACTTTTTTTACAAATATATTTCCATCAGAATTCATTCCTCGATTCAAATAATACTTAGAAACTGGAGGTTTATTTATATCATCATATATACAAAGTTCAAGTTCATTTAAATCTGTTGAAAAAATAGTAAATTTTACTCCATTATTTTCCACTTTATTTCCAAACATACTCATCACTCCCATTTTTTATTTTATTTAATATTACTCTATATAGCGGTATTTGTCTATAATGTGGCTTGTAAAAATAAATATTGTATGATATTATAAAAAATATTGTAAATTTATGGAGGTTTTTCAAATGAATGTTTTTGATACTTTAAACGAACGTGGATTTATTCAACAAACAACTCATGAAGCAGAATTAAAAGATTTGTTGAATAAAGAAAGCGTGACATTTTATATAGGGTTTGATCCCACTGCAGATAGTTTACATGTCGGTCATTTTGTTACAATTATGGCAATGCGTCATATGCAACTTGCAGGCCATAAACCCATTGCACTTATGGGTGGTGGTACTGGTATGATAGGAGACCCCAGCGGAAAAACTGACATGCGTAAAATGATGACAATTGAAACAATAAACTATAATGTAGATTGCTTTAAAAAACAACTTTCAAAGTTTATTGATTTTGATAATGATAAAGCCATTATGGATAATAATGCTAGTTGGTTGTTAAATTTGAATTATGTAAAGTTATTGCGTGAAGTTGGAGCACATTTTTCTGTAAATCGAATGTTAACCTTTGATTGCTATAAGCAACGTCTTGAAAAAGGATTATCATTTTTAGAATTTAATTATATGATTATGCAATCCTATGATTTTTTGGAACTTTACCGAAAATATAATTGTCGTTTGCAACTTGGTGGAAATGACCAATGGTCAAACATATTAGGTGGAGTTGAATTAGTACGACGATTAGAATCTGATAGTGTATTTGGCATGACTTTTTCTCTATTGACAAATTCTGAAGGCAACAAAATGGGTAAAACAGTAGGTGGAGCTATTTGGTTAGATGCAACAAAAACTTCACCTTATGAATTTTATCAATATTGGAGAAATATTGCAGATGCTGATGTAAAAAAATGCCTTTCTCTTCTTACTTTTATTCCAATGGATGAAGTTAATAAACTTTCAAGTTTAGAGGGAGCAGAAATAAACAAAGCTAAAGAAATTTTAGCATATGAAGTAACTAAAATTGTTCATAGTGAAGAAGAGGCAAAAAAAGCTCAAGAAGCTACAAGAAATGCTTTTTCTGGAAAAGGTGCTAGTGGATCTTTGCCCACAACTGACATGTCTAGTGAAGAATTAAAAAATGGTATTGACATTGTAACTTTGCTAGTTGATAAAATTAAGCTTGCTCCTTCTAAGTCTGAAGCAAGACGACTTATTAATCAAAAAGGTATAAAAGTTGCTGGTAATATAGTTCCTGATACAGATTTTAAAATAACTCTTGATTTATTCAATGATAATGCTTTAATGATCCAAAAAGGAAAAAAAGTATATCATCAAATCAATATAAAAGAATAAATTTTGTACTGCTTCCATTTTATACTAAGGAGCACTTTGTGCTCCTATACATATTTTATCTATGCTAAAGATATAATTAATCCAAGCACATTACTTGAAACTATGACTAAAATTGTGTTATAATATATTTATTCTATATAAATAAGGAGAGATAATGAAAGAATTTTCTTTTATTACAACAATATTATGAAAAATAAATTTTTATTAAAAAAAATAATAGGATTATCAATAATTAGCAGTATTTTAATGACTACTAGGATTTATGCTATGGAAACACCTTTTAAAAACGCTGTAACTACTATATCTCAAGAATTACCAGCAAAATCTCAAACTTTCCCACTAGAAAAAAAATCATATTATTCAGATGGAGTATTAAGTGATTATTATACTTATGAGTATGATGAATTTGGCAATTTAATAAAAGAAAATAATATTCATCCTGATGGAGAATATTATTCTACGGAATATGATAAAAACGGCAATATAATAAAAGAAGAACATGTTTATAAAAAAACAGGAATATACAATACATATGCGTATGATAAATTTGATAATTTAATCAAAAAAAGTTATTATAACGATGGATATTTAACAAAATATGACATCTTTAAGTATGATGAGAATAAAAAACTAATAGAAGAATATTACTACGAGTATGATGAATTAATTAAATGTAATATATATGAATATGATGAAGTTGGCAATTTGACAGCGGAGAATTACTACGAATATGGAACATTAATTGGTTCTGCAACTTTTGAATATGACGAATTAGGCAATTTAATAGAGGATATTTATTATGTAAATGATATGCAAGTAACCCTTGCTGTATCATATGAATATGATGCATTTAACAATTTAATAAAGGAAAGTCGTAACATTACTTCTGATATAGATGTTCTATCTTCAATTTCTTTACTAGAACATGTTATAACATATGAATATAATGAATTTAACAAATTGACTAAAGAAAATTATTATTTAAACGGAAAACTTTATGAATATAATGAATATAAGGAAGATGATAATATTATATCAGAAACTCATTATGAGGAAGGAAAGTTAACTTCTTACACATATGAGCATGATAACAATGGATATATAACAAAAGAAAGCTGGTATGTTGATAATGTATTAATTAGTTATTATACATACGAGTATAATGAACTTAATAATGTATATAAGAAAAATTGGTATTTTTATGATGAGCTACTTAGTTCTTATATATATGAGAATGATGAATATGGAAATATTATAAAAAAAGATTATTACACAAATGGAAATTTAGCTACATCTGTACTATATGAATATGATGCATTTAATAATATTACAAAAAGAGATTTTTATGTTGGCACCGAATTAAGCGAAAATAGTATATATAAATATGGAGAGAATGGAAATAAAATAGAAGAACACTTTTATTATGACAATGGTGTATTAAGTGACTACAAAATATATATATACGATGAAAATGGAAATTTAACTACAGAAATTTTTGATAATATAAATATTGAAAATTGGCATGATAACGAAGGAAACTTATCTCCATTAATTGATAGTGTGACATATAAATATGAATATGATAAATTCGATAATTTAACAAAAGAAACTTATTATTACAATGATAAGTTAACTGATAGTGTAATATATGAGTATAAATATGATAACTTTGAAAATCTAATAAAGCAGCATATTTATTATGATGGTAATGCTGAAAGTATATTATATGAGTATGATGCATTTGATAACTTGGTAAAAGAAAGTTGTTATGATAATGATGAACTAAATTATGAATACATTTATGAGTACAATGAATTTAATAACTTAATAAAAGAAAGTTATTATGATAATGATGAATTTAATTATGAATATATATATGAATATGATGAATTTAATAATTTGATAAAAGAAAATCATTATGATGCTGATAAATTATATGAAGAATATATATATGAATATGATGAGTTTAATAACTTAATAAAAGAAAGTTATTATTATGATGGTGAATTATACGAAAACAACATATATGAATATGATGAATTTAATAACTTAATAAAATTAACTTGGTATTGTGGCAATTTATGTGAGGAATATATATATGAGTATAATGAATTTAATAACTTAATAAAAGAAAGTTGTTATTATGATGGTGAATTATATGAAGAATATATATATGAATATGATGAATTTAATAATCTGATAACACAAGCTAATTATACTAATGACACAGAAAACTATATTATATATGAATATGATAAAAGCTCATCATATATTGTACCTGAAAAAGAATAAATGACTATTAATAAAAATTTTATACAAAATAGGCCTGAAGTAAATTTTTAGGTCTATTTTTATTCATGAATCACGGATTAACCTGACTAAATCTGTGATTTTTTTATGATTTGGCAACCCCAACATTAGCTTTGCTCCTGCACTACTATAATCAAATTTAGTTACATCAATGGGCGTTTCAATATAATAGGTTATAGAATAAAAAGCATGCAACTTTTAAAGTAGGGAGTTAGATCGGAGCTTTGCCCCGAACCAAAAATATTAATACAGTATCATGAAAAAGTATATCATACTATAGAAAAAGAAACTTCATTAGTTAAATGTATTAAATGAAAATGAATTATTCAATAGTTTAATGTTTATCTACTTTATTAAACAATGTAAGTATTCTGTTGTAACATTAGCTTTATGATTTCTCTTTTCTTCTTTGTCAGCTTTAAACCTTCTATATTCTGTAGTAAAAACTTTGTATTGACCATATTTTGACATAACTTCTTTTATATCTTCTAGCGACATTAATCCTTCATTATTATAACTTACAAATATATATTTAAATTTTGCTCTCTTTATTAAATCTTCAAACGTTGCTTTTACTGTTTTTTTAGAGCAATATAAACTTTTCTGCATATTATAATCTCTTAAACCTGTTTTACCCTTTATATCAGGATTATCATATTTTGAAATTGTCTCTAATAAATGATAGTTAGCACTATATTGTCTTGAGTTATATGGTGGGTCTAAGTAAAGAATATCACCTTTTATTTTTGGTATTAAATCGTTTATATTTTTATTATAAACCTTTCCTTTGTTGGCACCTTGTATTATAGGTAATAATTCTAGTTTCAATTTTTTTTGCGCTGATTTTTTTATATGTTTTAAAAATGCTCCATAAACTGAAGCTGTATTAGCCAACTTATCTATCGAATTGATCAAACTTGCTAAATAATAATAATACATTTTTTGGCTTATCTCATGACTTTTATATAATTTTTCTATCTCAATTCTAATTGCATCACACTTTTTACCATTATAATCTGTAAAATAACTTCTTTCACTTCCTGAACCTAAACAATAATTTTTATATATAAATCCTTCTACTGGATTTAAAGAATTTAAATGCTCTAATAAAAACGCACTTAATGTTTCATTATTTTCTATATAATGATTATTTAATACATAGCTATAATGCTGAATATCATTGGCAATTACAGTATATCCTTTTTTTTTGAAATTAACTCCAACTACTCCTGTTCCTGCAAATAAATCTCCAAAAACCAAATTTTCGCCATTTTTAATGTTTGTAACTTCATCTATAGTATTAGTTAAAAAATCTAATAATGAATATTTTGAACCTATATAATTCAATCTTACCAACCTACTTTCTTTGTTCATTATGACATAACTCATTTAATCTAGCAAGTTATTAAATAACAGCTTTAGTTACATTGTCCATAAATCTGTTATTCTTGAATATAATACTGTTTATAATCTCTTAAAAAACTTAAGCCTTGAATAATAAACATCTTTTTACATTATTAACAAAATATTTGACTAGCACAGCTAGTTAAATTTATAAAAAAGACTACTGAAAATGTATTTCAGCAGTCAGTATTAATTTTATCTTACTATAACGGCATTGCAAAAGCAATTAATACAAAAATTATAATATTAAAAATAGAACAAATTCCCATTGTACTACTTACAATTTCTTCATGTTCTTTTTCTCCTTCAATCTGAGATATTAACAGTGGCAAAATAAGCATTGGAGGCATAGCGATAAATGCTATATATGATACATCTAGCAATAAACTTTGTGGCATTAAGTTATCTATTAATAAAACTTTAACACCGATTCCAACTGTAATAATAGTTAGAGCTCTAACTATTATTAATTTAAAGCTCTCTTTTAAATATTTTTTATTGATGTTTGTTCCATATCCTAGACTAATCAATATAAACGGTGCTGATATATTGGACAAATAATCCATAGTAGATAAAATGCCTTGTCCGATAGGATTTAAGTTTAAATATGTAGATATCCCAGTAAAGTTTGCTAAAAGACCAACTAAAATACCTAAGATTATAGGAGATTTAAATACATTAATAAACATATATATATCTATTTTTTCCTGTTTCATTTCCACTCTAAATAAAATATAATATATAACCCAGATAAAAAACTCATGAGCTAAACCCATAACAGAAAACATTTCAAGATTTTCTGCACCAAACATCATTATAAATAAAGTCATACCCATTAAGCCAAACCCATATCCAGTGCTTACATATACATTGTATTTATAATGAAATATAGGTATACTATTTAATAATTTGCTACATATCATAAATAATGCTAATAATATCAGTGTTAAAATAACTAATATTCCATGCTCAGGCTTTACTTCCATATTTAAAAAAGTATTACACAATACACATGGTAACGCAACATTTAAAACTATCTTTTTTATATCCTTCATGCTTTGGTCTAAAATGAAACCTGAATACTTAAACCATACTCCTAAAATAAACAAAAATATTATAGGTAATACTTTACCAATCATTTCTAACATTATATGCTCCCCTCAGCGAACATAGTTCGCAGCTAATAAAAAGTATAAGGGAGTACAAAGTACCCCCTTATTATCTACCACCATTTAATTTGATTTGTAATATACTCTCTAATTTCAACAAATTCTGGAGATGTGAAATCTCTTGGGCGTGGAAGATTTATTTCTACTACTTCTTTTATAGTAGTTGGTTTATTTGATAGAATAATAACTTTTTCAGCTAAATATACAGCTTCTTCAACATTATGTGTAATAAATACCACTGTACTTTCAAGTTCTTTCCAAATCTTTAAAACTTCATCTTCCAAGTAATATCTCATTTTGATATCCATCTGACCATAAGGTTCATCCATTAATAACAAATCAGGATATAATGCAAATGCTCTACCAATTATAACTCTTTGTTCACAACTTACAGATAGTTGTCGTGGATATTGATGTCTAAATTGTTCAAGCCCTAGCAATGTTATGATTTTAGCTGTTCTTTCAGCTATCTCTTTTTTTGTGTATTTTTTTATTTTTAATCCAAATTGAATATTTCCCTCAACTGTAAGCCAAGGAATAGCAGAAGGTTCTTGGAAAGCGAAAGATAAGTTGTGTTTTTTAGGGTCAGCTGGTTCACCATCAATATATAGATCTCCAGAAGTAGGTTGAATAATTCTAGTCAAAAGATTAAGAAAAGTTGTTTTTCCACATCCAGTTGGGCCAACAACAACTATAAATTCTCCTTTTTTAATGGAAAAATTTAAGTCATTCAATACTTTTAAATCTCCATATGACTTGCTTAGTCCTTTAACCTCAATTTTGTCTGTTTTCATGTTTTCGCCTCCTTATAGTGCTAAATCCGTATTATTAGAAATCTCTTTTCTAAGATTTAAAAATTCCATGCTAGTCATGTTTCGAGGTCTTGGAATATCTATATTGTACGCTTCTTTTACTCTGGCTGGACATTGAGTGAGTAATAATATTCTATCACCAAGATATGCTGCTTCTTCAATGTTATTTGTAACAAATATAGTAGTCCTTTTTTCAGTTTGAGAAACTCTTACAAGTTCTTCTTCCATATTATATCTTGTTTGAGCATCTAGTTGCCCAAAAGGTTCATCCATTATCAGTATTTCTGGCTCGTTTGCATATGCACGTGCAATACCAACACGTTGTTTCATTCCTCCAGAAAGCTGATGAGGAAAGCTATTTTCAAATCCTTTAAGACCAACAAGCTCAATATATTTTTGTGCTTTATCTCTTCTTACAGATTTAGGTTCCCCACGAAGCTTTGGCCCTAGCTCTACATTTTCCATAACAGTTTTCCAAGGCATAAGCCCTAGTTTTTGAAACACCATGCTAAATTTATTACCCATTTTTTCTTTAGTAATAATTTCTCCATCAAGTAAAACTTCTCCACTAGTAGGTTGAATTAACCCCATAATCATATTTAATAGAACTGTTTTACCACAATATCCAGGACCCAAAATAACTAAAAACTCATTTTTTTGCACTGTAAACGATATGTTGTCAACAACCAAATTTTCTTGGCCATTTTCTATAAATATTTTCGTTATATTTCTAACCTCTAGTGTTACTCCATTCTGTATGCCCATGGACACATCTTCCTTTCTAACAATTCTACTCCTGCTGATAATAATGCCCCAACTACTCCTATTGCAATCATCCCTACCATGATTAGAGGAATATCAAAAAACTCAGAACCTCTTGTTATTAAAAATCCAACTCCTTCTTTAGCTCCAATCATTTCAGCTGCAAGAACAACCATCCAACCAACTCCAATTGCATTTCTTATTCCAGCCATAATTGAAGGAAGTGCTGAAGGTATTGCTATTTCCATTAATAATTGCTTTTCTGTTGCTTGAAATGTATCTGCAACATCTATTAATGAATGATCTACCATTTTTATTCCTGTATAAGTATTTATAACTATAGGCATTAATGTGCCTATAAATACCATTACAATCTTTGACATTTCTCCTATTCCAAACCACATTACTATAATTGAAATCCAAGCAATTGGTGGAATTGGTCTTATTAATTCAAATAATACTCCTATTGTTTTACTTGCCACTCTACTCCAACCAATAGCAATACCCATTAATATTCCTATTATCGTTGAAAATATAAGAGCAATAATTACACGCCTTAAGCTTACAAATATATGTCCAAATAAATTGTATCCACTAACTGGTTTTTCAAACAGCAGTAGTAATCTATCCCAAACTTTTAAGGGTGTAGGAACAAGTTCGCTATTTTGACTTGATGCAAATAACCAGATTCCAATTAACATTAAAATAGAAATAACAGGTAATATTGTTATTAATAAATTGTTTTGTTTTTTCATGTTACACCCTTCCTTTCATCATAATTTTTTCTATTTTTCCAAATATTGTAGTTATGATAAATCCTAATAGACCAATTGTCATCATCCCCAAGATAATAATATCGATTCTTTGGAATTGTCTTCCCATTGTTATCATATATCCAAGACCCATATTAGCTGCAAGGAGTTCTGCTGCAACCAATGTACTCCATGCATTCCCTAAAGCTATACGAATTCCAGCAAATATCATAGGTATTGCAGAAGGAACTCCTATACTGTAAAATATTTCAAAGTTACTTGCACCGAATGTTTTTGCCATATTTATAAGTACTGGTACTGTTTGTCTAATTCCCGCTTGAGAATTTAATACACATGGAATAAATGCTGATAAAAAGATAATACATATCTTAGCAAAGTCGCCCACTCCAATCCACAAAATTGTTAGTGGTATCCAAGCAATTGGTGGAATTGGTCTTATTAACTCAAATATAGGTTTTACTAAACGATCAACTGTTTTATACCAACCCATAAGCAATCCTAAAGGTGTGCCAACTAATATTCCAAGCATCAAGCCTGATAATGCTATTTTCAAACTTTGCAATATATGCTGTTGTAAAGTTGCTCCATCTGGACTAGTATCACTAAATTTTGCAATCAATGTTTCAAAAACTTGAAGTGGTGTAGATAATGTTTTCGCAGGAATAAACCCTTGCATAACTAGTATTTGCCATACAAGTAAAAAACTTAATACAGTTATTACAGGTAATCCCCAGTTGATAAAAGATGTATTTTTTCCTCTCATTGTTGCCCCCCTTTAAATTATTTATTTTGGTAAAAATAAATTTGCCTAGACTATAATAGCTATTATACTTTTATATAGATATTGACTATTAGCCAATATCTTAAATACCGAACACAGCTACTTAGGTATTACTTATAAAGCTATAGTCTACAATTCATAGTTTAGGCAAACACTATTTATTATTTTGGTTTTGCCAAATTGTCTAAAAATGTAGTATTTAAATAAGCTGAGTTAAGAAACTTATCCAGGTCATTCGGTTTATAATTTCCTTGTTCTATATAGAATTTTAATGGTTCTATATTATATTCAATGAACTTATTGTAGTCTCCATTTTCAGACAATGTATTAAACATCTCTATATTTTCTTCAAGAGTATAGCTACTGGAATATGTTAAGTGTGCGACAATTTCTTCTTTTTCACTAGGAATTCCATTTTGTTCGTTCCACTCAATATACCAGTCAATTGCTTGATTTAAGTTTTCTTCAATTGCGTATGTCCAATCTACAGCTGCAAAATATAGTTCCATCCATTTTTGTAAAGCTTCAGGTTTTTCATCAATAACTTGTTGACTAGTTGCCAAACCTGTAACTAGTATTATTCCAACATCATCAGCTTTCATAACAGCAGTGTTATTTTCATTTATGCTTCCATATGGATAATTAGTCCAAAGGCTTCCAACATCACATTTGCCAGCACGCAGTGCAGTGTTGATATTTTCCATATGAGTTAATTTTATATTATCTGTTGTAAGACCAAGATATTCTAATCCTTTACTTAATACATAATGAAGGTTTGTTCCAACTAGAACAAATACTTCTTGGCCCTTCCAAACTTCTGCAGTTCCATAAAGTTCTGGAGCAGATGGAGTTACTTGGCCAGCGACAACAATGGGAGAATCATTTGGTGCAAAAAATTGTAATGAATGATAATCCCTTGAGCTTGCACCAATGTTTACAATGTCTTGGCCAATTGTTCCAGCTAGTATACCTCCACCAGCGTCACAGTCTCCTGAAGCCATAGCCTCAACCATAATTAATAATTTCTCCATCTAAATTGACATAATCAAACCCACTCAATTTTTCGATTAAATAATTATTAAATCCATGGGTGCTACCACTTAAACTTCCAATATTCAGTGATAGTTTTTCAGTTAAAGACTCAATATTTCCAAATGCTTCTTGTGCATATGTAGCTTCAGTACTTAATTCTTCTTTATCACCTACATCACATCCTGTAACCATTGCTATACTCATTGTTAATAAAATAAACTTTTTAATTGCTTTCATAATTTATCTCTTATAATATAGTAAACATATTTTAATAACTATTCATATACCAGTTGTTCTAGTTGAATATTTTATTATATTAGATGTACTTATAAGTTGCGGTATTTTTGAGGGTTTGGGCTCAAAACTCACAAAAGGAGATTCACTCCTGCACTACTATAATCAAATTTAGTTGCTACTGTGCCTTTATTATAATTATATTGTTGAATAAATAAAAAAGCATAAAAAGAAACATTAACATTTGATATAATAGGTGCAGAACTATAAAAATCAACTGTACAAGTTGTTGGGCTCATGATAAGGGATTTAGCAACAACGTGACTAAATCTGTTATATTTGGTTATAACACTATATAAAGAATATGACTCTAGCTTTTATGGAAAAATATGCACTATTTCTAAGCTAAACAAATTGTTCAACAATCTATATAATGGAATTAACTAGCACAAGACGTGTTCAGGTTTATGAAATTACAATAGCTTTGAATATCGGTATAACTAGTTTTTATTTTTGTGCTGCTAGATTGTCTAAAAATGTAGTATTTAAATATGCTGGATTAAGAAATTTATCCAGGTCATCCGGTTTATAATTTCCTTGTTCTATATAGAATTTTAATGGTTCTATATTATATACAATGAACTTATTGTAGTCTCCATTTTCGGACAATGTATTAAACATCTCTATATTTTCTTCTAGTGTATATGGCTTTTGATATTGCATGTGTGCAACAATCTCTGATTCTACACTAGCGATACCATTCTCTTCATTCCATTCAATAAACCATTTTATTGCTTGATTTAAATTCTCTTCACTTGCATAAATCCAATCTACTGTTGCAAAGTACAGTTCCATCCATTTTTGTATTGCTTCAGATTTTTCATCAATGGCTGGTTGACTTGCTGCTATTCCCGCTAATAATACTGTACCTGTATCATCAGCTTTCATAACAGCAGTGTTATTATTGTTTAAATCTCCATATGCATAATTGGTCCAAACTCCTCCAAGTTCACATTGACCTGCACGTAAAGCAGTATTAATATTTGGAACTTCCATATGAGTTAATTTTACATCATCTGTTGTAAGACCAAGATGCTTAAGTCCATTGCTTAAAACGTAGTGAAGGTTTGTTCCAACTGGGACAAATATTTCTTGACCTTTCCAAAGTTCCGGCGTGCCATAAAGTTCTGGAGCAGAAGGAGTGACTTGGCCAGCAACTACGATAGGAGAATCGTTTGGTGCAAAAAATTGTAATGAATGATAATCTCTTGTAGCTGCACCAATATTCACAATATCTTGGCCAATTGTTCCAGCTAAAATTCCACCAAGTCCATATAATCCAACTTCACAATCTCCTGAAGCCATAGCTTCCACTATAATTGGGCCACTGCCAAATATAGTAGTTTGACCATCTAAATTAGCATATTCAAAACCTCCTAATTTTTCAATTAGATGATTTGTTACTCCATGTGTACCAGCACTTATAACACCTATATTTAATGTTGTTAATTCTTCTAAAGGTTCAATATTACCAAATGCTTCTTGTACATATTCATATGTAATTTCATCTTTTGTTTCTTCAACATTTATCCCACATCCTGTAAGCATTACTATACTCATTGTTAACATCATAAACTTTTTAATTTTTGCACTCATAAAATCCCCCTGTATCTCACTTCCTATAATTAATAAAAATTAAACTGAGTTTAACTACTATAGGGTATTGAATAAATAATGATAAATCTTTAATTTCTCACCCAGGAATAAAAAAGTAAATAAATATTATTACACTATAAAGAAATCAGTTTTATTAATTAAATATACTAAATGAAAATGAATTATCTAACAATCTATACTGTAAAAGTGCCCTTCGCTAACATACTTTAGGAAGGACACTTTATATATTTAAGTCAAAACTTACTTAAATATATAAGTTCAAACTTAATTATTATTTGCCTGCTAAGTTATCTAAAAATGTATTATTTAAGTAAATTGGATCAAGGAATTTATCCATATCTTCAGGTTTATAATTTCCTTGCTCAATATAGAATTTTAATGGCTCTACGTTATATTCCATAAACAGGTTGTATTTTCCATTTTCAGATAAAGTATTAAACATACTTATATTTTCCTCAAGAGTATAACATTTTTGATATTGCATATGGGCAGCAATTTCTTCTTTTACACTAGGAATTCCATTTTCTTCATTCCACTCCATAAACCACTCAATTGCTTGATTTAAATTTCCTTCACTTTCATATGTCCAGTCCACTGCTGCAAAATATAATTCCATCCACTTTTGTAAAGCTTCAGGTTTCTCGTCGATAATTGATTGACTAGTTGCCATCGCTGTAACTAGCACAGTTCCAACATCATTAGCTTTCATGATAGCAGTGTTTTTTTCATTTATAGTCCCATATGGATAATTAGTCCAAAGTCCACCTATATCACATTGACCAGCACGCAAAGCAGTGTTAATATTTGGAACTTCCATATGAGTTAATTTTACATCATCTGTTGTAAGGCCAAGATGTTGTAATCCATTGCTTAACATATAATGAAGAGTTGTTCCAACAGGAATGAAAATTTCTTGGCCTTTCCAAAGTTCAGGTGTTCCATAAAGCTCTGGTGCTGAAGGAGTGACTTGACCTGCTGTAACAATAGGAGAATCATTTGGTGCATAGATTTGTAGTGCATGATAATCTCTTGATGCTGCTCCAATGTTTACCATATCTTGGCCAATTGTCCCAGCTAGGGTCCCACCAAGTCCATATGGGCCAACTTCACAATCTCCTGAAGCCATAGCTTCAACCATAATTGGACCACTACCAAAAACAATAACTTCTCCATCTAAGTTAGCATATTCAAAACCACCTAATTTTTCAATTAGGTAATTATTAAATCCATGTGTACTGCTACTCAAACTTCCAATATTTAATGTCACTGCTTCGGCTAAAGGTTCAATATTGCTAAAGGCTTCTTGTGCATAATTATGTGTAACTGCAGAAACATCTTCAACTTCAGTATTTCCTCCACATCCTGTAAGCATTACTATACTCATTGTTAACATCATAAACTTTTTAATTTTTGTACTCATAAAATCCCCCTGGTATTGTTTTCTCACTAAACATTATTTTTTTCTATTATGTATAGTAGAAGTAGTCATTAAGTTGTCTCTCATATACTAGACGCAATTGGAAATTGTACTTAAAATAATTATCTAAAAGAGTAATTTAAATCTCAATATGTATTGATTTAATCTGCTTTTAGTATACTAGAAAATTATCTTACCTTTAGATATGATTGAATAGATATGATTGAAAAATTATAAAATGCATCCACTATATTGGGTGAATAATGTTCACCCAATATTATACTAGACGCAATTATAAATTGTACCTAAAATAATTATCTAAAAGAGTAATTTAAAGCTCAATGTGTATTGATTTAATTCCTGAATCATGATAGGAAATCAAAGATTTATATCAGTCACATTTATATTTTACATACTATACTTCAAACTAAACTCCTAAAGACCTAGTTTCTTCGTTTTCTAATTCAAAATGGAACGCTGCTAACATGTCTTCTGTTATATTAAGATTTTTGTTTAATGCTACTTCTACCTTTTTAATTAATGACATAGCATCTAATCCATATCTTTTCATTAGATATAATTTAGAACCACCATGCATGTATTCATCGTTAATTCCTATTTTATATAATTTTTTGCCAATTCCTTCTTCAGCCATTTTATCTGCTACTATGCTTCCTAGCCCCCCCAGTATGTTATGGTTTTCCATTGTAACAACTCCATGCTTAGACTTTTTAATAGCATTCATTAACTCTATATCTTCAAATGGTTTTAAGCAAGTTACATGTCTATGATGTACAGATATACCTGCCTTTTTTAGGGAACTAACTGCTCTTATAGCTTCTTCAGTACAAACTCCAGAAGATAAAATTACAATGTCATCTCCATCACTTAATTGTCTTGATTTATTAATTTCCATTGGAGTGTTAAATAACACAGGTAATTCGCCTCTTAATACACGAACATAAATTGGTCCATTAATCGAATCGCTCATTTCAAAGAAACTTTCAACATCTGTTGCATCTCCGCATTCAATAATAGTCATATTTGGAACTGTACGCATAACTCCAATATCATCAATGGCTTGATGAGTTGCCCCAGCCGGAGAAGTTACTCCAGGAACAGAGCCTACAAGTCTTACTTTTGAATTTGGATGTGCAATAGACATATGTACCATATCTAATGAACGTCTATAAATAAACACTGCAAATGTATGAATAAAAGGAACAAATCCTTCCATTGCCATTCCGCCTGCAAAACTGTGCATATTTTGCTCAGCTATTCCTAAAGAATAAAATCTATCTGGATAATTATCCAAGAAACCTCTAACTTCACAACCTCCACTCAAGTCA
>LJHD01000002.1:13120-32142 GCA_001983475.1 Candidatus Epulonipiscium fishelsonii | reverse complement strand
CTACTACTTATTTTTTCGCCTAATTGCTACTTATTTGTTCGCGATTACTCTGCTAATTGTTTTTTTCACACGGGTTAACTATTAAAGTATATACCTATATCTAATAAAATACAACTAACATAATACCCTAATATGTTTCTTCCCACTAGCACATGTTGTCCAATATAATTGATATTAATATAAAATGTATATTTATGCATTTTTGTGCAATTTGTCCATACTTTTTATGCTTACACTAATTCAGCTAAATTTGATTATAGTGGGACGGACTCCAAAACTTTCAAAAAATATTTAACTAGCACAGCTGCTTAAATTAACAGGGTTGCTCAAGACAATATCAAGTATTTCAACTTTTTTATCTTTTTGGTGATTCATTCCACCACCCATAGAGTCGCACATGTTCTTGCTAAATTTAGTAATCATGATTGAATTTTGATAGGCTTTATTGTAAAATAGAACTATGATTTAATTATTACAATAAAGATATAATGCTTAATATCAAAATGTTTAAGAGCTAATATGAAAGTTAAGTGTAAATTTAATATCGGGAGATGAAAATGTTTGAGAAGATAACTACCAAAAAATGTTATAGAGAGGAATTTACGATATGATAATAGGAATTGACTTGGGAACCACAAACAGTTTAGTAGCGTATTATTCTGAAGAAGGTGCAAAAATTATACCAAATAGATTAGGTAAAAATTTAACTCCATCGGTTGTGAGCATTGACAAAAATGATACAATTTATGTAGGAGAAATTGCAAAGGAAAGATTGCTACTTTATCCAAATGAAACAGCAGCTGTGTTTAAGAGAGATATGGGTAGTGGAAAAAAGTTTAACTTAGGTAATAAAGAATTTACTGCAGAAGAGCTATCTTCGTTTATTCTAAAAACATTGAAAGAAGATGCAGAAGAATTTTTAGGACAAGAAATAACGGAAGCAGTTATAAGTGTACCTGCCTATTTTAATGATATTCGTAGAAAAGCTACTCAAAAAGCAGGTGAAATGGCAGGTCTAAAAGTTGAGCGTATTATAAGCGAGCCTACTGCTTCTGCGCTTGCATATCAATTAAATGAAAAGAACGAAGATGCAAAATCAATAGTGTTCGACCTTGGTGGAGGAACATTTGATGTATCAATCTTAGAGTTTTTTGATAGTATTTTAGAAGTTAGAGCTGTAGCAGGTGATAATTTTTTGGGAGGAGAAGATTTTACACAAGTATTGTATGAGATGTTTTTAAAACATCATAAATTAGAAGAAAAAAATCTTGATCATAAAACAACTTTATTAATTCAGGAACAAGCTGAGCAAGCTAAAATGCAATTTAGTGGTAAAAAAAGAGTGAATATGGCTTGTGTTATTAATGATGAAAAACTTACTTATACAATTTCTACGGAAATGTATGAAAAAGCTTGTGAAGAACTCTTTGAAAAAATTAGAAAACCGATTAAACGTAGTTTATCTGATGCTAATTTAAAATTATCTGATATTGAAAATGTTATAGGATAAGGGCGGGAAAACCCAGTGCTTGTGGGATGAAAGCCTTCTCAATCCAGTAAGCGTATTGGGAAACTAGTACGTAGTCAACGGCTTGACCGTTGCAATATACCACTTGAATTGCTTGGAACCCCTAAAGCCAATCAAACTACAACGTAAGTATGAAATATAACTAAACGTGAAAATAATATTATCTCTTTTAATAAATAGGATAAATATTTTGGTTGCGAAAGCAGAAAAAATTGATTGGATGGTATATGGTTAAATCCTAAGTACTAACATAATGGGCAATGAGCAGGTAATCTCTAAATAGGAGAAACTTCAACGACTAGACCTCTTGAGGGTCGTACACCATAAGCGATTGATGATGGAAGTGGGTGGCTCTTAACACGTAATGGTGAAGATGAAGATATAGTCTGTGCTTTATAGAAATATAAAGAAGTTCATAAGAGAACTGGTCAGAAAGTAGCGTTTCTGATTGAACGACAGCCTCCAATAGCACCTAAATGGTGTGGGGTTTTTTAAAGATTTTTAACTTAAATACTTTTCTTAATATGATATGTATAGTGCACTAGCCTTTATAATAAATAACAGATTTACTCACGTTGTTTCTAAATCCGTTATCACGAATAAGGATGAATGTATCTGAAAATAAAGCAACAGGTTAAACATTTATCTAAAGAAGATTATTTAACTATGAGAACATTATATCATATAGCTAAAATCTAGCTAATCAGGCTATCTATGAAATACGACAACACTACTTTTCAACTAGACAATATCTGAATTATATAAGATATTAAAAACAAGTACAAATTATAAAGTGCTAAATTCAAATATGGCACAACAAATATTAAAAGAAGTTGATTGTATGTTTATTTTTTTCATTAATAAGATTAGCTAAAGCGGGTATTATATAGTCTTAAGAAAAAGTAATGTTGTGGACATAGGAGTCCTATACAGGCGACGCCTATGGATATAATCAAACTTCTTAATAAAGTTAAAAGCCTTTAAGAACCCCACTCATTTAGGGCTAGGAGGTTCAGAATGATTGGAGGAGCAACAAAGCTTACTATTATATATAAATTTGTAAGTAAGCTATTTAAACGTATTCCGTACACACATATTAATCCTGATGAAGCTGTTGCTCTTGGAACTGCAATTCAAGCAGCTATGAAAGAACGCCATAAAGATGTTAAAGAGGTTATATTAACAGATGTATGCCCGTTTACTTTAGGAACAGAAGTTGTAAGACAAATTGGTGAAGGGAAATATGAAGACGGATATTTTTGTCCTATTATAGAAAGAAATACTGTAATACCCGCTAGTAGAACAGAAAGGGTGTATACTGTTCATGATGACCAAACTGAATTGTGTATTAATATATTGCAAGGAGAACATCGTTTTGCTAAATTTAATGTATTGCTTGGGAAAATGTTGATTGAAATACCAAAAAATAAAGCAGGAGAAGAAGCTATAGATATAACTTATACTTATGATATAAACTCAATTTTAGAAGTTGAAGCAGTGGTTGTTTCAACAAAGAAAGTTCATAGTCAAATTATAAAAGGGCAAACTATTGATATGGACGATGAAGCAATAGCAGCACGCTTAAAAGAACTTTCATATTTAAAAATTCCACCAAGGGAACAAGAGGCAAATAAGTTAATTATTACAAAGGCTGAACGTTTATACTCTGAAAGCACAGGCGAGATACGTCGTCGGATTGAACATGAGTTATTAAAATTTGATATTGCCTTAAATTCACAAAATAAAAGTAAAATTGATGCAGCAAGAAATAAGTTGGAAGAAGTAGTAGAGTATTTAAAAGAAGATTATTAATATGTATAGTTATTTGAAAATGTCAACAACGTATAAGAAATATTAAACTATAAGAGCAGCACTTTGCACTTTTTTGGCATTGGGCTCTTATAGTAGTGTATTATTATTTAAAGATTTACCGAGCTAAGTATTGAAAATATTAAATATAAATTGGAGATAAAAGAATGAAAGATCAACATACAATTTTAGGAATTGATAATGTAGAAGAAATAACAGAGGATGTTATAAAAAAAGCATATAGAGCAAAGCTAAAGACTGTGCACCCTGAAGATGACCCTGAAGGATTTAAAAAGTTGCGTCAGGCATATGAAGTTGCTTTAAGTGAATTAAAAAACAAAGCTAATGAAGCTGAATATATAATTGAGGACCCTGAAATTGCTTCCTGGATAGAAAAAATAGATAAGATATATAACTATTTTCCAAAAAGGATATCAGTTGATGAATGGAAAATATTATTGAAAGATGAAGTTTGTACTGATTTAGATAGATGTGATGTGACACGAGAAGTATTGCTAGTGTATATAATGACACATTTTAGATTGCCCGGCTATATTTGGAAGCAAATAGATGATACCTTTAATATTGTTTATGATCAAGAGGCATTGTTTGAGATATTTAATAGTAACTTTTTGAAATATGTTATTAAAGCTATAAAAAGTGAACAAGGATGGGATTACAGCTTGTTTGAAGGTGAGCCCACTGCTAATTATGATGCATATATTGGAGCTTTGATAAAATTAAACCATGAAGAATGTATGAAAGAATCAATAGATTTAATAGAAAATAGTGGTATAATTCATCCTACTGGTGAAATAGACAAAATGATATATTACACAAATATAGATGATATAGAAAAGGCTACTCAAGTAGAACAATTTTTAAGAGATAGATTTTCACATATTTTAAATGTGCAGTATAACTTGGCTATGATATCTTTATACAAGGAAAATTTTGATCAATTTATAATTGATTGTGACACAGTGTTAAATAAAGAGCCTAACCATTATGGTATGAACGTTGCTTTGGCTAGATTTAATGTGATTAAAGAAAGATATAAAGAAGCTTATGATATCCTTAATAAATTAAAAGAAATGTCCTCTAATTGGAATCCTGATAAAGAATTTACTGAAACATACGATGAAGCTGTAAAGGGTTTAATTCCACAAGTTATAGAAGCATTGGATAAAAATACTGAAGATGATAATATTAAAATGCACTTAGCTAAATTATATAATAAAATAAATGAATTTGAAAAAGGAATTAAAATAGCTGAAACTATAAATATAGAAAATGTTAATTTAATAGAGTATTATAAACTATTAAGTGGTTTATATTATATAAATTTAGAAAAATCTAAAGAGTATACGTTAAAATATATTGAAGCTTGTGAAGAAATAAATCAACTTGATAAAATTGATTTGTTTTATGAAAGGCTTGTTGCTATTATTTTGAACCTTGCAGATAAAACTGAAGATAAATCTAGCCTAGAAGTAGCTTTAAAATATATAAACAAAGCTATAGAAATAGATAAAGAAAATTTAAAATATGTATTTATTAGCCTAAAGATCTATAAAGAAATGGAAGATTACGAGAAGTGTCTAGCGCTTTGTGATTATTTAGACCGTGAATTAGAAGAAGACCATGATAGATTAGATTTATATAAAATGCGAATAGATATTTGTGAGAAACTTAAGTCTATAAATTTAATTTTAGAAAGTTATATGAAGTTAGTTAAACATTATCCTGAAGATCCACATGGACATATAGTTACTTTAAATATGTGTATAGTAGCTAATGATCAAGAACTAACAGAGAATGTTTTAAGTTGGATTAATGCATATAAAATTGAAAGTTTAGAGCTTGAGTTTCTTAAAATGAAAATAATGTTGCTGCCAGATAATATTGAGCATGATAAAGTTGAACATGTAATTGATGTTTTGTCAACAATAATTGCACTAGCAGAAGATAACGAAACAGAACATAATGATTTAAAAGATATTAATCAAGTTTATTTTACAATAGCTCAGGCCTATACATTTTTAGAAGAAACTGATAAAGGTTTAGAAAACATAAAAAAGTGTATTGAACATTTAACTAATGAAGAAGATATATATGTTGCAAATCAGCTTATGGCAAATAGTTTGCAGCAAATAGGAGATTATATAAGTGCTATACCTTTTTATGAAAACTGCTTGAGAATAATACCAGATAGTATTTATACTCTTAGTAAGTTGATGAATTGTTATGTGAACTTAGATGAAAGTGCAAAATTATTAGAGATTGCCGAACGAATAATAGAAATTGACTCGGAAAATATAAGTGCTATTTTTTTGCTACAAGTTTTATACAGAAATAAATTTAAAGAAACTACTAATCAAAAAGATTACTTAAAAGCTGTAAAATATGGAAAAAAGTTTGTAGAGATTGATAACTCAGCATATGCAAACTTTAGATTAGGAATAATCTATGAACTTGGAAATGATCCAATAAATGTTGTTATTCATCTTGAAAAAGCCATGCAATTTAGGGAAGGGCTTGTTGCAGCGGATTATACTGAATTGATTATAAAGCTTGCTATAGCTTATAAATTATTAAAGAATTATAATAAAGCAATAGAATATGCTTTAAAAATAATATGGATTCCAGACAAAACAAATCATCCAAAAGCATATAGTATATTATCTTTTTGTTATCAACAAAAAAATGAATATAAATTAGCAATTCATTATTTGAAGCAAGAAATTAAAGAAGAGGATAATATTTTTGTGACATTATTTAATTTAGAAGAAATTTTTGATATTTATTTATTGCAAAATGAATTAGATAAAGCTAAAAAAATACTTCAAAAGGTTATCAAAATATCTGCCAAAGAAGTTATTGCTTATAAAGTACTTGGAGGAATGTATTTTTCTTTATATGAATTTGAAAAATCAATTAAGACTTATATTAAAGCTTATAAAACTTTTACGACCAATGATACTAAGTTGCTTGTATTAAATGAGTTAGCTTGTGCTTATTATATAACGCAAGACTTCGATAAAGCAAAAAAAGTCTTGAAGTTATATTGTGATATAATAATTAAAGAATATGGTAGCATTGAAAATAAACTTGTTGGCTCTAAATCTAAAATGGAAATATTTACTATTACATCAATGCATTTTTTTGCAGAGCATGAAGATTTTTATAAATATGTAGAAAAATTTAACAATACTTGTTTATGTATCCCTTGTAATCAATATAGTTTGTGTGTAGAAACTTTGATGGTGAAAGCATTTGTAGCTGAAAAATCTGGAGATTATAATAAAGCCTTATTATTTTATAGAAAATATCATAATGAAGTTAAAAAAGATATTTTTGTTAAATTTAAAATTGAAGAATTAGAAAAAAAATTAAATATTAAACCTTATATAATTGGGCACAAGCAAATTAAAGGTATAAAAAATATGTTTAAGAACTTGTTAAATAGATAATCATAATAATGTGAGCTTGCTTAATTGCCTGTATTCGCAGAAAAAGTTTGTCTGAAAGGTTGATATAAATGACTGATTTAGAAATAGGAAAATTTTTAAGCTACATATTACGCCATAGTCCTCAATCAATAAATATAACACTTGATGAAAATGGTTGGGCAGATGTAGAGGAATTAATTATAAGTGTTAATAGAATAAAGGGAGATGTTCTATCATTATATAGATTAGAATATATAGTAGAAACAAATTCTAAAAAAAGGTATAGTTTTAATGAAGATAAAACTTTAATCCGTGCCAATCAGGGACATTCTATTAATATAGATTTGACTTTAATTTCACGAATACCTCCAGATTTATTGTTTCATGGGAGTGCAATTAAATTTAAAGAATCTATTAAACAATATGGATTAATTCCAAAAAATAGACGACACGTACACCTTTCAGCTGCATTTACTACTGCTGTAAATGTTGGTCAAAGACATGGGATTCCTATAGTATATAAAGTAGATTGTAAACAAATGGTGCTGGATGGATATAATTTTTTTCTCACAGATAATAATGTTTGGCTTATAAATGCTGTTCCATATAAATATTTAACTTTATAAATAATAGAAACACAAAAAATACCCATAGATACGGGTATTTTTTTCTTAATTTGAATTTTTTTGAGGGATTTGAAGTCTTAACAGCGACTTTGCAACAGTAAAGTCCATTTCATGAAGTGTGAGTTAAAAAGTATTTCAATATCCAGATACTACTCTGCGAATACCATCTATAGACAAATTTAGTTCATGTTTTTGCTTTGTACAAAAACCTGAGGCAGGATTATGTATATAGTTATAACTTAACATTATTTCTTCTAAATGGTCAATTATTTCTTCTTTGTCAAGACTATCAAACCACCACTCTTGTTCCGCCAAAAATACGCTTAATCTATATACTCCATAAGGAGAATGTTTTGGAAACCAACCTAGTTCTACTTTGATTTTATGATAGTTATTTTGTAAAGCTAGTAATTTATCTGACAAATAAAATAAAGCCGCATTTTTATGTTCTTCCTCTATTTCAAAAAAACTATTGTATGTAACTTCCCAACCAATCCAAGCGGGTAGAGGTTCAAGTTTTAATTTTGTTGGTCGATAGGGTGCATAATGAACTAAATAATTTTCTATTTTTTCTACTATCTTATCTTTGTCTTGGCTTTTAAATCTATCTTCTAATTTAAACCAATTTAAATTTTTTACAACTTCAATTATGTATGTACCATCTGGATCATACATAGGATACCATCCTAAATCTATCAATATATCATCTTTTGATATTTGAAATATATCTTCGTTGCCTTCAAAAAGCCAAATATTATTATTATCAGGTTTATTAATATAATCTTTTAAATTTATATTGCTAAAGTTACTATAATAAATATTCCAACCTGAGGGTATTCGTAATCTTTGAGGTCTTATTTCGTAGTCCATATTATATCCTCATTTCTATCAAAGTTATTTTAAGTTATAAGGTACTTACTAATTATCTAGCGTAGTCAGAACTTTAACGCATTTCTTATTATACCACAAAGTTCAATTATATTGAATGGAAAAACATGGCATATAATTGAACTTAAATTTTTTATGAATGAGTATAATATTTTAGTACATTGAACTAATGAAGCTGCTTTCTTTATCGTTTTATATTTTGGCAATAAAAAATAGAGTGCCATACTTTTATATAGTATTATTATAATAATATTTTTGACAACAAATTAAGGAATAAATATATAATACTTATATGAGTTGTTCTAGTTAAAAAAACAAAATAAATATGAAAAAGCTCTAAACATATGTTATTCTAAATCTAAACGGAGTTATAGATAAGGAGAATATATGTGTTAGAGCTTAATAATTAATAGACCAAAACTAAAAAATTTAATTTATTTTTAGTATATCTGAATGAAAGACATCTATGTTTATTGCTATAATACTCTATTTTTTTATAAATCTATGCAATGGGTCTACATTGTGTGGCTTCTAAGTTTCTGTATTTCTTCTAAAGGTAGTTTGGTTTTTAGAGATATTGTTAAATCATCTAATACATCTAAAAGTTCTTTTGCTATTTCAATTTGCTTTTTTTCCATACCTTTTTCCATACCTTTTTCCATACCTTTTTCTATACCTTTTTTAATACCTTTTTCTATTCCTATGTCAATACCCTTTTCAATACCTTTTTCCATTCCTATATCAATACCTTTTTCTATTCCCTCTTTAATACCTATTTCCTTACCTTCCTTAATACCATCTTCAATAAGTTGGTCTCTTGTTCCGCTCAATTTATACATCACCCTCCTATCTTTCTCACGCAAACTATTACTCCAGTTAATTATATTATCCATATATATATTTTTACCAATATTTTCACCTGTTATAATAAAGTGGCACCATAACGCCAGTTCTTCACTTATTTTATACATGTCTGGATGAAATACATCTATAATTATAGCACACCCACTTGTGTCTCTTTTGTCAATTTGTAATTTTGGTTGTCTCAGCTTCTTATGTCCAACACTACTTATTACATTGCTAACTATCATAATCGGTCTATTACTACAATTCTCTGGAAATTCTTTTGTTACAACCCATATAGAATATCCTTTTTCTTTGCTTAAAGCATGTGTAACAGATTGATTTTGTATTATTCTGTGCCATAATTCACTATATGAATGAGTTTGCATTTCTATAGCTATTTGGTCTTCTTCATCAATAAGCAATATATCAGGGATTGTAGACCTTTTTACTTTTATGTTAGATTTTTCGATAGATATAGTTTTTTCGTTAACTAAATCTAGTGACAACTGTTCAGGTTGTTTTTTATTTAAGATGTTTTCTTTGGAAAGAAATTCCTCCATAGTAGTAAATTGTGGTAAATTGCTAGTTGATATACATTCTTCCTTGAGCTCTTTATTTATACCAACCGCTTTAAATATAGTGTTTATAAAAGCACAAGTGTTTTTTATTGGATTGTAGTTTTTTATTATAACCCCAAAAGCACTCTTAAATACAGTGTCTTTAAATAAAGCTTGTATAATATTTTCAGGGTAATATGAAGGCTTTGCATCTTCACGACGAATCCTATTTTTAACTATCTCTTCAAAATTAATTTCTCTAAGGTTTCTTTTCCACTCGTCGGGTTGAGGCTCCCCTATAAGATATTCTTCCCAAAACTCCACTGCTTTATCATCAACTTCAGTAATATGTATTTGCTCCCAAGCTTTAATTTCTTCGTTTAAATCATCAGAATTAAATTTCTTCATCAGGTTGTATTTCCTTTCAATATATATTTGTTTAAAATTTTATATTGCTTTCTATGTATTCTTTCTGTATATAATTATATCATAAAGTTCGTAAAAAAAATATGGACAGGACAAATTCATGAATATAAAAAAATACTAAGACAGGTAAAGAGCTATATATATGGGCGGGAGGCTAGTGGCAACTCCCTTGAGCCCACTAATATATTTTTTGAGTTTTAGAAAATAATAATGGTGTAACTAACACGTATAAGTTTATGCCAGTTGCAGCTTGTGTTTCTTCCTTATAAGATATATTGCAATTAAAAAAGTCATGCCTTCGGCAAAAGGAACAACAGCCCATACACCATTAATATCAAAAATTTGTGGCAGTATATTTATTCCTATTAAAATAAAAATTAAACCACGACTCAGTGCAAGCAAAACAGATGAACGAGCATCTCCGATGGAAGTAAAGTACCCTGCTGTTATAATATTAAATCCGTTCAATAAAAGTGCAAAGGCATATATTTTAGCTCCACTACTTGCAAATTCTATCATTTCTTGGTTTCCATTAGCAAAAAGTCCTACTAGGGATTTCCCAAAAATGTTAAGCACTAGAAAAAGCCCTATACTTATTGTAATTTGAACTGCAAATGATAATTTCATAACTTCAACAACTCGTTTATGGTTCCCTGAGCCAAAGTTGTAACTTATCATAGAAGCTATGCCATCTGATATTCCAAATATTAACATGAGTCCAAATGTAGCTAAATATGAAATCGCTGTAAAGCTTGCCACTCCCTCAACACCTGCTACTTCCATAAAAGTTATATTAAACATAAAAGTTGCAATAGCTGCAGAGGCAGATGTAATTCCTTCTGAGGAGCCATTATACAATATAGGCTTTAACAATTTGTATACAAATTTTCCTTTTGTTACACTAATAATACTAGAGGGTTTCAATAAAGGAGGTGCAACAACAACAAAGGCTGAAAAGTACGCAATTCCTGTTGCAAGTCCTGCTCCTGTTGTTCCCATTTTAAAAATATCTAAAAATATGTAATTTAAACTTATATTTACAATTGCACTAACAATGCTTCCTTTTAAATATAGTTTTGGATTTCCTAAAGTCCTATCAACAAAACCAAACAAAAACATCATACAAGGAAAAGGAGCAAATAATGCTATCATTTTTATGTAATTTCCAGATTGTTTTATTAATTCATCTTCTGCCCCTAGAAATCTAGCTATAATATTATTTCCAAAAAATCCTGCTATACCTATTAAAATAGAAAGGGCTACTAAAAATATAAATGATGTCTTAAATATATCCTGTGCCTCTTGTTCATTTCCCGCTCCCAAGCTTCGGGTAAGATAGCTCATACTACCAATGACAACAATAAAAATTATTCCAAAGAGAATTGAGACAAAAGGTGCTGCAATATTTACACTGGCTAAACCTACATCGCCAATAAAGGTTCCAACAAATATTCCGTCAATAATAGTTTGTATACCTGATATAACTAAAGAAATTACGCTTGGAACAACAAATAGAATAAACAATTTGTTTATTTTAACCGTACCTAAATCCATATAAAGTCTTCCTTTCTAAAATCTGTTATTTATGACAAGGGTTTTTCCCTTATTTATAAAAAATGCCATTACTTAAAAGTAATGGCGTTGACTTAAAATATATCTTATGAAAAGTATTATAGCAAATTTTTAATTGAATATCAACTAGCACTTTAATTAAATTTTAATAAATATCAGTTAATACAAAGTTGAAAAATTGACCGAATTATAATATTAATATATAATACATGATACATACTCTTAGAGTATGCAATTTTTATCTTTTAGAAAGGAATGGTAAAAACATGAAAAGATTTGCGAGTGTATTTTTAAGTCTTACACTTTTGATGAGTGGATGTGCATCTAACTCCCCAGCAGAAGAAGATTCTACTGTACTGACACAAGCAGAACAAGAAGAAAAATCTTCTGTAGCTTCGGCAATGCAAGAAGCAAAATATATTCCTGGAGAATATACTGCTATATCTCAAGGATATGGAGGGCAAGTTGAAGTAAAAGTAACTGTAAATGAAACGACAATAACAGATGTTGTTATCATTGGTCCACAGGAAACGCCAGAAATTGGTGGAGCTGCTATAGATACACTTAAAACTGATATACTTAAAGGAAATACCGCAGATGTTATAAGTGGAGCAACAATAACATCTCAAGCAGTAAGTGCAGCTTTGAATATTGCGTTATCACTAGCACGTGGGGAAGAAATAGCATCTACAATGGTACAAGATGGCGAGTATATCACTAGGGCAATGGGCTATAAAGATTGGATTTATATAACAACAACATTTAGGGATGGAAAAATTGCGTCTTGCGTACTTACATCTCATGATGAAACAATGGGTATAGGTAACTATGGAGCTTCTAGGATGCCTGAAAGAATAGCAGCTGCTCAAAGTTTAAATGTTGATACTGTTTCAGGAGCAACTGTATCCAGCAATGCTGTTAAACAAGCAGTAAGATTGGCAATTAAAGAAGCTGATGGAACAGTTTCTGATTTCGAAACAGAGGTTGCTAGGGAAGTCGTTAACGAAAAAGTAGAATTGCATACAGAAGTTGTGGTGGTTGGAGCAGGAACAGCAGGGCTAGTGCTAGGAACTAAACTTGCCGAAGAAGGCGTTGATGTATTATTGTTTGAAAAAATGGAAATTCCAGGTGGCTCCATGGGTACTACATATAGCGGAATAATGAATTCATATTCACAAGTAACTGCAAACCATGCACTAGGGGCAGAACAAAACTCTGCAAGCTGGAACATGGAACTTTTATTACCAATTTTCAAAAATTATATAACTCCAGAATATGATAGATATGACGGAGAACAGCCTTATCAAAGAGTTATGCTTGAAGCTGCTGGTGAAGTTGTTGATTGGTTTAGAGATATGGGCATGGGCTTTAGCTCTATGGGATATTTTGAAGGTGGAACTCAATATGGTTTAACTCCATATCTAGCACCAGGAACTTATAATGGTGGAGCAGGTTATGGAGCTATGTATTTGGCAGATAGATTAGCTAAGCTAGAGACTCCTATTGAATATAACACAGAGGTGACAGAGTTAATTACAAATGATCAAAATGAAGTAATTGGTGTTAAGGCAATTTCTAAGAATGGAAAAGAATGGATTGTATATGCTGATGCAGTGGTTCTTGCAACGGGTGGATTTGCAGAAAATCCTGAAATGATAGCACAACACTATCCACAATATGCAGGAATTGATTTTAATGCTAATCCTGGTTCTACTGGAGATGGCATTCTTATGGCTCAAGAAATTGGTGCTGGTATTGAAACCATGGGGCGTGAACTCGGAGCATTTATGTCAGAATATGGTACCACTTATTCTCTAGCATTTATGCATCAATCGACTCCTGGCATTCTTGTGGACACCACAGGTTATGAATTTGCTAATATAATGTCTTCGAACCATCATGTATTGTCACATGCTCTAGTGAACCCTGCACACGGTGGAGAGTTCTATTATGTTTACGATGAACAATCGGCCCAATCTACAAAAGATTATGATGCATATGGATTTTCTTATAAATCTCTTTTTGACCGCCCAAGTACTAGCCATTATGATACTGTAGCTGAGGCTAGTGAAGCTCTTGACATTCCTGGATTGCAAGAAGCGATTGATAAAAATAATGCTGCTGCATTGGCTGGAGAAAAAAATGAATTTGGACGTGGCAACCTTCCATATATTGAAACTAGAGATGGAATTTGGATTACACGTGTTATGCCAACTTTATATCTAACTACTGGAGGACTAGTGGCGGATACCCAAGCACATGTTATTGATACAGAAGGAAATATTATTAAAGGACTTTACGGTGTGGGAGATGTTGTTGGGTCTATTGAAGAAAAAGATGGAAAGCGTTATGGAAATGGTTTTGATCAAGCTTTAGCGTATGGATATGTTGCAGCGGAAGTCATTATTGATGAGTTGAAAGAGGATATAAAAGAAGAATAAATTTTATAAGGGGTGAGCTGCCCCTTATAATTAAACAATCATTTTCATTAGTTGCTGAGCTAAAATTCCAATGATTAATCCTGTAACAAGTGCCGAAACTAATAAAATTGCAGAGTAATACATAATGCTGAAGCTTTCCAGAACTATAATGGCAACTAGCGTTTGCCCTATATTATGAAATATTGCCCCTAATATGCTTACTCCCATAATGCTAAATATATTTTTTCTATATACCAAAGCCATTATAAAAATGCTTAAAGTACAACCTGCCAAACTATATAAAATCATCATAGGGTTACCAAATAAAAATCCTGATAAAATTACCCTAATAGTTGAAACTAAGAATGCTTCTTTAATACCCCATTTATAAAGAACTACAACAATAACCACATTGGCGAGCCCTAATTTAACACCAGGTATAGGTAGTTGTATTGGGATTAAAACTTCTATGTAGCTAAAAATAAGTGCTAGTGTTACCATCATTCCTAAATGTGCTGTTCTATTCATATTTATCCCCTTGTTTTAATCAATGTACTTTATACTATTAAGGTAGAAATTTGCATCTAACCTCAATAGAATTTTTTAAGTACTACCAGAAATATGGCTTTTTATTGTGCGATTGCATCGTATTCTGAATTTTTATCTCCAACAACTTCTAAAATCATTTTGTTAGGCAGACAAATAATGCTTTCCCCGTTTTCATCTATAGGTAGTTGATAAATGCATAATTGGTCTGGGCAATTGGCATGTATCATTCTAGCTGTGTGATCCAAAATCTCTAGAGTATTAGTTCCATTTATATCTACAATTTGGTCTTTATTTAAAGGAAAAGTACCATATTGATCCCCATCAATTATAACATTTACTACATCACCCTCTGGGGCAAATGCATTAAATCCTATGAAAGTTAAAACTATAACTACCCCTATTGTAAAAATTAACAGTACATCATTCTTTTTCATATTTTTCCACCCTTTTTATCTTATATTTTTTAAAAGTATTTTCAAATTGACAACGTACATAATTTTTGATATAATGCATTCACAAAAAAATATAATCAATTATAAGCTTGAGAGTCTCAAAACTTATAATCAAATTTAGTTGCTATAATTAAAAAATAAGCATGAAAAAACTCTAAATATATGCTATTTAGATTAATAATTATTATATACCAAAACTAAAAAATTGAAAAGATATTTTTTTTGTATTTTATGCAAAATATAGGTATAACATTTAAAGCTAATTTTATTAAAGAGTTTCTATATAATGCGATAGACATCCTTGCTGGAGTATCTTTTTTGAAGGTTTAGGAGTTGCGTTCCTGTGCCATTATAATAATTTATCTTTATAATATAATAAAAAAGAAAGGATTGCAAGGATTAAGAGCAATTGTTACTTGCTCTTAAAGGCGAGGATTTCCTTGTTAAGTTTGGTGAATTATGAAATATTTTTATTTTATTTTAGTTATTTTACTAGTGGGATGTTCAAATGAGGATAGATCTATAACAAATCATGATGTTGTACAAGACACAAATTCTGTTGTTAAAGATAATTCTTACATTTCAGAAACTGATTTTATTTATGATACTGTTGTTACAATTCAAATTTATGATAATAAAGACATGGACATTTTAAATGAAGCCTTTGAGCTGTGTCATAAATATGAAAATAAGTTTAGTCGCACTATCCCAAATAGTGAAATTAGTAGAATTAATTCTGCTAAGGGTGAACCTATTGTAGTTTCAGATGATACAATTGAGCTTTTAAAGCTTGGGATATATTATTCCAAACTGTCTGATGGAGTTTTTGATATAACTATTGCACCTGTAAGTATATTGTGGAATTTTACAGAAAATAAAGATATACCTTTAAATATAGAAACTGCATTAAACAATGTTGATTTCAATTCAATACTTATTAAGGGCAATACTGTGACTTTAACGAATCATGATGCTATGATAGATTTAGGAGGGATTGCAAAAGGTTTTATTGCAGATAAGATAAAAGAGTTTTTAAAAAGTAAGGGTGTAACTAATGCTATAATTAATTTAGGTGGTAATATTTTATTAATAGGAAATAAGCCAGATGGCAGCGACTTTAATATTGGAATTCAAAAACCTTTTTCACCAGTTGGAACAGTGATTACCACTTGTTCTATAAATGATAGTTCCTTGGTAACATCAGGTGTTTATGAAAGGTATTTTGAGGTAGATGGCAAAATATACCATCATATTATAGATCCATCAACAGGATATCCTGTTGAAACGGATTTGTATGGAGTTACAATTGTATCTAAAAGTTCAGCAGCAGGAGATGCTTTAAGTACAATATGCCTAGCCAAAGGCCTAGATGAAAGTCTTAAGTTTTTAGAAAGAGTAGCAAATGAGCAAGGTGTGATTCAAGCTATATTTATAACAGATAATATGGATATAGTTTACTTTCCTTAATAACCAGCAAATTTAATTGAGCAAAGTTACATCAATGGGCGTAAAGCTTACTCATTTATGGATTTCAGTAACCCTGTCTATTATAAACTTATAGGAAAAATGCAAGCAAAGTTTAATTTGCTTGCATTTTAAATTATGGAAAAAGTACTTGGAGCTTTTTCTCTTATTCAAGAATAACGGATTTAAGTGTGAAGAAATCCGTTGTTTTAGAATGGATGTTGTCTGGTTATTTATGTATTTTTATTTTCTTGATATACGTGAGTCACCTTCCGGCTTGTACCTTTTGAGGTAATTTCATTTGGTCCAAACTTAATTGATGAACTAATTATACAAGCCATTTTTGTAAATAGCTTCTTATGTTGTTTTAAGTTCTGATTTCTGTAGTTTTTCTCCTTTTTTTCTGATTTGTTTTGCTTATAATATATATCGGCTAAATGGCTGTTAAGTTTATAGTATTAATCAAAGAAAATTTTACCATTAAAAAAAGATAAACTGTTTCTAGGCCTGTTGCTATGAAGGGCAACATCATATGGTTAGAATAATAACAAGCAAAGTTAGATAAATGGGAATAAAGGCTAGACCGTTAGGGAGGAGAGTCGGTATATTATAAAGGAATAGGAAAAATGCAAGCAAAGGTTAAGTTGCTTGCATTTTATTTATAAATATATTCAAGAATAACGGAGGTCAGTGTGAAGAAATCCGTTGTTTTAGAATGGATGTTGTCTGGTTATTTATGTATTTTTATTTTCTTGATATACGTGAGTCACCTTCCGGCTTGTACCTTTTGAGGTAATTTCATTTGGTCCAAACTTAATTGATGAACTAATTATTTCAGCCATTTTTGTAAATAGCTTCTTATGTTGTTTTAAGTTCTGATTTCTGTAGTTTTTCTCCTTTTTTTCTGATTTGTTTTGCTTATAATATATATCGACTAAATGGCTGTTAAGTTTATAGTATTAATCAAAGAAAATTTTACCATTAAAAAAACATAAAATGTTTCTAGGCCTGTTGCTATGAAGGGCCACATCATATGGTTTGCACCAACTCAACCCTCAACAAATATATTTTTAGTCTTAGTAATAAAATGTTTAACCATCACAAGTAAAAAATATGCGTATATTTGTGCTACCTGAAAAATTACATTGACTAAAAATGGTATTTTAAAAAGTTAATTTAACCCTCGTCATTTAGCCTAAACCACTTAATAAAAAAGATTATTTTATAATAGCAGCTGATAAAAAAATAGATAATTTTCATTGAACAAATTGTCTTGTTAATGGAAACTATTGACAAAAATTAATTTTGTAGTTAAATTTCAAGAAAATATTATTGTGCATTATAACGAACCCTATATTGGTTTATTAAATGTTGTGTAGATAGAGCAAAGAGAAGCGGATTAATAAAGAGATATTTAGAGGGAAAATGGAAAAGTGAATCAATAAAGGGATATGTGGATGAAGTAGCGGAGCGATAAAGGAATATGTGGATCAATAAATAGATTGATAAAGGATATGGGAATGGAAAAGTGGATCAATAAAGGGATATAAAAGTGGAAAAGCGGATTGATAAGTGATATGGGAACGGAAAAGTGGATCAATAAAGGAATATGTGGATCAATAAGTAGATTGATAAAGGATATGGGAATGAAAAAGTGGATCGATAAAGGGATATAAAAGTGGAAAAGCGGAGCGATAAGTGATATGGGAATGAAAAAGTGGATCGATAAAGGGATATGTGGATCAATAAGTAGATTGATAAAGGATATGGGAATGGAAAAGTGGATCGATAAAGGGATATAAAAGTGGAAAAGCGAATTGATAAGTGATATGGGAATAGAAAAGCGAATTGATAAAGGGATATGGGAATGAAAAAGTGGATCAATAAAGTGTGGATGAAGAAACGGATTAATAAAGGGATATGTGAATGGAGGAGCTGCAATTAACAATAGCTATTCTAAGTTTAGAACTTTCTATAGCCTGTCAAAATAGTAATTAATAAAATTAAATTAAAAAAAACTTAACATATTACTGTTGTGGGTATGTAAGTTTCAGATGATATCTTGAAGTATTTTCATTAGATAAAGTTAGACCTTAGAGTAATTTCTTTAACATTATATAGGAATTGTTATAAAATTCTCTGCAAAATATTATTTATGGAAAAAGGCTAAAGGTTATCTTATTACTGAATCACGGATTTATTAAATTTATTACTTATGAATCATGGAAAAAGGCTAAAGGTTATCTTATCACTGAATCACGGATTTATTAAATTTATTACTTATGAATCATGGAAAAAGGCTAAAGGTTATCTTATCACTGAATCACGGATTTATTAAATTTATTACTTATGAATCATGGAAAAAGGCTAAAGGTTATCTTATTACTGAATCACGGATTTATTAAATTTATTACTTATGAATCATGGAAAAAG
>LJHD01000002.1:0-13020 GCA_001983475.1 Candidatus Epulonipiscium fishelsonii | reverse complement strand
ATGGAAAAAGGCTAAAGGTTATCTTATTACTGAATCACGGATTTATTAAATTTATTACTTATGAATCATGGAAAAAGGCTAAAGGTTATCTTATTACTGAATCACGGATTTATTAAATTTATTACTTATGAATCATGGAAAAAGGCTAAAGGTTATCTTATCACTGAATCACGGATTTATTAAATTTATTACTTATGAATCATGGAAAAAGGCTAAAGGTTATCTTATCACTGAATCACGGATTTATTAAATTTATTACTTATGAATCATGGAAAAAGACTAAAGGTTATCTTATCACTGAATCACGGATTTATTAAATTTATTACTTATGAATCATGGAAAAAGACTAAAGGTTCTCTTATCACTGAATCTATTATTTTAATGTTTTGTAGGGTTGTTTATAAAGCTTGAAGCAGAAAACCACTATCCTTTTAGGGTGTGTGGTAATTATTCTTTTGCTAGTGTTAAAAGAGCCTATTTATAACCTATAGGTATTAAAAAGACTAATTATGTTTGTTTGAATAAAGTTAAAAGCTCTAGGATAATTGCTAAAAGAATCTTTAAGGCAATAATTATCTTTTATAGAGGTTATAAACAGTATTATATTGTAAAAAAAATAAAGTCTATGGCTATAATATATTAAACTTATGAAAGTTCAAAAGTCTTATTTTTATTATATGACTGCTTATAAGAATATAAACAGTTGTTAAAGCTTGGTATTGCATTGTATTTGTTTTTTTGTTTGAATCTCAGCTTAGCTCAATTATATATATCGACGCCTCGGGAGTTTATGTGTGTCTACTGTTTTATAGGTATAGCACTATAAAGGTAAGATTAAATCTTTATATAAACCAGCTTATACATCTCTTCGAATAAATTATACATTTAAACTAAATAAAATACAATTGACAAAATATCTTAAAATTGTAAAAAAACTTACTTGTTTTTAACAGATTGTACTAAAAATTTTTTTACAAAAAAATCAGTATTCAGATCTTTATATTTATGGAGATTTTTATTGCTTTTTAAATAGTACAAGAGTGTAAAAATTATGAATAGAAAAAAACCTTGACGTAAATTATTTTCAAGAGTAATATTGTACTAAGGAATAAATTTCCAAATAAAGCTGAAATAGGGTGGACTTTCCAAAGTTTAAAACCTAACAAAAATATCTATAGGAGTTAATATTATGAAAAAATTTTTACCTACATTACTTGTCCTTGGGCTATCAATATCATTAAGTGATTCAGTATATGCTGCAGAACCTTTAGAATCTGATATGAATCCAAAAGGACTTGAGATTGAATCTATTAAAAAATATAAGTTTGAAGTAGCAGCAGGTGGTGAAGAAATAGCAACAGATAGTGAAGAAATAGAAAAAACCAAAAATTTACATTCAATAAAAACAATGGATGAAGATATAATCAAGGACTTATCTAATGGTATTAAGTTACAAGATAAAGATAGTAAAAGTGGATTTACACAATCATGGACAGCAACAATAGCCAATCAAGGCGATATAGTTTATGTTACAACAACACTAGCACCAAACCAAATTTTAAATGCGACTTTAGTGTGCCCTAAAAATGAAAACTTAAATTACGATTTATTTGTATATGAAATGGATAACCTAGGCAATTTAACTAAACTTGTTGCAAGGTCAAATACTGAAACTTATATGAATGAATATACTGATGGTACTGTAAAAACTATAGATGAATCTGCTGGATTTGTAAATAAAGGATTTGAAACTAAAGAATATGCAATTATAGTAGCTGCAACTGAAGGTGGAAGTACAACTGATACTTTTGAATTAATATTAAACAGAGATGAGCCTGGTAACTATGATATAGCAGAACCAAGTGATAGAGAAGTAAAAGTTGACTATGAAGTTGATGATGAAGGAAACATTGATTATGAATTTGAAGTTGATAGTGAAGTAAAAGTTGATTATGAATTTGATGGTGATATGGGAGCAAAAAATGTTGCATATCATGAAGGAAAAAAATTTAGATTTGAAGATAATTTTTCAGTTACAATTCAAGTGACTAACCAGAGTGAGATACCTATAGAGAACTATCCAGTAGAATTAGTGTGGGAAAGTGATTTTTGGGAAACTTCTATAAGTGACAGTGGAATTACAGATGAAGAAGGAATGGTAACTTTAGAATTATCAGCATCCTCAAGTGCAGGGCTAAATTCGTATTTTATTTCTGGTGCTATTGATTTCACACATTATTATGATGTGGATAAAGTATTTATTAAAAACAGTGATACTGACGAAGAACTTGAAGGACCTATAGAGGTATATCACTTTGCTTATTCTGTTTATGAAGGATGAAGGAGTTGATATAAATATCTACTTTATTACTTATGAATTATGGAAAAAGACTAAATGTAGTTTTCTCTTATTCCTAAATCTGTTATTGTAATGTTATTAATATCTTGTAGGGTTGTATATAAAGCTTGAAGCAGAAAACCACTATCCTTTTAGGGTGTGTGGTAATTATTCTTTTACTAGTGTTAAAAGAGCCTATTTATAACCTATAGGTATTAAAAAGACTAATTACGTTTGAATAAAGTTAAAAGCTCTAGGATTATTGCTAAAAGAATCTTTAAGGCAATAATTATCCTTTTTATAGAGGTTATAGACCGTATTACATTGTAAAAAAAATAAAGTCCATGGCCATAATATATTAAACTTATAAAAAACTTACTTGTTTTTAACAGATTGTACTAAAAATTTTTTTACAAAAAAATCAGTATTCAGATCTTTATATTTATGGAAAGATTTATTGCTTTTTAAATAGTACAATAGTATAAAAATTATGAATAGAAAAAAAACCTTGACGTAAATTATTTTAAAGAGTAATATTATACTATGGAATAAATTTCCAAATAAAGTTAAAAGAGGGTGGACTTTCTAAATTTTAAAATCTAAATATAAAAACATCTAAAGGAGTTAATATTATGAAAAAGTTTTTATCTACATTACTTGTCTGTGGGTTATCAATATCATTAAGTAATTCAGCATATGCTGCAGAACCTTCAAAATCTGAGATGATTAATCCAGAAGGACTGGAGATTGAATATATTGAAAAATATGATTTTAAAAATAATATATTACCAGCAACAGATATTGAAGAAATAGTAAAAACCAAAAATTTACGTTCAATAAAAACAATAGATGAAGATGTAATCAAGGATTTATCTAATGGTATTAAGTTACAAGATGAAGATAGTGAAGTAAATAAATCAAGTAAAAGTGGAACTAAATTTACAGAATCATGGACAGCAACAATAGCCAATCAAGGTGATATGGTTTATGTTACAACAATACTAGAACCACATCAAATTTTAAATGCGACTTTGGTGTGCCCTGAAAATGAAAATTTAAATTACGATTTATTTGTATATGAAATGGATAACCTAGGAAATTTAACTAAACTTGTTGCAGGTTCAAATACTGAAACTTATATGAATGAATATACTGATGGTACTGTAAAAACTATAGATGAATCTGCTGGATTTGTAAATAAAGGATTTGAAACTAAAGAATATGCAATTATAGTAGTTGCAACTGAAGGTGGAAGTACAACTGATACTTTTGAATTAACATTAAGCAGAGATGAGCGTGGTAAATATGATATAGCAGAACCAAGCGATAATGCTTATATGGCATATTATATTGAAAACGATGTTAAAGGTGCTAATTTACACATTAAAAATGACCAAGATTGGTATATATGGAAACCATCGCCAGGTGTTAAAAGTGCTAAATTTATAACAGATAAAAATCACAAAGTAGAGGTTTACAATATTATTAATAATAATCAGATAAAACTGGCTGATATGGTATCAGAAAATGAGTATGAAGTTATAGATGATCTTAATTTTATAAAAGTTTATACAGATAGTAATAATTTTTCATCTGATAATTATACTATTGATATTCAGTTAACAAATGGTGATAGTGATATCGAAGTAAACGTTGATTATGAATTTGATGGGGATATGGGAGCTATAAATGTTACATATCATGAAGGAAAAAAATTTAGATTTGAAGATAATTTTTCAGTTACAATTCAAGTAAGTGACCAGAGTGGGATGCCTGTAAATGAATACCCAGTAGAATTAGTGTTGGAAAGTGATTTTTGGGGGACATCTATAAGTGACAGTGGAATTACAGATGAAGACGGAATAGTAACTTTAGAAGTATCAGCACCATCGAGTGTAGGGATAAATTCGTATTTTATTCCTGGTGCTATTGATTTCACACATTATTATGATGTGGATAAAGTATTTATTAAAAACAGTGATACTGACGAAGAACTTGAAGGACCTATAGAGGTATATCACTTTGCTTATTCTGTTTATGAAGGTTCCTAATTACTATATGAAGGAGTTGATATAAATGTCTACAATAAATCTTGTTAGCAATACGACTGATACTTACAGAATGTCTAAAACTAATACTTACAGAATGTCTAAAACACCGACTGTAAAGAATGATGTTGCATATGAAAAAACTAATAAAACAACTAATAAAACAACTGATACAGTTGAAATAAGTTCAGAAGGAAAGACATTAAGCGAAAAATCTAAATCAGAACCAGAAGAAAAGAAAACAAACAAGTATGGTTATACTGAAGACGACTTTTACCCAAATGGAAACCCATATGGCTTTGCAATACCAGAAGTTGACTTAGGTGCCATTAAGTTGAGTAACGCAGTTTTTTTAGGTGAATTCAATCCACCTAAAGATGAATCTTATGATCCATCTGAAAGGGAACCTTTCAAACCACTTGAGCAATTGGAACAAGATTATAGTAAACCATGGATAGAGGGATCGTTCTCAAAGACAGCACCAGAAGAAAAGACATCAAGCGAAAAATCTAAATCAGAACCAAAAGAAAAGAAAACAAACAAGTATGGTTATACTGAAGACGACTTTTACCCAAATGGAAACCCATATGGCTTCGCAATACCAGAAGTTGACTTAGGTGCCATTAAGTTGAGTAACGCAGTTTTTTTAGGTGAATTCAATCCACCTAAAGATGAATCTTATGATCCATCTGAAAGGGAACCTTTCAAACCACTTGAGCAATTGGAACAAGATTATAGTAAACCATGGATAGAGGGATCGTTCTCAACATGAACAGAACCAGAATGAAAAACATTAAGCAAAAACTCTAGAATCGTATTTAAAATATAAAATAAAAACCTCCCTATGGGAGGCTATTTTTTACTCTAAATATTCTTTAGCATATTTTACTGCATTCATTAATGCCCTGGAAGTTGAAGTTGCCCCTGAGACAGCATCGGCAGTTCCATCCCCAGCTATTAAATCATTTATAAATGCAGAATTATCTTCTGTTAAAACAGCGCCTATTCTAGGAGTTTCTATGGAACTAAGAACTCTAAAATCCACTAGAGTTTTTTCTTTATCCAAAGTAACCTCTGATTTAATTGCTCCACCATAACCATAAGTGATTACTTGAAATATGGTATTATCTCCATCTTCATAAGTTTCTATTACTCCGACAGGTAATTTGCCATGCATAGTAACATATACCATATTTACAAAATCACCAACAAAAGTAATTGTTGCACCTGAAATGGCATCTCTTTCTTCTATAGGGTGATGTGCTTGATTTTCCGTTTGAAACATTGTATGTACATCCTCTAGAGTCATCTTATTAGCAAGTATATGTGATACAATAGCATCTATTTGTTCACCGTAACTTCTACCTCCACTAACACCTTCAAAAGAAATTCTAGTGCTACCTTCAGATATTTGACCATCTTTATATAGTCCATGAGCTGATATTATATCTACCACTAGTGTATCTTCGTTAAGTTCTTCAATTCCTGCTTCTTTAGCAAGTGGTGCAAATGCAATTAAAGCTTTATCTATAGGTACTGGCACAGGCTCTGGAGATGTATATGCTGCTGCATCATTTAAAAAGGTTAATTCTCCAAAAGTAGTTTCAGGTGTTAAATTGTCAATGCTTGCACTTACCATAAATTGTGATGATGAGCCTGGTGCATATTCCGAGTTATATCCATATGATGTTGTATTTAGTTTAAGTCCATTATCTGTAGAAGTAATTAAGATATCAGATATATTCATTAAATATCCCATTATATCTTTTTTTGAATATTCATCTTCTGTATCTTTGTTTCTAATTATGTCCATCTCAAGAGTTGATATTATTCCGTTTGCATCAGTAGTGCCCTTAAATATAAAAGTATCATTTTTGGGTTTACCAGAAGAAGTGATGCCCTCTAGTAAATATTCACCTGAAAAGCTTTTTCCAACTAAATTGCCTGGTGCAGTTAATTCTGCAGTTGGTTCGGGTACTTCACTAGCTGTATCTGGTGCAGATGACTCGGGTAATTCAGTTGAGGTAATATCTGCAGTTGGTTCGGGTGCATCACTAGCTGTATCTGTTGCAGATGACTCGGGTAATTCAGTTGAGGTAATATCTGCAGTTGGTTCGGGTGCATCACTAGCTGTATCTGGTGCAGTTGCCTCAGGTGCTTCAGTAGCTGTACTATCTGTAGTTACTCCACTTTCTTCAATTTCTTCAATAGCTGTTTCTACCACTTCCTCTACTTCTGTAACAACTGTTTCTGAAACTTCTACAACAAGTTCTTCGGCAACTTTTTCAATTACTTCTTCTACTGATTGTAAAGTTTCGTTTTCGGATGTGTCTTCTCCTGAACATGCAGTAAGAAATATAGACATTGCTGTTGCTGCTGTTAATGCAATCAAATGTTTTTTCATAATTGACTCCTTATAAATGTGGTCTTGTTAAATTAATTTCTATCAAAGACACCTTTAATAAAATTAATTTTTCATTTTAACTTAACAGTTCATAAATACATTACAATTTATTTTACACTGTAGATTTGTTCAATGTCAATATTCATAAGTATAAAGTTAGATGAATAGAATTTATAATATTTTATTCAAAGTAATGGTTGTGAAAAAATTAGATTAATATAGTTCGAAAAATAAATAACAATATGAAATTTTAAGCGATGGAATGCGTAAAATATAAAGAATGGATAAATTCTTTGGAGGTTATAATGCGTAAAAATAAAATAAAAATATTTGGACTGATTAGTTTAGTTATATTTTCTATTTTAATTATTTATTTTGGAGGAAGTGACAATAAGTTAGCAAACATTAATAAAAATGAAGTTAGTAGGATACAAGTAATTGGTACAATGGGAAACCCTATGTATGGAGCAGACAGCAAGATAATAGTGAACCGAGAGGAAATTAAAAACTTTGTCAATACTTTTAATAGCGGTGAAATAGGAAAAAAAGTTAAAGAGAAAGATATATTGATAGGTTTTTCAAATAAATATATATTCTTTGATGAAGATAAAGTGATAGCAGAATATAATTTCAATGTTAATAATACAAATATTATTGGTATTGATGGTGAATTTTACTATATTAAATATGATAAAAAATTAGAGCTGCCAAATGAATTATACGAAAAATCTAAGAGTCAAAAAATTGTAGTTGATAGTAATGGAACACCAATGGATTTGGTACGCTATAACAATGAAACTTATGTTAAATCTGAACTTCCAGAAATTACAGTTGAATGGATAGAGTGGTTTAATAGCCTGAGTAGCTCAGAACAAGCTGTTACATCATATGTTCCTAACCTTGGAGATGTAAAACCACTAGGGCAAAATTAAGAAATATTTTTTATGAATAATGGAAAAGGACCAAGGGGATTTTTTTCTTATTCATTAATCAGGAATGTGTGAACAACGTAACTAAATCTGTTTGTGATTTTAAAAGTATGGAAGCATATTTTGCATATTGTTTAAAATTAGAAAGGAAAATTTTATGTATATTAGATTTATAGAACAAAGAGATATTAAGGAAGTTTTAAATATTTATAAATATTATGTAATAAATACTTCAGCTACATTTGAATGTAGTGTCCCAAGTGATGAGGTGTTTACTGCTCGAGTAAATAGTATATGTTCTAAATATGCTTATTTGGTAGCAGTGGAGCTTGATGAAAATACAAATGAAAAAATTGTGGGATTTGCATATTTGGCAGAATTTGCTGTAAGAGAGGCATTTAAATGGTCGGTAACTTGTTCGGTGTATATTGACAAAGAATATACAGGGAAAGGAATCGGAAAAAAATTATATAGAGAATTGCTGGGGCTTGCAAAACAACAAAACTTTTATCACTTGTATGCACTAATTACTATTCCAAATGATGAAAGTGAAAAGTTTCATAAAAAGATGGGCTTTGTAAAGGTTGCTACTTTGCCCAATATAGGGTTTAAGCTAGACGAATGGCATGGCTTAATGTATTATAAATATGAAATTCAACCAATAGAAGCAAATCCAAAACCACCTTTAAATATTAACGATGTTAAATAATTCTATTATATAATACCTTCGGAATAAAAATGTGAGCTGGGGTAGTGCAGTTTATAGAAGTGCTTATAGAAATTCGAAAAATTACCTCTGAAGAATAAAAATAAGGAAATTATTAAAAGGGATAAACTAAGTTTATCCCTTTTGCTTATGAATAAGAGAAACAGATTAACTAACTTTTTCTTTTATTTCAAAGTACTATGATTATTTGCTTAAAGAAAGTTATTTACATGTATTGAAAGGTTAGACATTGTTACTTATTTGAAATACTTGGTCTAGCTTTGGCAAGACTGCAAAATTACCCTTAACTTTTATTTTACCCAGCATAAATGCTTTTTGGTATGTTACCTCATTATTCATAAGCTCAGATAATGTGCTATCGCTTAGCGTAATTTCAACTGTGAAAGTATCTATAACTCCATCTTTGTATTCACAATCTCCCTGATTTATAGTGATATATCCTCTTTCTTTTGTATCAGTGACACAATATTGAACATTTAAAACTAAATCTTTTTCATGATGAGCTACAAAATAGTGACACAAGTTAGGCAATCTTTTGGCTGGGTGCAAAACCTGAGTTTGTGTACTAGTGGGATTAACTTGCTGTTTGTTGTATATTCCCATAGGCATGAACGGTGTTTCTTCTGGTTGTATTTGTGTTTTTAATAACTTTGTTATTTCTTGTATGTCTCTTTCTTCTTCAGTCAGAGGTTTACTAGAGTTATTTATTGCTTGATGATTAGCTGGTTGAGAAGAACGTGTTGATTGATGTACTCCTCCTTTTTCAGCATATTTTATATATAGCTCGTGTTCGCTGGATATCATGTAAGGCACGTCCTGCTTTAAAGAGCGATAAAAGTTTTCTATTTTTTTCTCTAAAAGTTTCAATTGTTCTTGTGGGTCTAAATAAGAATTAAATAATACAGTTCCTGCATCATTACCACCTAAAAATCTCCATCCTTTATTAATTAAATTTGCTGCATCACCTTCACCCCAAAAATTACTATATGTAATAGTGAGTAAGGATTTCCCAAAAACATCTTGCTCATATATTCGTAAATAATCAAAGAAAGTTTGCATAGAGCCATGAACTCCAATTAAGTGGACATTACAAAGAGCTATAACTCCCTTACTTTGTGAAATGTGGTTCATTATATTATCCATTTCTATCGTAGCACTACCGTTAAAATATGGTAAATTTTCTAAACTTATAGGTACAACATCTAAATCTAACTCCGTTAATACATCTATTATTGTAGATTGCATCCCTTTTAAAATAAGAGTGTTACAATTTGCTAGTAAAAGTACAATTTTCATGATTTTTCCTCCGTTCTACTTATAATATTATACCTAATTTTTACAATTTAATAAAGTCTTTCCGACAAATATTTTAAAACATTTTTATTATAATATGAATTTATTCTTTCAACATCCCAATGAATAAGAAAACTCTTCTTTTTCAGAGTTGCTTTTAAAACGTCTTCTAACTGAAAATATCTTAATAACTCTGGGTTATATAAAATTTTGTACAGTTTATTTGTAGCCAAATCTTCAACTAATATATTTCCTTCAAAGTTAATTTCTTTAATTTTAAAATATCCTTTAACATATTTGCTAAATTTATCCTTTTTTTTCACAAGGCTTTGCTTGTACAATGTTAAATCTACAACATTAGAATTTTGGTTTATATGAGAATTGTCGCATAAATTCATTATAAGTTGCTTGACTTTAAACATTCTATAATATTCTGCTTTATAGAAATTAATAAGACTGAATATATCTTTCATATTTTTAATATTTGAACAAATTAAAATGTCTTCTAATACATTAGTTAAACTATATATTTGAGAGCTGTTTAGATATTTAACATTAGTTGGAACCCATATTGCTAAAAATTTTTCTACATTCGTTTTGCTAAATTTTCTATCTAATGTATTTATAAATTGTTCAAACCACTTAAAATATTTTTTTTGATCATTTAATAAATTTACAGAATGTATATTGTTATCTATCATTTTTAAACCTTCTTTCATTAATTTATTTTAAAATAATTAAATGTATGTATGGTTGTTCCAACATTATTCATTTAATTACTATATAGAAAACGGAGAAAAAAAATTATGTTTCTCTCCAGTTTCTCAAAAACCTGTTTATAAAGTTGAAAGTATAGAATTACTTTTTTTATGATATGTTAGTTGTTATAAACAGATATATAGTGAGGTAAAGCCTATTGCCTGTGTAATCTATTTATAATATGCTTCTTTGAGTTTTCTCATTAGGTAGGTATGCCTAATTTCGTTTGCCTTATAATAGTAAGTATAATAGTCAAGTAATTCGTGGTCGGTTGTATCTTCAAATTGGCATAATGTAGCAGCAAGTTTTTCTTGAACTTTGCTGACTTCTTCGCTTAGTATTTGTGCTTCAATAGATTGTCTGTGTTTTTTTCCTCTTTTAAATATGTCTAAAAACATAGGGCACCTCCTTCATTTAAGGAGTATAGCCTAAAATTTTTATAAGTATACTTTTTTTGTGAAATATATATTTAAGAAATACAGTATTTATATATTGTACAAAAAACATATTACTATATCGATTAATTTTAGTGAAATTTTTATGTACCTATAAACACTATTTTAAATAAGCTTAAACCTCCACCTTTTTTCAGATGGAGGTTGTATATTATTTTACTATTGAACCTGATTGTATTTCTTCTAATGGTCCTACTGCTGCTAAATTACCATCATCATCTGATGCACATAAAATCATGCCTTCAGAAAGTATGCCTCTTAATTTAACGGGTTTTAAATTTGTAACAACAACAACTTTTTTTCCAACAAATTCTTCTGGTGTATAGTGCTTTGCTATACCTGAAACAATTTGTCTTATTTCTGTTCCAATTTTTATTTTAGAAACTAGCAGTTTATCAGCTTTAGGTACTTTATCGCATTCTACTACTTTACCAATTTTAAGTTCAACTTTTGCAAAATCATCTATGGTAATTTCTTCTTTACTAGGTTGTTCTATTTTATCAGCAGGTTTATCTTTTTTACTAGCTTTTTCAGGAGTTGAATATTCATTATATAAACTTTCAAGTTCTTTTTCTTTATCTATTCTCGGAAAGATATTAATTCCTTTTTTAGCAGTTACATTTTTTCCAAGAGTTCCCCAATTGTGAATTGTGTCCCATAAGGTAGTTTCTCCTTTTGTAATGCCAAGTTGTTCCAATATTTTGTTAGGGATATTTGGCATAAAAGGCTCAATCATAATAGAAACTATTCTAAGCCCTTCAGACAACGTATATAGTACCCCTGCCAACTTTGGTTTATTTGCTTCATCTTTAGCTAATATGCAAGGCATTGTTTCATCTATATATTTATTTAATCTTCTAATAATAGTCCATATATTTTCTAGAGCTACATTAAAATGCATTTTTTCCATATTGTCTTCAAGATTTACTGCATTTTCACTTATAATTTGTTGCACAGGTATATCAAATTCATTTCCTATCTGGTTGTCTGGTAGAGTTCCAAAGTATTTTTCTATCATAGCAACAGTTCTTGAGGCCAAATTACCTAGGTCATTTGCAAGATCAGAATTTATTCTGTTAATAAGTGCTTCATTTGTAAAGTTTCCATCTTGGCCAAATGCAACTTCACGAAGAAGAAAATATCTTAAAGCATCTGATGAATATCTTTTTACTAGAATGCTGGGGTCTATTATAGTTTTTTGAGTAGTTTCTTTAGATTTACTTATTTTTTCCCCACCAATAATAAGCCATCCATGGGCAAAAACTTGTTTTGGCAAAGGTTCATCTAGAGCCATTAAAAGGGCAGGCCAAATTATGGTATGAAATCTTAAAATTTCTTTACCAATTAATTGAACATCCGCAGGCCAATATTTTTTAAACAAAGTGTCATCTTCGCTCATAAACCCTAGGGCAGAAATATAATTTGATAAGGCATCAATCCATACATAAACTATGTGGCCTTTGTCAAATTCCACAGGTATTCCCCAGGAAAATGAAGTTCTAGAGACACATAAATCCTCTAAGCCTGGTCGTAAAAAGTTATTCAACATTTCATTTTGGCGTGAAGCTGGCTGAATAAATTCTGGATGAGTTTCTATATATTCAATTATTCTATCTTGATATTTTGATAATTTAAAGAAATATGCTTCTTCTTTTACTTTTTCCACATCTCTTCCACAATCTGGGCATTTGCTCTCTTTTAGTTGATGTTCTGTAAAAAATGTCTCACAAGGAGTACAATATAGCCCTTCGTAATAATTCTTATAAATTTCGCCTTTATCATACAATTTTTTGAAAATTTTTTGAACAGTTTGTCTATGCTCTGCATCAGTAGTTCTTATAAATTTATCATATGAAATGTCCATTATGTTCCAAAGGTCTTTTATCCAATCTACAATATTGTCTAAAAATGCTTTTGGAGATAAACCTTCTTCGTTTGCACGACGTTCAATTTTTTGCCCATGTTCATCTGTTCCAGTTAAAAACATAACATCATATCCACGTAGCCTTTTGTATCTTGCCATTGCATCTGCAGCAACAGTGGTATAGGAATGTCCAATATGGAGTT
>LJHD01000001.1 GCA_001983475.1 Candidatus Epulonipiscium fishelsonii | reverse complement strand
TAAAGGCAATTTTTCTGAGGTAAATGGAATAGCATTTATTGATAATAATGGTAAATTTATACAAACAAAGCCTAGAGAATTGATTCAAGATTTAGATAACATACCTTATCCAGCATGGCATTTATTTAATATAGATTACTATGCTTTACAAAGATTTCCTAATATTAGCAAAGTTGATAGAAGCTTTAGTGTTTTATCTGGAAGAGGATGTACTTTTGAATGCAACTTTTGTTTTAGATTAGATAAAGGATTTAGACCAAGAAAGACAGAAAGCATTATAGAAGAAATTAAAATATTAAAAGAACAATATAGAATAACATATGTAGCTTTTATGGATGAATTGTTAATGAATTCCAAAGAAAGAGTAAAAGAATTTTGTGAAAAAGTTATAGAAGCAAATTTAAATATTAAATGGGATTGTAATGGCCGATTAAATTATGCAGACATTCCAACTTTAACTTTAATGAAAAAAGCAGGATGTGTATTTATTAATTATGGTATAGAATCTCTTGATAATGCTACTCTTAAAGTGATGAATAAAGCATTGACTAAGGATATTATTATAAAAGGCATAGAGAATACGTTATCTGTTGGAATTAGTCCAGGGCTTAATATAATATATGGAAACATTAATGAACCTCTTAGTGCTATAGATGAAGCAGTAGATTTTTTATTAAAATATGATGACCATGCTCAGCTTAGGACTATTAGACCTGTAACTCCATATCCAGGTAGTCCTCTGTTTGATTATGCAATTAAGCATGAATTATTAAAAGACGTAGAAGATTTTTATGAAAATAAACACACTAATTCTGATTTATTAAGTGTAAATTTCACGAAAAATACAGATGATGAAATATATGAAAAATTGAATTGGGCTAATAAAATTTTAATAAATAAACACATTGAAGTACAAAAACATCAGATGCTAAAAACATGTGATAAGCTGTATTTAACAAAAGATTCCACATTTAGAGGATTTAGACATACTTGAAGTTGTTTAAAATCTTAATTATTATATAGCACATACTTTAAATAGGATGTGCTTATAAATAACTTCATATAAAAGAAAGGGCTGTCAAAATATGCAATTAAGAAGATCAAATGTTGTTGTTTTAGGAAATTTTGATGGTTTACATAAAGGCCATCAGCAATTATTTGAATGTGCTAAAATAGAAGCTAAAAAACAAGATCCAGCATCTGAAATAATAGGGTTATCTTTTTTTCCACCACCTTCTTGGATATTAACACCAAATCCAAAACAACTTTTAACATCAAGTGAGGAAAAAAGAGAAAGATTAAGACAAATAGGAATAGATACATTTATAGAGTATCCTTTTAATAATGTTGTTGCAAAAATGAGTCCTGAAGAATTTTTTGTGGGAGTTTTAATAGAGCAATTAAATGCTAAAACTATTATTATAGGAAAAAATTATTATTTTGGAAAAAATAAAGTCGGTAATGCTCTATATATGGAACAATTAGGAAAAAAATACAATACTAATATTTGTATAGTTAATGATATAAAAGATAATAATATTACTATTTCAAGTACACAAATTAGAGCTTTGATTATACAAGGTAAAATGCTAGAAGCGCAAAAATTATTAGGCTACCCATATATGATTACAGGTGAAATTATACATGGCAAATCACTAGGGAGAACTATAGGTTTTCCAACAGCTAATATTTCTACAAATTTATATAAAATTTATCCGCCAAATGGAGTTTACGCAACAAAGTTTAAAGTTAAAGATAATTTATATACTAGCATTACTAATATTGGTCATAATCCTACAGTTAAAGGCATGGTAAAAACTATTGAAACAAATATATTCGATTTTAATGAAGATATATATGGAGAAATAGCCACAGTTTATTTTTTTGATTATTTAAGAGCAGAAAAACAATTTAGTGGACTTGACGAATTAATAAGACAAATTTCGATTGATAAAGAAAAGGTAAAAATTTTATCATATAATTAGATAAATTGTTTACAAGCTAAAAAGCTTGTGTTATACTATCAAAGTATTATATACCATTACTCGGGTATAGGTAACTCCAACCATAGCTTAGTAATTGGATTAAATTAAAATTTTGGAGGAATTAGTAATGACTAAGGAAAGAAAAGCAGAATTAATGGAAAAACACGGAAGAACCACAAACGATACAGGTTCTCCAGAGGTACAAATTGCACTTCTTACAGAAAGAATTAATCATTTAACTGATCATTTACGTACTCATAAAAAAGATTTTCACTCTCGTAGAGGACTATTTCTTATGATTGGTAAACGAAGAGGTTTATTAGATTATTTAATAAAAACAGATATTGGAAGATATCGTTCAATTATTAAAGAATTAGGAATTAGAAAATAAGACTTATTGACACGCACCTTAAATGGTGTGTGCTAAAAAAACAAGTTGATTGATTAGCCTAAAAGGCTAGTATTTGAATACTAGCCCTACGTTATTTTAGAATACATGAAAATTAAGCAAAGCTTAATTAAATATAGTTACCCTAGAATACTCCGCTAGTTCTAGGCTCTAAGATCAATGGTTAAACATCTCTGAGGGTAGGAGAAGTGCTGTTGATATACAAAACCTACTATAACATTGGCGAAGTGGACTTATCCTCACTAGTAATCAGGAGATAATGGACATAAGGTCCATATTTAAGAGGTATTATCTACTACCCTAAGGGATAGTGGTTTTCTGCCTTAAATTTTAGAAAATAATATAAATATTAAAGGGTGGAGAAAAAACTTCACTCTTTTTTCATGATAATGAATAAAGGTTAATTTATTATCTAGCTTTTAAATGATAAACGAAAAGGATGAAGTGTATGGTAAAAACATATTCCACCATGTTAGCAGGTAGAGAATTAAAAGTAGAAATAGGAAAAATGGCAGAATTAGCAAATGGTGCTGCTTTAGTAAGCTATGGAGAAACGACAATTTTAGCAACAGTAGTTGCAAGTGATAAACCTAAAGAAGGTGTAGATTTTTTTCCGCTAAGTGTAAATTATGAAGAAAAATTTTATGCAATAGGAAAAATTCCTGGAGGATTTATTAAAAGAGAGGGACGCCCCTCAGAACGAGCAATTTTAACTTCACGGGTTATAGATAGACCGATCAGACCCTTATTCCCAAAAGATTATAGAAATGATGTAGTTATTACAACCACTGTAATGGCTGTTGAACAAGATTGTTCACCAGAAGTAACAGCTATGATAGCTGCTTCTTTAGTTTTAGATATTTCGGAAATACCTTTTAAAGGACCTGTTGGTTCTGTTCAAGTAGGATATATTGATGGCGAAATTGTTATTAATCCTACAAGTATTCAAAGAAGTAAAAGTTCTTTAGCTCTTACAGTTTCTTCCTCAAAACACAAAGTTATGATGATAGAAGCAGGTGCTGATGAAATTTCGGATGAAATAATGTACACTGCTATAATGGAAGGTCACAAAGTAAATCAGGAAATTGTATCATTCATTGAAAGTATTCAAGCAGATTGTGGAAAAGCTAAAGACTTTGATTATGAAAAAGCTATAATTCCAGAAGAAGTGTATAGAGCCGTTACAGATGTAATTGGTGAAAAAAGAATGGAAGTTGCAGTTTTTACAGACGATAAGCAAACTAGAGAAATGCAATTAAAAGCTCTTAAAGATGAAGTAACAGAAAAGTTGATTGAAAATGGTCATGAAGATTATTTAAAATATTTAGAAGAAAGCTTTTATCAATTTGAGAAAAAGACTGTAAGAAGAATGATTTTAAAAGAGCATAAAAGACCAGATGGACGTAAATTAGATGAAATAAGACCATTAAAAGCAGAAATAGATTTAATTCCACGTGTACATGGTTCGGGGATGTTCACTAGAGGACAAACACAAGTTTTAACTGTTACAACTTTAGGCCCTCTTTCAGAAATTCAAATGCTTGATGGCTTGGATGAATTGGAACTTACCAAAAGATATATGCATCATTATAATTTTCCACCATTCTCAGTTGGAGAAGCACGTTCACCAAGAAGCCCTGGGCGACGTGAAATTGGACATGGAGCACTAGCTGAAAGAGCACTTGTTCCAGTTTTACCAAATGAAGAAGAATTTCCATATGCTATAAGACTTGTTTCAGAAGTATTAAGTTCAAATGGTTCAACTTCTCAGGCCAGCATATGTGGCTCAACACTTTCATTAATGGCAGCAGGAGTTCCTATAAAAGCACCAGTAGCAGGTATTTCAGTTGGTATTGTAACTGGAGAAACAGATGATGATTTTGTATTATTAACTGATATCCAAGGGCTTGAAGACTTTTTCGGAGATATGGATTTTAAAGTTGGTGGTACTCTTAAAGGAATTACAGCAATTCAAATGGATATGAAAATAGAAGGATTAACAGAAAAAATAATAAAGGGTGCTTTAGAACAAACTAAAATTGCACGAAATTACATTTTAAATGAAGTTATGTGTAAAGCTATAAATGAGCCAAAAAAAGAATTATCACCATATGCTCCTTTTATTACTCAAATTAATATTAATCCTGAAAAGATTAGTGAAGTAATTGGACAAAAAGGTAAGGTAATAAATAGAATTATCGAAGAAACAGGTGTAAAAATCGATATTGAAGACGATGGACGTATATTTATTTGTGCAATTAATAAAGCAAAAGCAGATAGAACTATAGAAATAATTGAAGGAATAGTTCAGGATTTATCTGCAGGACAAATATTTAACGGAAAAGTTGTAAGAATTATGAATTTTGGAGCATTTGTAGAACTTGTTCCAGGAAAAGAAGGATTAGTTCATATTTCACAACTTGCTCATGAACGTGTTGAAAAAGTTGAAGACGCAGTTCAAATCGGAGACGAAATAAAAGTAAAAGTAATGGATATTGATAAACAAGGTAGAGTTAATTTATCTCATAAAGCACTTTTACCAAGACCACCAAGACCAGAAAAATCAATAGAAGAATAAAGCAACAAAATATTCTAATATAAAAAATATTGATGCAACAAATTAGTTGTTGTTTAAGAGCTAGTATTTAATACTAGCCTTATATTATTTAAACAACTAACTTTTTTTAAAGTATATTCTAACAAACCTTATCGCTAAATTTATGTCATATCCTATAAACAAGAAATAATCAGCTCTTTTTTTTTAATTAGTTTTATATTTTAAGTAGTTAAAGTTACTTTAGTATATTAAGTAAATTTAGCTGCATTTTTTAGTTATTTAACAACCTATTAAAATATCCTAAAAATAAAGACATTATTAATTTTAGTTATTCAACAATCTAGTAATAATAAATTTCTTATTTTCATATTAATTAAAGATAAATGTAGATAGGAGGTATTGCTTATGCAAAAATATAGTTTTGATTATTACATAATCCGTTGCAAAAAAGACAAATTTTCTACTAATATTAAGCCTCTTATGCAATTTGAAAAAGATAAATGTTATCCAATATTAACTTTGGTTCCAGATAAACATGAGGCTATATATACAAATAAACCAGTTCATCTTATAAATGAAGCGGGATATAAAATTCTTTTTAACCCAGCGCAACTAGAGGAATTCTTTGATACTAATAGTGTCAAGTTTATTAAATTTAAACTTTTCGGATGATACATATTTGACAAGTAGTCCAAATTTAATTACAATATTGTTAAATAGAATCTCAATATGAGGTTATATTTTTAATAAAAAAATAAGCAAGGAGGTAAAAAATGAAAAAGAATAATTTATTTTTAAAAGTGGCAATTGGTTTTGCTTTAGGTATTTTGTTTGGAGCAATTTTGCCAGAAATAAGTATAAAAACAAAGGTTATTGGAGATATATACTTAAACTTAATTAAACTTATGATTATTCCAATTGTAAGTGTTGCAGTATTTTGTGGGATTGCAAATATAAGTGATGGAGTTTTACTTAAAAAAATAGGTTTTAGAACAGTTTTTTTATATGTTATAATGTTTGTTGCTTCAGCTATTGTATCTTTAAGTGTTGCAAATATTATGAAGCCAGGGCTTGGCGCAACATTTACAAATGCACCTGTATATGAAGGTGCAATAACCACGCCAACAGTTTCAAGTTTTTTATTAAATATTGTTCCTACAAATATTATAAAAGCTTGTGCAGATGGCAATACTTTACCTGTTATACTATTTATGATATTTTTAGCTATTGCAGTTTTAAGTTGTAAAGAAGCAGGTAAACCCGTTATTGAATTTGCAAACAGTTTATCACTTGCTTTATTTAAAATGCTTGGCTACATAATGGAACTTTCACCAGTTGGGGTAATGTCTCTAATGGCATTTTCTGTTGCACAATATGGTGTTGGAATATTTAGTGTATTAGCAAAATATATTTTAACTTGTTGGTTAGCCTGTATTTTAGTATTTATTATAGTAATGGTAATTCCTACTTGTATTTATACAGGGATAAGCCCAATGAAGTTGTTAAAAGCTTGTGGAAAAGTAGCTCTTGTAAGTATGTCAACAACAAGTTCAGCAGCAACACTTCCAACAACTTTATCAGCTTGTGTAGATGATTTAAATGCACCAAAAGGAATTTCGCAGTTTACCCTTTCTTTAGGAAGTACAATAAATATGTGTGGAGGAGCTTGTTCATTTTGCTGTTTGGCAATATTTGTGTCAGACTTTTATTCTCTAAATCTATCAATTCCTACATTGGCACTTATAATTGTAACTGCAACATTATTAAATATGGCAGCTCCTGGCATTCCAGGTGGAGGGATTGTTTTAGGTGCATCATTCCTGTCAATTGTAGGATTACCATTTGATTTAATGGGTCCAATTAGTGGATTTTATCGTTTATTAGATATGGCTTTCACAACAATCAATGTAGAAGGCGATTTAATAGCAAACTTGATTGTTTCTAAGAGTGTTGGTGAATGGGATCCCAAAGATCAACATTCTATATGTGAAGGGGTATAATCTTTACAAATAAAGAAGCTAGATATTTTCTAGATTCTTTGTTTTATATAAATTATTAAAATTACAAAAAAATCTGAGGCCAAAGAGCTTAGAATTAAAAATACAAATGAGGTGTAAAGTGAAAATAGGTTATCAAGGAATTCAGTATAGTAATTCTGAATATGCAACAAAAAAATTTATTAAACAAATGGAATTTTTAAATGTTGAATTAGTTCCACTAGTAAATTCAAAAAGCGTAGTTGAAGCTTTAGCAAATAAAGAAATAAATTATGGTGTTATTGCTATAAAAAACTCTACGGTAGGAGATGTTATAGAAAGTGTGCAAGCTTTACAAAGTATTAATTATAATATTCTTTCCAATTTAGACTTGGAAATTAATCATTGTCTTTTTAAATTAAATGATGATATTAAAATTAAAAATATAGCTTCACATGTTCAAGCAATTAAGCAATGTCAAAACACTTTAAAAGTAATGTTTCCAGATGCAGAAATTATTGAACTTGAAGATACTGCATTGGGTGCAATATATTTAAGAGAAAGTAAACTGTCATCAGATACAGGAGTTATATGTTCGAAAGAAGCAGGAACAAGCAAGGAGTTAACTTTAGTAAAAGAAAATATGCAAGATATAAAAGGTAACAAAACTACCTTTATAATTTTTAAGATGGAAGAGTAGGTATTTGAATGAAAAATGTTCTTATAGCTGGACTTGGTTTAATTGGCGGTTCTATAGCAAAAGCTTTAAAAAAATATACAGATTTTGTGGTTTATGGATATGACCAAGTTAAACAAGTTGAACAAATGGCTTTAAATGATAAAACTATAGATTTTATACTTGATGATATTACTAAAATCGACTTAGTAATTGTTAGTATGTATCCTATAAAATCTATTGATTATTTAAAAAATATTATTCCTCAATTAACTCCTTCTACGCTTGTAGTGGATCTGGTTGGAATAAAAACAGAGTTAATTAATGATATTGAGAATTTAGCATGTCAACATAATATCAATTTTGTTGGGGGACATCCTATGGCTGGTCTTGAAAAAGGTTCGTTTGAACGTTCCTTTGCAGAACTTTATCATGGGGCTAATATGATTTTAGTTCCAACTAAAGCATCAACTGAGCAAAATATTAGTGATATGTCAAGTTTATTTAAACAATTAGGATTTGGATATATTAAGGTATGTGACAAAGTAACACATGATAAATTAATTGCTCATACTTCTCAGCTTGCACATGTTGTTTCAAATAGCTATGTTAAAACATCACTTCCTCCTGATTATATGCATTTTTGTGGCGGAAGCTATAATGATATGACAAGAATTGCTTGCTTAAACGAAAAAATGTGGACCGAATTGTTCATGTTAAATAAACAACATCTTTTAAAAGAAATAAGTATTCTTTTAGAAAACATTACAAATGTTAAAAATGCTTTAGAAAATAACAATGCAGATGAACTGGAACAAATTTTAAAAGATGGACGTATTTGTAGCGAAATTTATAATAGCTATAAAAAAGATGTTGTTGAATAAATAACAGATTTAATCACGTTGTTCTTAAATCTATTATCATGAATAAAAAAGTATAAAAAGAAACATTAAAATTTGATATAATAGGTGCAAAACTATAAAATCAACTGTACAAGTTGTTCTCTTCATGATAATGGAAAAAGACTAAATGGGTTTTTCCATTATGGTTATAACACTATATAAAAGGATAGTACTTTACCTTTTATGGAAATTCCAAGCTAAACAAATTGTTCAACAACCTATGTAAAAATAAAATATCAAGTAAACGAAGATGTGGGTTTAGTTTTTATGACGATATTAGGTAATGTGAACGAAAGGACAGAAGTGATATATATTAAGGCACAAAAATTGGGCGAACATTGTTCGCCCTTTCAATATATGATAATATATTATTATCTTTTTGCTTGATCAAAAGGTTCACCTGAAGCCTTTGGAGCTTGGGATGACTTAGAAAATATAACAAGTGCTATAAGAGTAACTATATAAGGAAATATTTTTAAGTACATAGGTGGAATAACAGCAAGCTCTGGAATAACTTGTGAAACATTGGATATAGTTGTAGCAAATCCAAAAAATAAAGTAGACCCTAAAATACCAAGTGGTTTCCATTGACCAAATATTAACGCTGCTAAAGCTAAAAATCCAAATCCACTTACACTCCCATTAAATTCCTTTGAGAATGTCACAAGATATATTCCTCCACCAAGCCCTGATAATGCTCCTGAAAGCATAACTCCCCAATAACGCATAAAGGAAACATTTACTCCAGCAGCATCAGCTGCATGAGGATTTTCTCCACAAGCACGTAATCTTAATCCAAACTTAGTTTTATAAAGGACAAAGCTAAATAATATAAGAATTAAAAGCACAAGCCAAGTGCTATAATATGTGTTTTGAAAAAATAATGGTCCAGCAATTGGAATATCGCTTAAAATAGGGATATCAACCTTAATAAATCCTCCTGGAATACGAATATTTCCACTACCTGTAATATTTCTAGCTAGAAATATAGTCAATGCTCCTGCCATCATATTTATTGCAGTACCACTAATAATTTGGTTTGCCTTTAAATTTACACTAGCAAATGCATGCAAAATTGAAAACAATGCTCCTGCAATAGTGGCTATTCCTAAACTTATCCATACTGATAACATATTATTTGGTAAAAGTTTAAGAGATAAGGCACTACTAAATGCCCCAATAATCATTAATCCTTCCAGTGCTATATTAGCGACTCCGCTCCTTTCAGAATATAAACCACCCAATGCTGTAACTAATAACGGAATAGTAAATGCTATTGCATAAGGAAATACTTGAAATATAATATCCATCTATTTTTCCTCCTTCATTTCAAGTTTAGCAGATTTTCTTCTTTTAGCATTGTCAATTATTCTTTCAATAAGAACACTTGTAGCTGCAAAGTATATAATTGTCGCAATAATGGTATCTGCAATTTCTGGAGGAATTTCTGTCATTGCACCCATAAACCCACGTCCAGCATGTAACAAAGCAAAAAATAAAGCTGCAAATAAAACACCTATTGGAGTTGTTGCACCAAGAAGAGCAACTGCTATGCCATCCATTCCTTGTGAAGGCAAGACACCAATTTGTATTGAAGATGCATTACCAGTATAGTGAATAACTCCTGCAAGTCCTGCAAGTGCTCCTGAAATAACCATAGAGCTAATAATACTTTTATTTACAGAAATTCCAGCATATTCAGCAGCAAAACGGCTAAATCCTACAGCTTTAAGTTCATATCCAAAAGTAGTTTTATCTAGTATAAACCAGATTACAAGTACAGATATAATGGAAATTAAAATTCCTAAGTTTATATATGATCCATCAAACATTTTAGAAAAAGAAGCAGATTTCAAAGTAGCTGTTGCAGGTAATTTTGCAGATTCAGTTTCCATTGTTCCTTTAAAATAAGCAGGAATTGTATAGTATACAACCCAATAAGAAATCCAATTCATCATTATAGTTGAAACTACTTCATGAACATTAAACATTGCTTTTAAAAGTCCAGGGATAAATGCTATTATACCTCCACCAATTGCTCCAACAATAATCATACTAAGCAATAATAAAGGTCTTGGCATATCAAATGTTAATCCTACGGCTGTAGCACAAAACCCACCAAACAACATTTGACCAGAAGCCCCTATGTTAAATAGTCCTGTTCTAAATGCAAAAGCTACAGAAAGTCCAGTCAAAATAAGTGGCCCAGCTGTTGCTATTGTGTCCCCTATACGTGAAATACTTTTTGTTCCTCCTTGTACAAGATAAACAAATCCTTCAACAGGATTATGTCCAGAAGCCCACATCAAAAATGCTCCTGCTACAAGTCCTAGAAATACTGAGATTAGAGAAATTATACACTTTTTCATATATCGCTACCTCCGTCCTTATTTATTCCAGCCATCATAAGTCCTATCTCATTTTCATCAGTTTCACTTGCTTCAACAATGCCTATTAAATTTCCATGATTTATAACAGCTATTCTGTCAGAGACGTTAAGAATTTCATCAAGCTCTAATGAAATAAGAAGAACAGCTTTGCCACTATCTCTATGTGCAATAATACGCTTATGAATATTTTCAATTGAACCAACATCTAATCCACGGGTGGGTTGGACGGCTATTAGCAAATCTGGATTTAGTTCAATTTCACGTCCAATTATAGCTTTTTGTTGGTTTCCACCTGAAAGTGAACGTGCCATAGATTTTCCACCTTCACCTGAACGAACATCAAATTCTTTTAAAATTTTGTTTGAATATTCTCTTATTTTATTTTTCTTAAGAAGACCATTTTTAGCAAAAGGAGGTTGATTATAAATTTCTAAAACCATGTTATCTTCAAGGGAATAGTCTAAAACTAACCCACGCTTATGTCTATCTTCAGGAATATGGGCAATTCCTTTTTTTATACGTTCACGAATTGGTATCTTTGTAATATTATCTCCTTTCAGGAAAATTACGCCACTTTCAATCTTTCTAAGCCCTGTAATTGCTTCAACAAGTTCACTTTGTCCATTGCCTTCAACTCCTGCAATCCCTACAATTTCACCTGAACGAACTTCTAAATTAAAGTTTTTAAGTCCTAATACCTTCTTGTTATTCATAACATTTAAATCTTTTACATTTAGAACAATATCTTTTGGCACAGCAGGAGTTTTTTCTACTTTAAAAGTAACTTCTCTACCAACCATCATGGTTGCCATTTCTGCTTCAGTTGTAGTATCAACATTAACTGTACCGATATATTTTCCTCTTCTAATTATTGTACAGTGTTTTGCAACTGCTTTAATTTCTTTTAACTTATGAGTTATAATTATAATAGATTTTCCTTCATTAGTAAGATTCCTGATAATTTTAAGTAATTCTTCAATTTCATATGGAGTAAGAACAGCAGTAGGTTCATCAAATATTAAAATATTAGCATTGCGGTATAACATCTTTAATATCTCTACACGTTGTTGCATACCAACAGAAATATCCTCAATCTTAGCATATGGGTCTATATCTAAACCATATTGTCTTGAAAGTTCTCCTACTCGTATAGCAGCATTTTTGGTGTCCACACTAAAACCAATTTTAGGCTCAATACCTAAAATAATATTTTCTGTAGTAGTAAAATTATGCACCAGCTTAAAATGTTGATGCACCATTCCTATTCCTAATTCATTTGCTACATTTGGGTTTGATATTTTTACTGCTTTCCCTTGAACTTTGATTACTCCGCCATCAGGTCGATACATTCCAAATAACATTCCCACAAGCGTAGACTTTCCAGCCCCGTTTTCGCCGAGCAAAGCATGTACTTCACCTTTTTCTAAACATAATGTCACATTATCATTTGCTATTATTCCAGGAAATTCTTTACGAATATTTAGCATTTCAATAACATATTCCATTTAAAACCCTCCTTACTAAAATTCATAGCTGTGTAACATTTAAGACAGAAAAACACTAATAAATTAGTATTTATTGTATATTTACACTAATACACATTTATTTATCACAATTTAGTAAAAAAAGACGGTTACCCGTCTTTTAAATTTATAATAAATATTATTTTATTAAACTACCATCATTTACACTCATAACTACAATTTCACCACTTGCGATTTTGTTAGTAACTTCATTTACGATATTTAAAGTTTCATTACTTAAGTTATAATTCTTTTCAGGTAGACCTACACTATCAGTTTTAATATCTAAAGTAAGAGTTGATCCTCCTGGGAATTCCCCATTAATTTGTGCTGTAATCATATCAATTGCAGAATTGCCAAGGTATTTCATTGCAGATGTTAAAACTACAGATGTTCCAGGAGTTTCATCAGTAACTTCTTCTGGAATGTCTCCATATAACCCATCATTATATTGATCAACATCTACGCCAACAACCCATACTTCATCTCCTACAATAGCACGTTCTTTTGCTTCTGTTATTACTCCTACTCCTACTCCTCCTGCAGCACAGAATATGGTTTTTACCCCTTTATCATACATTTGAGCTGCAATTTGTTGACCAGCAGGAACATTGTCAAAGCTTCCTTGATAAACAACGTTTTCTTCTTTCATTTGAATATCTGTTTTTAAATTTTCATTTGCATATGTAATTCCTTGTTGAAAGCCCCAATTGAATTTTTGTACTGCTGGAATTTCCATTCCACCAATAAATCCAACATCTCCTGTTTGTTGTTGAACAGCCGTTGCTACTCCAGCTAAAAATCCTGCTTCATGTTCCGCAAAATATATAGCTACAGTATTGTCTCCAACAACATAATTGCCTGCTTCATCAAGAGGTGATCCATCAATTAATACAAAATTTACATCATCGTATTTATTTTGTGCTTCATAAATTGCTGTTTCAAATTTATATCCTGGTGTTATTATAAAATTATATCCTGCATCATAAAGATTATTAATTTCTTTCATGTAATCCGCATGTGTTGTTCCTAAGGGTTTGAGGTATTTGTGGGTTAACCCATATAATTCAGATGCTTCATCAATTCCTTCCCAAGTGCCTTGGTTAAAAGATTTATCATCAATTGTACCAGCATCAGTTACCATGCCTACTTTAACTTTTTCTATGTTACTTGAAGGTGTTCCTGTTTCAACAGCATTTTCTTCGCTTCCACATCCTGTAAATACAAAAGCACTCATCATACTTACGAAAGCTAAAGCCATAAATTTTCTTCTCATTATTTAATCCCTTCATAATAAATTTTGTTATGTTTTACTTTTAATCCGTTATCATTATGTACAAAAATGATTATATCAAATTACATCAAAATTTTCAATAGATTAGTTCGAAGTTGAATTTATGTACAAAAAAATTTTTAAAAAATATATTGCCAAAAACAAGTTCCATAGAGTATAATTAATAAAAAGTAATTCAATTCTTCGGGGCGAGGTGAAATTCCTCACCGACGGTGATAGTCCGTGAGTGCGTTAGCACTGATTTGGTGAAATTCCAAAACCGACAGTATAGTCTGGATGGGAGAAGGATAGTAATATTTGTACGTGCAAATATTTTACTAGCAACCCTTGGAAAGAAAAGAATGGGTTGCTTTTTTATATATTTAAAAAGGGGGAAAATATTTTGCGTACACAAAATATGATTAAAATTGCATTTTTAAGTGCAATTGCAGCAATTTTATTACAATTTGGGATAAAACTTCCAATTCTTTTTCCAAGCTTTCTTGAAATTGATTTTAGTGAAGTACCTGTTTTAGTTGGAATTTTAACAATTAATCCAATGGCAGGTATAATCATAGTAACTCTAAAAAATCTATTAAAGATTTTACTTTTTGGTAGCTCTACAGGATTTGTTGGAGAATTTGCAAATTGGGTAGTTTCAATTGGATACATACTGCCAATTATGTTATTAGTAAAAAAAGATAATTCGCTGAAATCTGTAACAAAAGGTATTACTTTAGGTGTTATCTCAATGGGTATTGTTGGCGGACTAATGAATTATTATATAATGCTAGACTTTTATTCAGCTTTTATGCCAATGGAAGCGATTATTGATATGGGACATATGATTTTTAATCCGATCAATAGTAAATTAACATTAGTTTTATATTCGATGGTACCATTTAATATAGTTAAAGGAACTATTGTATCAATTACAAGTATGGTCTTGTTAAAATCTCTTTATCCCGTACTAAAAAAAATAAAAATAGCATAATTGAATAAAAAACTTCCACTTTTAATTTGTGGGAGTTTTTTTATCTAAATTTATCAAGAATACTCCCATCCTATAGGCAGGAGATGAATCGCATCTGGCCTCTTGAATAAAATAATCTAGTATGATATACTCACGATGTAAAGAACCTATTGACTATAGGGATGGCTTAGCAATCTTAGTAAGTTGATACTATTAATTGAAAAACTCCCACTTCAAAGTGAGGGTAGTTATAGAGCAACTCCTACTTAATAACATTAAATAAATGGATTAATATTGTACAGCAGAATTTTAGAGAACAATAAATGTTAAAATACGGAAGGAATATTCAATGAAGTACAAAAGTTATACAGAAGAAGATACTTTTAATATAGCAAAAGAAATAGGAAAAAAAGCAAAGTCTGGAGATATATTTTGTTTAATAGGCGATTTAGGAGTTGGTAAAACTATTTTCTCAAAGGGATTTGCTTTGGGAATAGGAATAAATGATCATATTACTAGTCCAACTTTTACCATCGTGCAAGTATATGACAATATACTCTTACCTTTATATCATTTTGATATGTATAGAATAGAAGATAGTAGTGAACTAGATTATATAGGATATGAAGATTATTTTTTTGGCAATGGGATATGTTTAGTGGAGTGGGCAAATAATGTTGAAGACGTAATACCTAAAAATTCAACTTGGATATACATTGATAAAGATTTAAACCAAGGATTTGACTACAGACAAATTTTGGTTAGTGAAAGGAAATTAAGATGATTATAGCAATAGATGCTTCTGGATTAGCTGGAAGCGTTTCAGTAATAAAAGATGAACTCATATTAGGTGAATATTATATTTGTAACGAGCTAACACATGCTCAAACAATTATGCCTATGCTTGAAGATCTAAAACGTATATTAAATTTAAATTTAGGAGAAGTTGAAGCTATAGCTGTTACAAGTGGTCCAGGATCATTTACAGGATTACGTATAGGAGCAACAACTGCAAAGGCACTAGCTTTAGCACTTGACATACCTATTATTGGAGTTTCCACTCTAGATGTCTTAGCAAATGGAGTACCTTTCACAGACTATTTAATTTGCCCAATTATGGATGCACGTCGAAACCAAGTTTATACTACCCTATATGAATGGAACAAAACGACATTAGAGCGACTTATTGAGTATACGGTAATTGATATAGATAAAATTATTGAAATTATTGAGGAGTTTGAAATGAATGTAATATTTATAGGAGATGGAGTAGATGTTTATAAATCACATATTAAAAATGTGTTAAAAGATAGTGCTAAATTTATGCCAAGTTTTTTAAAAATGCAGCATTCTTCAGTTTTAGCTTACCTAGCAAATAAGCTATATAAAGAAGGAAAAGTTTCAGATGCTGATAGTTTTATTCCATCATATATTAGGAAATCGCAGGCTGAAAGAGAATTAGATGAAAGGGAAAATAAGGTAAGGTAGTATAGAGTACTATCCTTATATTATAGTAGATTAAAATTGAATATTAGAAGAGCAGTTTTTTTAGATGCAAATGATATATATCAGGTAGAAACAGAAAGCTTTTCCACATCTTGGAGTTATAATTCTGTAAAAGCTGATTTAGTAAATCCTATTGCATATTATTGGGTTGCTACAATTGGATCAAAAATAGTAGGATATGCTGGGCTTTGGAAGATATTAGATGAAGCAGAAGTAACAAATATTGCAGTTTTACCAAACTTTAGAAATAAAAAAATTGGTAGAAGTTTAGTTGATACCATGATAAATTATTGCACAGAGACTAATATAAATTATATTTCGTTAGAAGTTAGAGAATCTAATAAAATTGCTATAAATATTTATAAAAGCTTTGGATTTATAATAAAAAATATAAGAAAAAACTATTACACAAATCCAAGAGAAAATGCATTAATTATGGGTCAACAGCCTTTAATAAAATTATAAGCAACTGATATTTAATAGATTATTTTGTATATTCATTATATAAATTTAATAATATGGAGGAAATTCCGTGAAAATATCTTTATGTGTAATAACTAAAAATGAAGAGAAAAATATAGCACGTTGCATAAACAGTATAAAAGAAATAATAGATGAAATTATTGTTGTAGATACAGGCTCAATAGATAACACTATAGATATAGCCAAAGATTTAGGCGCTACAATTTATCAATTTGAATGGGTAAATGATTTTTCAAAAGCTAGAAATTTTGCAATTTCAAAGGCTACCGGAGATTGGATTATATTTCCCGATGCTGATGAATATTTTGAAGAAGGAAAACACCAAAATTTATTACAAAGAATCAGGTTTGTTGATGAACATGGATATGAAGCAATACAATTGTATGTACAACAAATAACAGGATCGAATCCTACAAATTGGAAATTTTCATATTATATTAAAGCTTTTAAAAATAAAAATTATTTAAGATATGAACGTGCAATTCATGAACTTTTAGTAAATACAAAGCAAAAAATCAATGATGTTCAATTAAGTAAAGAAGATATTATACTTTATCATGATGGTTACAATCATTCTGAAGCAAAGCAGCAAAAATTAGATAGAAATATAAATATATTATTAAAAACTATTGAAGATAACCCTAGTGATAAACTATCTTTACTTTATTTAGGAAGAGAATTCTCTAGTAAACAAGATTACGAAAATGCTTATAAATATTTATCTTTGATTGAAGGAGATTTAGGTATTTATGAAAATTATAATAGAAATGCTTTGTATTATACTTGTTTATTGAAAACACTATGTATTCTTAATAAGCCATTAGATACATTACAAAATATCTATGAAAAAGCAATTAATTTTGATTCTAACTATGCTAACTTTAATTATATAATGGCTCATTATTATACAGTCGTCAATCAATATACAAAGGCTATAGAATATTTGGAAAAAGCAATTGATAATTTCAAAGTAATCTCTACCCACATATATTTAATAACAAATATTTCCCAAATTTATCAAACATTAGCTCAAGCTTATAGATTAGAGGGTAATTTAGAAAAATCAAGAGAAATTTGTATTGAAAAGCTAGGACATAAAACAATCTCTTTATGTATAATTACTAAAAATGAAGAACACAATATTTCAAATTGTATAATAAGCGTAAAAAATATAGTAGATGAAATTATTGTAGTGGATACAGGCTCAACAGATAACACTGTGGATATAGCTAAAAACTTAGGTGCTACAATTTATCAATTTGAATGGGTAAATGATTTTTCGAAAGCTAAAAACTTTGCAATTTCAAAAGCAACAGGAGATTGGATATTGTTTTTAGATGCAGATGAATATTTAGATCCAAAACATCGAAATAATTTAGTTGAAAGTATTCAGTTAGCAGAGGATTCTAATAAAAATGCAATTTCTATTTGTAGAATAAATTATAACTTAAAAGATGGCCTTACAAAACAAGACTATCATATAAAAACATTTAAAAATTGTAGTGAAATAGTATATCAACGTCCTATACATGAATTTATTGTTCATATTAATAACAATCTAAATGTTATGGCTTTGCCACAAGATAAAGTTAGATTATATCATAATGGATATAGTGAAGAAGAGCTTATAAAAAAAGATACTATAAATAGGAATTTAAAGATTTTGCTAACCACTATAGAATCTAATCCTAGTGATGAAATTACACTTTTATATTTAGGTCGTGAACTAATTGGAAAAAAAGATTTTAAAAATGCATATAAATATTTAAAAAACATAAAAGATATAACCAAAGTAGAAGTTGTAAATAGAGAAAAAATTTATTATTCGAATTTATTGAATTGCATGATGGAATTAAAAGTAGAAGAACAAGAGATTACATTTATATATAATCAAGCAATAAATTTTGAGCATAATTTTCCTGACTTTCATTGGAATATGGCTTTGTATTACTTAGGAAAAAGTAATGTCCATGCTACAATTGATTATTTTGAAAAAACAATAATAGGATTAAAGCAGTTTCCTCGAGATGATTCTGGGCATGTATCCATAAACATGTTTTCAGAAATATATTTAATCCTAATTGATTTATATATGTTAATTAATGACTATGATAAAATAATTCTTTCTTATAAAAAATTATTGAGTTACAACAAAACAGACAAAAATGTTTTAAATAAATTTTTGAATCTAGTTAAAGATAGCAATCCCGAAGATGTTATCGAATTTTTGAAAGAAATATATGATTTTACGAATCATGCTGAATTGGATTTTATAGATAAAATCATGAAAGAAAGGAAAATATAAATGAAAATATCATTATGCTTAATAACTAAAGATGAAGAACATAACATAGAACGTTGTATACTAAGTGTAAAAGAAATAGTAAATGAAATTATTGCAGTGGATACAGGCTCAACAGATAAAACAGTGGAAATAGCTAAAAATTTAGGAGCTAGTATTTATTATTTTGAATGGGTATATGATTTTTCAAAAGCTAGAAATTATGCTATATCTAAAGCAACAGGAGATTGGATTATATTTTTAGATGCAGATGAGTATTTAGAAGATGGGAAACAATCTCTTTTATTACACTATATAAAAGAAGTTACAAAAATGAAAGAAGAAGCTATAGCCATATTTAGAATAAATTTTGATCCTATAAAACCAGGAAGTGAAAAAGGAGGCTATGATCTACGCATATTTAAAAATAGTCCTCATTTGTTATACAAACGTCCTATACATGAAACCTTGACCAATACTAAAAAAACTTTAAATGCTGTTATGCTGCCTTCAGATCAAATTAAATTATACCATATAGGATATAGTGAGGAAGAACTAACTAAAAAAGATACATTAAATAGAAATATAACTATTTTATCAAAAGCTGTAGAAAATAATCCTAACGATCAACTATCTTTGATATATTTAGGCAGAGAATATGCTATTAAAAAAGATTTTGAAAATTCTTTTTATTATTTAAATTTACTTCAAGATATAAATGATGAAAATATTTCTAGAATGTTAAAAGAATATTATTCATATTTTTTGTATTCTAGTACTAAATTAAATAAGGATATTGAAGAGATAATTAAAATTTATAATAATGCAATTAAATATGAACCAAATTTTCCAGATTTTCACTATAGTATGGCCATGTATTACCTTGATAAGCAAGATTCCAAGGAAGCAATTCCATATTTAGAAGCTACTTTAAACAGTTTAATACATTTTCCAAGAAATCAAAAATGTAGAATTAGTGTGGCCTCCGTCCCATTAATATACTTAAATTTAGCTGAAAGTTATCTTAGTCAAAACTTATTTAATAAAACTATAAGCACTTTTACCGAAATGCTAATATTTAATAAATGGTACAGAACTGGTTTGATTAAGTTTTTAGAAATTATGATATCTAATTTGCCCGAGGATGTTTTTGAGTTTTTGCAAGAAATATATGATTTCCACAGCCAAAATGAAATTGAATTTATAATATCATGTGCAAAAGAGACAAATTTCACTGGTCTAATTATATTATTAGAAAATATATTATAAAATCTGTCTAGCTAATTTAATATAATAATTATTAATTTTAGTCAAAAACATATAAAAAAAATTTTTTTTACCATATTCTTTGAATAAAGTGATAATACCAACATATATTTATAATATAAATATAATTAAATAATAAGTAATTACTGTTTTATTTCTTATTATTTTGAATAAAGGAAGTGATTATATGAAATTAAATAATAAGATTGAACTTTTAACTAAAGAAAATCAACCAGGGTTTGAAGGTCAAACATATTCAGATACATCCACAAATATTACTTCTTTTTGCAACAACACTATAAATATAAAAAAACTAGTAGATAGTATAAAAATATATCATTAAAGGCAACCAATTTGGTTGCCTTTAATATTTTCTAATGATGCGTCATCATAGATTTTATATTCATATAAATGATTTAGTTAAACTGTTAATTCGCCTGCTTTTTTTAATGAAAATTTTGTAATTGCTGGACCAATAATTCCATAAATCAATGTTCCAAATAAAACAACTGCTCTAATTTGAACTGCATATTCTGGTACAATAGTTTCCGCCAACAGTGCCAAGGCAATTGCCACACCTTCTTGAGGAATTAAAGTTGGGCCAAGATATTTTTGAATATTTGGTGATGCATGCATAATTTTTGCACCTAGTGATGCACCTAGTATTTTTCCAACTACTCTAAATATTATATATATTACTCCTACTAATCCAATTGATGGTAAAACCGATAAATTTAATCCTGCTCCTGAAATTATAAAGAACATCATATATAAAGGAGGAGTAAACACATCCGCTATTTCCATAATTTCATCACTTTTTTTATCTAGATTTGCAAAAGTTGCCCCCATTGCCATACAAGTTAGTAAGCTTGAAAAGCCTAATAAATCTGCTCCTGCTACTGTTATACAAATAAAAGCTATTATAATAGATAATTCACTATTTCTGCTAGTTGACCATTTTATAGGATACTTCATAATAAATCCGAAAAATGTTCCTAGAAAAATCGAACCACCAACTTCCCATATAGGTTGTACTAATGTTGATATTATTGAAACGTTTTCTGTTGCTGTAAAAGCTTCTGCAATTGTTACTGCAAATCCAAATATAATTAAGCAAAATGCATCATCAAGAGCAACAACGCTAAGCAAGGTTTCTGTAACTGGCCCTTTTGCATTATATTGCTTAACAACCATTATAGTTGAGGCTGCAGCAGTTGCAGTTGCAATTGCACCCATAAGTATCGAAAAAGTTACATCCACTCCACATATTAAAAGTGCTCCAGTAACAAATATCATTGCTCCTAAAGCTTCCGTAAAGGCTATTACTATAGGAGTAAATCCCACACGTTTAAAATATTTTAGCTTAAATTCTCCTCCAACTGAAAATGCAATAAATCCTAATGCTAAACTTGATAATATTGAAAATTGACCAAGAATTGTTGCTGGTATTATCTTAAATACTGATGGGCCAAGTAATAATCCTGCAACTAAATATCCTGTTACACTTGGTAGCTTTAAACATTTCGATATTCTTTCAAATCCAAGTCCCATTAATAACATTATTGCAATATCCATTAATATTGTATCCATTTATATACCTGCCTTCTTTTAATTTTTATAAAAATGAAATGGCTAACCTTCCTCCCTTATTATATGATTTATTTTAATAATTGTGAAAGGGCGTAATAAAATTTTAACAATTTTATTACATTCGAAAAACATTAAACAAGTTATGATATAATAAAGTCATAAAATTGTTTTAGTAAAGGAGGTTGTTTGCTTGAAATATCTTAGTTTAATTTTAATGATACCTGGTATATTTTTACTTACAGCATTAATTTTTGTTGGAGTAGTATTAGGCTCGTTTTTTATAAAAAAACATACATTTAAAATGACATCTGAAACTTGGGATTTATATTTTAAGAATCTTAGCGATAAAGATGTGCTTGTAAGGTTTTGGGCATTAATTTTAATTGCATTATCAATGGCTTGCTTTTTTGGATATTTTATATTTATTGCTATGAATTTTATGTATCCTTTAGCTTTAACTATAGTTACATTTTTATTAGGTGTTTTAAGAATTTTATTTAGCTTTAAAAAACATGGAAGTGAATTTTTAAAAAAAGTGCATAAAATAAGAGAGGAATAAATCTCTTCTCTATTTATTATACTTTAACTACTTAAGCAATCTGAAACGCCCATGTAACATCAATATTAAGGAAAACCCATGGCCATGGACCTTAGAACCAATATAATAGTGCTCCTAAATCAATACAAATTGAGTTGTAAATTACTATTTTAAATGATTATTTTAGAGATAATTTCTAATTGCGTCTAGTATAAATTAAATTTAGTTGCTACTATTTTAAGTACCTTTACTATAATTCTAATGCAATTAACTCACACAAGACGTAGATTTGTTGTTTTTGATAAACTAATCTATATTATCAGTGACTTGACAATTTAAGTTAAAATGCTTATGATATGAATGTAATACGACTATAATATTTAAATTACAAGGAGAATTTCTATGCATTTTAATTATTTTATACCAACTAAAATTATATTTGGAGCTGGTAGATTAAATGAATTACACAAACAAAATTTACCTGGAAAAAAAGCTTTAATAGTTATTTCATCTGGAAAATCAACTCGTGCAAATGGATATCTTGATAGAGTTCAAAAGCAATTAAAGTTAGCAAATGTAGAATTTGAAGTATTTGATAAGATTCTACCAAATCCCATTCTTTCTCATGTTATGGAAGGAGCACAAATAGCAAAAGCTACAAATTGTGACTTTATTATTGGACTTGGCGGAGGAAGTAGTATGGACTCTGCAAAATCAATAGCGGTTATGGCAACTAATCCAGGAAATTATTGGGATTATATTAACGGAGGTAGCGGAAAAGGTAAACCAGTTGAAATTGATCCACTTCCAATGATAGCAATTACAACCACAGCAGGAACAGGAACAGAAGCAGATCCTTGGACAGTTATTACAAAAGAAGATACTCAAGAAAAGATTGGGTTTGGCTATGAAAAAACTTTCCCTGTTTTATCAATTGTTGACCCTGAACTTATGATGACTGTTCCTCCAAATTTAACAGCATATCAAGGATTTGATGCACTATTTCATAGTACAGAAGGATATTTGAATATCACAACTACTTCAATTAGTGATGCATATTCTCTTAAAGCAATTGAATTAATAACAAAAAGTTTAGCTGATGCTGTAAAAGATGGTAAAAATATAGAAGCGCGCTCAAATGTGGCTTTAGGAAATACTATAGCTGGAATGGTTGAGTCAACTTCTGGATGTACAGGAGAACATTCACTGGCGCATGCAATGTCTGCTTTATTCCCTGAACTTCCTCATGGTGCTGGATTAATTATAATTAGTAAAGCGTTTTACTCTCACTATGCAAAAAGTGGAAGATGTGATGAAAGGCTTGTAAATATGGCAAAAGCTATGGGTAAAGCAAATGCAACCACTCCACAAGATTTTATTGATGCTCTTGTTGAATTACAAGTTGCATGTGGTGTTAATAATTTGAAAATGTCTGATTATAAAATTACAGAAGAAGATTTACCTAAATTAGTGGATAATGCATATGATACTATGGGTGGATTATTCAAAGTTGATATGGTTCCAGTTTTAAAATCTGATAGCCTAAAAATATTTAAAGATTCTTATAAATAGTAAAATAGGCTAGTAAATAGCAGGTAACAAGAACTGCTTACTAGCCAAGATATTTCAAGAACTAAGTGTAAATTTACTGTTCGAGTTTTTCATCATCAAAAATAATATTATTACTTAATCTTATTTGTTCTAAAATCTTCATCGTAGTTCTCATATTTTTATGACAATATAAATCTGAAAGCTTATTTTTTTCAATAGAGTTTATAAACTCTTGTATCTCATAATACATATGATGCACATCAGAATCTTTATCCAATCTTATGTCTTCTCCATTTTTATGCAAATTAACTTTATGTGGAGCAGAAATATGTTCAATTGAAACAGAGCCTTCTTCACCCATTATTTCACTTAACCCTACACTGTAATTAGTCTTTGAATACATCAAAGTTGCTATAAATCCATCATAAGTAAGAATAATACTTCCACTGCCATCGACACCATTATTTAACATTGTTACACTACTCTGAATTCTTTCTGGTTTACCAAATAGTGCTATACAAGGATAAATACAATATATACCTATATCCATTAATGACCCTGATCCATATTTTGCACTTAAAATATTAGTTTCCAGACCTTTTTTATACAAGTCATATCTAGGAGAATATTGACAAAATGTAAAAAATACTTGTCTAATTACTCCTATTTCGGCCATACCATTTTTTATTGCTTGAAAACTTGGCATAGCAAATAACTTTAATGCTTCCATGAATATAACATTGTTTTCTTCAGCTAATTTTATTAGATCATCTAATTGAGCTAAATTAATAGTAACAGGTTTTTCACACAAAACATGTTTTTGGTTTTCGATAGCTAATTGGGCTTGATGATAATGTAAAGAATTTGGTGAAGCAATATATACAGCATCAACTTGATCTAGTAAAGTTTTATAATTAGATGTTATGTCTATATTTAGATTGCATTCATTACAAAACTCTATTCCTCTTTCTTTTGTTCTAGAATACAAAGCTGTTACTTCAGCATTTTTTACTTTGCCTATGGCTTCCAAAAACCATTTTACAATATTACTTGTGCCTATTATTCCTACTTTTATCATTCTAATCCTCCGTTAGTTTCAGCATTTTTTTAATTGCTTTTTGATATATATTTTGAATAGGTAAATCCATTTGTTGGGCTACTTTTTTGCAGTCTTCATACTCAGGCATATATTTTACAATATTATCATAGTTTACCACTTTAACATCTATTTTATGCCCTTTTACTTTTACTGTTACAAATTCTCTATTCATACAAATTCTATCAACTTTATAGGTTCTTAGACCAATTGTAGTGGTATGCTTTAAAATATTTTTTTGCAACTTATCTTTTTGAGCTTCTTTACATAGTACAGTTAATTTTAAGGCAGGTCTATTTTTTTTCATATATATAGGTGTATAAAATACATCTAATGCACCTTTCTCAAAAAGTTTTTCCATAGCATAACTAGCCATTTCTCCAGTCATATCATCAATATTAGTTTCAATTACCCACACTGATGTATCTTTTTTTTTTCGTTTATAATCATCATTCTTACCATATTAGCTATTTTCATATCTCTTTTGCCACAACCATAACCAATTTTTGTTACATTACACTCAGGCATATTGCCAAATTGAGTTGATAAAGTAGCTACAATAGTTGCACCTGTTGGAGTTACCATTTCTTTATCTACACCCTTAGAGTAAAAAGGAACTTTTCCTTCTTTTAGAATCTCTAGTGTTGCTGGGGCTGGTATTGGTATTATTCCATGTTGACACCAAGTTGTTCCCGTACCAACGTGAAGTGCAGATGAAATTACATTTTTTATATTAAGTTTGTCTATACATATTGCAACACCTACAATATCTACAATTGAATCAATGGCTCCAACTTCATGAAAATGTACTTCATCAAGAGACTTTCCATGAATTTTTGCTTCAGCTGTTCCAATATTGAAAAACATTTTTTTACTTAATTCTTTAACATTTTCATTTAATTTACTATTTGTAATTAACTCTTTAATATCTTGATAGCTTCTATGATGATGTTCATGAGGATGATTTTCGCAAGAATGTTCTTCATGATGTTCATGAGGATGATTTTCACAATGGTGTTCATTTGCTATAATAATATCTACATCTATGCCTCTAATTCCATTTTTAAATTTTTCACTAACTTTAATTTCATATCCATCCACATTTAATTTTTTTAACTCTTCAATAAGATATTCTGATGATATCCCTAAATCAATTAATGCTCCTAAAGCCATATCTCCACTTATTCCTGAAAAACAATCAATATATAATGTCATAATTTTTTATTCCTTTCTCTTTTTGGATCAACAGCCCTTTTACTAGTCAATTTATTCTAATAAAACTATAAATATTTGGACTATTATCCTGTATAGTATAACATATTTATCCAATTTAAAAAATCAATGAGAAGAAAAGACCTAAGCTATTTCTTCTCATTATTTATGAATCACAAATTTAGGAAAAATATGAATAAATCTGTGATTTTTTCTTATTTTAGTTAGGTAAATTATTTATCGTACTAGCACTATAAGCAGCACCAAATCCATTGTCTATATTTACAACAGTAATTCCACTTGCACAACTATTCAGCATACATAACAGTGCCGATAATCCTCCAAAATTTGCTCCATATCCTATACTTGTTGGAACTGCTATAACAGGTTTATCCACTAAGCCACCGACTACACTTGCTAAGGCTCCTTCCATTCCAGCCACTGTTATAATAACATTTGCTTCTTGTAGTATCTTAGTGTTAGAAATAAGTCGATGAATTCCAGCTACTCCAACATCATATAGTCGTTCCACAGTATTGCCCAATACTTCAGCGGTAATTGCAGCTTCTTCAGCAACAGGAATATCTGCTGTACCACCTGTTACAACTAAAATTTTCTTTGTAGTGGTTTTATACTCTTCTCTCTTTACAACAATAATTCTTGCATTTTCATAATAAATTGCTTTATCTGTAACTTCAAAAATAGAATTAAATATTTCTTTATTTGCTCTTGTGCATAGTATATTATTGTTATTCCTTTCAAGCATATGTTTTATTATTCCTTGAATATGCTCTAAAGCTTTTCCTTCACAATATATAACTTCAGGATATCCGTTTCTTAGTTGTCTATGATGATCAATTTTTGCATATCCCAGCTCACCATATTCAAGTTGTTTAATTTGATTTAATGCATATTCAACTTCTACTGTTCCGCTTTTTACTTGATTTAATAAATCTGTTAATTTTGTACTATCCATTTTATCTCCTATTTATAGTATAAGCTATTGAATAATTTATTTTCATTAGTACATTTAACCAATGAAGCTACTTTTTCTATCTTTCTCTATAATGATATACTTCTTCATGATAGATTAATAACAGTTCAGAATTTTGCGAAAAATACTAAATCTTATTTATATTACATCCCTCCTACTTTAAGCTATATCTAAATATAGCCTAAAACAAGAGTATTAAAACGTATTTTCTAGAATATTTTTACCTATTTTACATTTATTAATAACTATTGCTAACACTTATTAAATTTATTTCCTGTAGCATATTGTCCAGTATGAATATTAATTACAGGTCTTTCAGGTGCTAAAATCGAAGTTTCTTCTGTACATCTCCAATGCAATTCTTTATCAAAACCTTGATCACTAACTCCACAAACATTTTCACCATTTTTTAAAATAGGACCTTTATCAAAAAGATATTCACAAATATTATAAGCATGATTAATGGCCCAATTTGGATCCATATCATGAAAGTAATATTGTATATCTGGCAAAAATAAAGTGTTCATTCCTAAAGTGTCAACTACCTTATTTGTA